>JBBECN010000184.1:25040-81928 GCA_040881795.1 Akkermansiaceae bacterium
GCTTCGCACACATCATCTGCGTCGACGCTCATAGAGACGCCGCTACAAGCGATTCAGCGGCGCCCGCCTCCCCTCCCCTCCGCGCCGTGTAGCGGCGCGTCTATGACCGCCGCTAACTGGCCCAGAGGCCGTGGGGTGAAAGAGAACGCCAATGAAGAGGCTTCGCACACATCATCTGCGTCGACGCTCATAGAGACGCCGCTACAAGCGATTCGGCGGCACGTGTAGCTGCATCGCTTTACCATCTTCTTCTTCGGTTGAGCAAACTCATTTGGAGATTTCCAATCGAAGATCTTCCGAGTTCGCACGCAGTTCCGGGGCATACATCGCTTCGGCGGTGGCGGGCAGGGCTTTGTAGATTCCGGGGGCCTCGGCGCGGAGTTGATAGCGAATGCTGTGGGTGCCGCGTGGTAAGGCGCGGATGAAAAAGTCCATGGTTTGATCGCGGGGCTCCATGTAGGCGCTGAAGCCGGAGCCGCCGTCGATGTAACCGCTGAGCGCGTCGAGCGCGTCGAAGCCGGCAGCCTTGGCATCGGAGAAAATGAGATACTCGTAGTCGTTTTTACTTTCGAGAATGAGCTCCACTTCGATGCGGTCGCCGGAAGCGAGTTTCGCCCCGTCAGCGAGCGGTTCGCGGCGGAAGCGTTCGACCGCTTGTTTCGTGATCAGGCCGGTGGCATCGGGCACTTCGGTTTCCATTTCGAGGGCGATGAGCTTGGAAACCTTGCGCGCTACCTTCACTTCGAGTCCGGCGGCGCGGAGTTTGTCCTCAAGCGTGAAGACTTCGAGATAAGCATTCGCGTAGAGGCTGCCCTTGCCGCTGCGACGGAGCTCGATCTGATGCTTGCCGGTGGCCAGTTCACCACCTGTTAGAAGAACAGTTCCATCAAAGGTGAACAGGTTTTCACGGTTGATAGAAACCTTGCTGAGCGATTTGCCATCAAGCAGGACTTCCACATCCATCTCCGGCGCATCCTCGCCACTGGCTTTGAAATACGCGGCGATCGCCTCGATGGCGAAGGCCGTGTCCCGGGTCGATTCCCAATATGTCGCGTGTTTGCGGTTGTTCACCAGATATTTGACCAGCCCGCGGGTGTCCGGATCCTGCGGCTTCACGGCGGCTAACAGCTTGAGATACCACGCGTGCGCCTCCACCTCGCTGCCATACCAGTTCCACCAGTAGCCTGAGTTTCCGAGCTCAAGGTAAGCGGTCTGATTTTCCGTATCGCGCTTGAGGAATTGGGAAATCATTTTCATCACTTCATCGCGGCGCGCTTCATCACCCTTGCGGTGGTGCTCGAGACCTAACAAACACTTGGCATACACCGGGAGGCTGAGGCGATCCCGGTGGAGGAACGCTAGCATCGGTTCGGAATCACGCCGCGCCTCGCCGAGCACCAGACGGACGAATGCGTCGACAGCATCGCATCTGGCTTTTTCATATTTGCCATCGCTTTTGACTTTCCGGCCTGCATCACGCAGCGCCTGCCGCTCGACATACAACTGCAGCGCGGCGGTTTGTTTCCGCTCGTAAGCCGTTAGCCAGCCAAGGCCTGAATTCAGCATCGCTTCCGGGATCACCGCGCCATTCGCCTTTGCGACTAACGACCCATGCACCACGACCGCGGTGGTGTGCGGATAAGACGACTCACGGAATCCGGAAAACCACCCCCAACCGCCGTCGGAGTTTTGCATGGTCATCAGCCGCTCGATGCCCTTGGCGACCATTTTTTCGATTTCCAGCGCATCGAAGACCGGGTTGTTCTGCCATTGTTTCCATTGCGCGGCGCGATCGGCGGCGTTGCCGAGTTCCTGCGGATTGAGGTTGGTGCGCTTCGCTTTGACTTCGGCGAGATCGATCTTGAGCTCCTTGAGCATCTGTTGCGCGATGACGGCGGGAACAAAACGATTCAGCGTCTGCTCGGTGCAGCCGTGCGGGTAACTCGCCAGATAAGGAATCGCATCCACGACCGCTCCGGCGATGGTGGGGGAAAAGCGGACGGTGAGTTTGGATTGATCCGGGCGGCGCTCGGCGGGCACCTCGATGGCGATGGTGGCGGCGGCTTGATCGCCCTCGACGACACGGCTCCACGCATCCTGCCGCAACATACCATGGACACGGATCGGCAGCTTGCGCTCCACGGCATCCCCATCGTCGCCGGCATCGGCCCGCATTCTAACGGTGGCTTCACCTTCCCTCAACGCCCTGACCCGCCAATCGACGCGGGCTTCCGACTTGGCGGCGATTTCCACGGTCTGTGCGGTGCCGTCGATGGCTTCGAGATGAGGACCTTCGAGTTCAAGGAAAACTTTGACCGACTTCGGCGAGTCGTGATCGTTTTGCACGATGGCGCTGAAGACGGATTCATCACGCTCGACGAGGAATCGCGGGGCCTGGAGACGGACTAACAATTCCTTGGAAGTGATGATTTCCGCGCTGCCCTCGCCGACGTGGGTGTCCTTGCCAAGCACCCAGACGCGGGCTTTCCAGGTGGTGAGATTGTCAGGAAACTCCAGGGGAATTTCTGCGTTGCCTTCGGCATCGGTTCGCACCTCGCCGGACCATTTGAGCAAATCGGCGAAGTCTTTGCGGACCAGGATCGGCACGGAGGTGACAGCATCATTCGCGACGGATGAGTCCATCGCCGGGGCCGCGAGCTTCATCTCCATGCCGTCGGATACCGCCATTTCCGCCTCCATCGGCATACCCGCCCCCCTCATGCTACTCCTAACGGCCATTCCTTTGCCGCCCCAATCGGCGTCGCCGAAACGTCCGAGCGTCTGCATGCCAGTCACTTTGGGGCGCAGCAGATTGCCGGGTGATCCGGGGATGGAATTCGATCCACTGCCGCCGTAGTAGCTGTTTTTCCAGCTCCAGAAATTTTCATGGATGGGCGGGACATTCGGCCCGCCGGTGATGGCTTCGAGGGATTTGTCATAGACGGTTAAGACCGCGGTGCCGATGACTGGCTTGCCGTCGGAATCGCGCAAAGTGACCCGCAGCGCGGAAGTTTCGCGGGGCTTCACGCGCTCCTTGGCGGGTGCGAGGGTGACTTCGATAAGCTTACTAACAGGTGGCAGGAGGATTTGCCGGACCGCCTTGTGAATCTGCGCGCCGTGCACGGTGACGCCTTCGATGAACATGTTGGGCATGTCCTGCAAATCCAGCGGGACCTCGACTTCAAGGCTCTTGCCATCGAGCTGGATGCGGCGCGCCTCGCGGCCGCTGGACCCGGCGATACGCAGGAAGAGCCAAACTTGGGCGTTGTTCTGATCGCTGTTGACGCGAAGCTTCAGAGTATCACCGGGGACGTAGGTGGATTTGTCGGAGACGAGTTCGAGTGGGCCGAATTTCCAATCGCCGGGATCGCTGCGGCCAGGGCCATGGACGTTGAGAATGGTGGCACCCTCGGCGGCTTCGCCGTCCTTGAACGAAAGGCTGGCGGCGAGGCGGTATTGACCGGTGGCGGGCGCGGCGAATTTCTGCAGGAACTCCCCTTCTCCGTCGGTCTCGATGGGCCAGGATTGGATTTCCTTTTCATCGATGCGGCCGTTCTCACCGGGAGTAAGTTGATAGAGTTTCAAAGAGCCTGTGGCAGCGGTGACCGGCTTCCCGGCGAGGGTGGCGGCGGAAATAGTAGCCTCGACCTGCTCGCCGGCGAGGGTGTGGCCACGGCTAGTCCAAACGACGACCTCGAAGGGCTTGCGTGCGGCAATGACCGTGCCAGTGCCGCGTTCCTCGCGGCGGGAGGCATCCACGACGCGCGCTTCGATGGTGTATTTCGCATCGAGATCGCCGTGGATGGCCTTGGCGCTGGCGGTGTCGATTTCCACCTTGGCGGTGCCGTCGGCGGCGATGGCCACTTTGGTTTTGAGGACCAGCTCATCGGGTGTCCAAAGGTTCCCCTGCCACCACGGAGGCAAGGGCGGGATGCAGCCCCATTTTTCCCATGTGGGATGCCAGGGCGCCTCGCTGCCGATCCACCATGCGCCGCGACCGTAGAGCCAATCCCAGCGGCCGGCGGGAAACCAGCGCTCACCGATGGAACCGCGTTTGACGATGATCTCAACATCGGCTTTTCTAACAGGTGGACCATGGAAGTAGTTCGCCTTGACGGTGAAGGTGAATTTACCCCCGATTCTAACGGGTTCTTCGGGAGCTTCGACTTTGACCTCGTATTCCGGCTTCCGGTATTCCTCGACGCTGAAGCTGACAAAGGCGGAGACGCGATCCACAATCTGATAGTTTGCCTGCCAAACGCCGAGCCCCGCGTCCTTTGGGATGATGAATTCGGTTTCCACGGCACCAAGCGCGTCGGTTTTGAGGTTTTCGATTTTAAGGATTTCCTCGCCCCGGCCATTCATGACCGTGAGTTTTCCTGTTAGATTCGCCCAGCGTGATTCTTCGGGTTTGGAATAGCCGACGTTGCGGAGGAAAAACTTCAGGTGGGCGGTGTCTCCGGGTTTGTAGAGCGGGCGGTCGGTGATGCCGTAGGTGATGTCGCGGTTGCCATTATCATACTGCGGGCTGTCCACGCTGAAGGGTTGGAAGCCGAAAAAGACGGCGGAGCGGTCTTGTTTGCGGGCGATAGTGAGCCATTGATGCTGTTCGTCCCAGTCGCCGGGTTTGAGCAGGGTCTTGCCATCGACATCGGTGGTGCGATTGAAGGTTTTGGTGCGGACTTCCATCCGGCGGGCGAGCGGAGCTTTCCGGTCCAGATGGATGGTTCGGTAGCCGAAGAATTCGATCTCCGCATCGGCGACGGGGGCCCCTGTTGCAGCGTCCGCCACCCACCATTGCATTTGGCCGGCGACGTTGTTTTGGACGAGCACGGAGTCGATCACCCAGACAAGCGTGTGAAAAGAGTTTCCGTTTTCCAAGTTGCCACTGATCCACCAGGCACCGGCCTCACTGATCGGGACTTCGAGCTCGGCGCGGGTGTCGCGATGATTTTCGCGTGGGGTGAGTTTGGCCTCCCAGTTGGAGGTGGGCTTGCCGATGTATTTGGCCGCGTCACCGGTGATGAGACGGCGGGCGATGGTGGATGGATCGAGGCGCTGCCAATCGATTTCACCCGGATTGCTTTTCAGATAGGCGGCTATGTCGCGGATTACGGCGTCCATGTCCACCGGTGCGGCGCTGAGTTTGATGGCGGAGGCATTGCGGAAAACAAGCGGCAGCGACGGCTTGTTGCCTGCGGCGACAGTGGCGGCGGGTTCGAAGCGGCCCCAATTTCCGGTGATTTGTTGGAGGAGTTTTTTCCGTTGGTCGTTGGTGCCCGGGCCGTGTTTGGCGATGGTTTCTTCGAGCACTTCGCGGGCTTTGTGATATTGGCGGCGGTTGAGGAAAATCTGGACGAGTTCGTCGCCGGCGATCCCGATCTTGTCGAGGATGGAGCGATGCAGAGCGATGAAATGATGCTCTGGTGGAAGTTTGAAACGACGGACACCGTCGGAGGTCTTGGCGAGGCATTCGTCGTCCGCCAGAGTGCCCATCTCGAGAATCCCCTTCGCGCTTTCGGGGTCCTGCTCCCGCCACCATCCATAAGACGAGAGGGTTCCCGTGCCGAATTGATTCTGCGAGAAGCGGGCGAGCACGAGTGTCTGATTGAATGCATTCGGCGGATCCTGTCTGGATCGCTCGGCCAGGGAGAACCGCCAACGCTCGCCATCGTTTTTCGCCGCTTCCCAGGAGGCGGGAGTTTCAAAAAGCACCGGCCCATCCTTCGACCACGGGGCTCCTTCCGTGCCGCCCTCGGGGCCTGGCTCGCCCCATTCGGGAAGCGTGTCGAGTGGGGTGAGGGTCTGGAACTGCCAGGCGTCCCGGCTTTGGAGGGTTTCAGTGATGGCGCTCCAGATGCCCACACGCTGCTTGTCGTCTTGCGCGGCGGCGAGTGTCAAGCGCAGCAATTGGAGGGAGCGGACATGGTCGCGATAGGACGCGTTCACCGCCGATCCGGCGGAAGGTTCGGGCTCAGCACCCGGCATCATGCGCCCGCGGTATTGGCCACGAGAGTCACGCTCGAAATCACTGCCAATCATGCGGCCCCAGTGCGGAGCTCGCTGATAGCTCCTCGCAGCGGCTTCGAGCAAGATGGCGTTATCCGGGTGGCTGGAAATCGCCTGCTCGATCAAACCGTCAAACTCCTTCCAAGCGTTGAGCGCCTGCAGGGCATTGACAGTGACCGCCAAATCCTTGCCGGACTCCTCGTCGGAAACCGGCATCAATTTCCCTTCATAGAAGGTGACCAAATCCCGGTGCAAGCCACGCTTGATGAGTTTTTCGCGTTCTTCGCGGAGGGCGGTCGGCTCTTGGGCGATTCCACTGGGACACGAAATCGCGCTGGCGAGGAAAATCCAAATCAAAGCTTTCATAACAAAGACGATAACACGCAAAACCGCGATTTCTTGGAAGATTTTTCATGGCGGCCGACAATAGAGACAAACGAAAGCCCGTGAGATTGGCCCTTGACCGGATTTGAACGCCACCCACGTTCCGGGATGGCAGGAACCATACTATTGATTGGCGGAAATTCGGGGATCGGGCTGGCGACGGCGCGCTTCCTGAAATCCTCGGGAATTTCACTGATGGCGGCGGCGCGCACGCCCCGGCCCTTGGCGGAGTTGGGCATTCCGGTGCAGGAATTCGACGCCTTCGCACCCGGCCCGCTGGAACTGCCGCCGGTGCTCGACGGGTTGGTTTATTTTCCCGGAAGTATCACGCTGAAGCCATTTCACCGTCTGACTGCAGAGGATTTTCTGAACGATTACCGGATCAACTGCCTGGGTGCGGCGGCGGCGGTTCAAGCGGCGCTGCCCGCCTTGAAAGCCGCTGAATCAGCTTCGGTGGTGCTTTTTTCCACCGTAGCCGTCGCTCAGGGCATGCCATTTCACGCATCGATTGCCGCAGCCAAGGGCGCGGTGGAGGGACTCACCCGGGCGCTGGCGGCGGAACTTTCCCCGAAAATCCGGGTGAATGCGATTGCGCCTGCGCTCACCGATACCCCGCTGGCGGGAAACCTGCTCAACAGCGATGCCAAACGCGAGGCCTCGGCCAAGCGGCATCCCCTCCAACAAGTCGGCGATCCCGAGGACACTGCGCAACTGGTGGCCTTCCTGCTCTCTCCGGCGTCCAAATTCATGACCGGCCAAATCCTCCGGCCGGATGGCGGGCTTTCCTCGATCCGCACATTCTAACATGCAAACGATCACTGCCGCCGATCTCGCGGCCATGGAAAAGCTGGCTCGTGTGCAATTCGCGACGTCACTCCCCGGGGTCAAGCCGATCTGCCTGGTCGGCACCACCGACTTCACTGGCCAAACGAATCTTGCGCCGTTTTCCAGCATTCTTCACCTTGGCTCGGAGCCCGCATTGTTGGGGATGGTGAGTCGGCCCGATCTCGTCGAGCGCCACACGCTTGCCAACCTCATTGAGACCGGAGTCTGGACGATCAACCACCTGCATCCGGAAATTCTGGATGCCGCGCACCAATGTTCCGCGCGCTATCCGAAGGAGGTTTCCGAATTCGAGGCCACCGGGCTGACGCCGCACTATGAACCGGGGTTTACCGCGCCGTTCGTGGCGGAGTCCCGATTCCGAATCGGGCTGGAACTCGAAGATGTGATCCACATCGCAGCAAACTCCACGAAATTAGTAGTTGGTCGGGTGGTGCTGGTGCAGCTTTCAAAAGAGAGCCGGATGGACCATGGAGGAATTGATCTGCACTTGATCGATTGCCTTGCCTCCACTTCGTTAGATACTTATTTCACCGTCAATCCACTGGCGCGACTCGCCCACGCCAAAGCCGGGGATCCTCCCTCACGTCTCTAATCTCCCTCATGGAAATCACCTTGGTTTATCCTCACCAGCTTTTCGAAAACCACCCCGCGATTGCCGAGGGTCGTGAAATTTTGTTGATCGAAGACCCGCTGTTTTTCGGCAACGATCCCCACTGGCCGGTGTCGATGCACCGGCAGAAACTCATGCTGCACCGGGCGTCGATGAAGGCGTATGCAAAGGAGTTGGAAGCCGTGGGGCACAAGGTGCGCTACATCGAGGTTCCGGAAGGCCGCAGCTGCGACAGCGTGGATCTGCTGGAAATGCATCTGCCAAAATCCAACCGCATGTTCCACTTTGCGGATGTCACGGATTCGATTCTGTTGAAACGCATCCAACGTTTCGCGCTGCGGCGGGGTTGCCATTTCAAGGTCCACCCCTCGCCCAATTTCATCAGTCCGCCGGAGTTTTTGGAAACCCACCTTGCGACGCGGAAGAAGCCTTTCATGGCAAAGTTCTACGAAGCACAGCGCCGGCGCACCGGAATCCTGATGGAGCCCGACGGCAGCGCCACGGGCGGCAAGTGGTCGTTCGATACGGAGAACCGGGCAAAACTCCCGAAAGGCCATCTCCCGCCGGACGAACCGGTGGCGGGTGCCAACGATTTTACCCGCGAGGCGGCCACTTACATTGCCAAGAGGTTTCCTGACAACCCGGGATCACTGGAACACTTCCGCTGGCCGATCCACCGCCGGGATGCGGAAATTTGGTTGGAGAGGTTCATCGATGAGCGCTTTGGAAACTTCGGGCTCTATGAAGATGCGATCTCCACCGAGCATGCCTATATCTATCATGCGGCGATCACGCCGATGTTGAACATCGGCCTGCTCGATCCGCAGGATGTGATCGACCGGGTGATGGCGCGGGTCGGAACGGTGCCGATGAATTCGCTGGAAGGTTTCATCCGCCAAGTCATCGGTTGGCGCGAGTTCATGCACGGTATCTATCAGCACCGTGGCAATGAGATCCGCAGGGGAAACTTCTGGAACTTCGACCGCCCGCTACCCGCATGCTTTTACGATGGCACCACCGGCATCCCGCCGGTGGACCGGGTGATCCGGCAACTGTTGGAGGACGGCTACTGCCACCACATCGAGCGACTGATGGTGGTGGGAAATTTCATGCTTCTCTGCAGGATCCAACCGGACGAAGTTTACCGCTGGTTCATGGAAATGTTCGTCGATTCCTATGACTGGGTGATGGTGCCGAATGTATATGGCATGTCCCAGTTCGCCGATGGCGGAACATTCACCACCAAACCCTACATTTCTGGATCCAACTATATCCTAAAGATGTCCGACGAAAAAAAAGGCCCGTGGTGCGAGGTGTGGGATGGATTATTCTGGACCTTCATCGCCGACTATCAGCCATTTTTCCTCAAGAATCCCCGGCTCTCCATGATGGCGAGGAACTGGAGTAAACAAACCGTTGAGAAACAAGACACGCACAGGAAGAACGCCGGGGATTTCCTAACAAGCATTGTGTGTGGATCGGGATCGGCCGAAGAGGCTGGCGATTTATCACCTTAAAAATGAAAATGGTAACCACTGATTTCAGTGATGACACTGATTTTTGAAGTGAGCTTGAAAGAAGAAGCTGCTCACACACAAAGTGAGTGGAACTCCTATCAATTCTTTCTGTGAAATCATTTAAAATCAGTGGTTTCCGCCTTCCTATTGATTTAAATCTGCTAGAAAAATTCCAGCTCAGTATGCAAAGCCGATGGCGAAATGGAGGGTGCCGGAAGGTTCACCCGGATCGCGGGTGAGATTGTAACCGTATTCCAAGCGCACCGGGCCGATCGGCAGTTCCAGGCGCATCCCGAGCCCGGCGGCGACTTCCACTTCGGCGGAGGCGATTCCATCGAAATTGGTGGCGAGCGAGCCGGCATCCATGAATGCCACCGCGCCGAGCGATCCGCCGAAACTGCGGATAATTTCCACTTTGGTATTCCACATCGCCTCACCGCCAACCGGATAGTTGCCAGTGCCCGTGGGCCCAAGTTCGCGTTCGGGAAAACTCCGGACGCTGCGCGAGCCACCATTGAACAACCGCAAGTCGATGGGCATGTCACTGCCATCGCCCGATGGCACCACCATCCCCCACTCGCCGCCGATTCCCAGCTGATAGTTCTGGCCGATTTTGTGATACCAGCCCCCCGTGAGTCCGGCTTGCACGTAGCCGGTCGAGAGGTCGCCCAGGGCCGCGCCGATTTCAAGCGGATTCTCCAAATGCCAACCGCTCGTCGGCAACACCGGGCTGTCCCGAAAATCCAGGATCTGGGTGACGCGCAGCTTCGGGTGGCGATAAACGGTTTCCCCGAGATCCGATGAAGAAAGCCCTTCGCTGCTGAGATTCACCACCGAATAACCCGCGAGCAATTCAAGCGAATAGTGATCGCCGAATTTCCAACCCACCATGCCATCCAGACCGGTTTCAAATGTGCTGTATCCCTCGCGACCGTAAATCAAGGCATAAACGCGGGCGGAGCCGCTGACGTCCGAGCCAAAAAGCCACGGATCGGCAATCCGCGTCTCTCCCAAAACCCCGCGCGAGCTGAATTCAAAGCCAGTGCTGAATCCTAACAATTCACCGAACAGATTGCGGTCGGCATAGGTAATGCGGCTGATAAAACCCTGATAGGAACCGGCACCAACGGCCACGGAAACTTCGCGGGCGCGGCCTTCTTGAAAATGCAGTGTGGCGTCGATTTTTTTGTTAGAGACTTCCTCCGTCTCCACCCTGGCCGATGAGAAAGCACCGGTGGCGAGGAATCCTCGGAGGTTTTTGTTCATCGCCGCCTCGTCATACCACTCGCCTTCCAAGCGCTTCATGCGCCGCGAGATGCGTGCGGGATTGGTGCGCTCCAGCCCTTCAATGTGAATCTTCTGCAACCGCACCCGCGTTCCGAGATCAATGTAGAACTCGGAAATAAAGCGGTCGCCGTCCAACCTGCGGACCATCTCGATTTTTGCATCCGGATAACCCCGACCGGTGAATGCCTCCTCCACGGCCAAACGCATCGCATTCAAGTTCGCGGTTCTCGCGTTGCGGCCAATGAAGGGCTGCACCGTAAGCGTCGTCCGCTGGATGCCGCGGCGGTCCGGACTGATCACCTTGGGCGGGCCAATGCGGTAGATGCTTCCAGGATCCACATCGATCACCACACTGACCTCCCCGCTCGCTGGGTCCGTTTCGCGTGAGGTTACAGTGACCTCCGCAGCCCAGTAACCTTCCGCATTGAGTTGCTGGACGATGTAGGAGCGCCCGATTTCCACGTCCTCTTCACGGAATGGCGCGGTGCCACTGCCGATCGGACGGCCCTTTTCCGCAGGTGAGCGATAGAGTTTGGCAAGCTTTTGGGTGTCCTCAGGTGGCGCGCCGCGTATTGTCACCTCTCCCAGCGACAGCCGCTGACCTTGGCGCACAACGAGCACGATTTCATGGCGATTCACGATTTTCCAATCCACCTCCACACTGGAGTATCCATCTTTCTGCATCACTTGGCTGAGCAGGAATGCGGTATCGTCCGCCCGCCACGATGCGGCTGGCTTCTCACGCACGTGGGCAAGCCGCCCCCCCATTAAACCTAACAATTGCGACTCGCTCTTGGCCTGCGAGCCTTCGATGCGGATGCATGTCTCCGCCGCCGCGTTCATCGCGGTGAGCAGGCAGAGAAAAATGGAGCGGCGCAAAAACATCAGTGGAAGGAAAGTCGCCAGATGACCATGAAGCGTGAGTCCCCCTCCCCACCAAGGCCGGCTGATAGAAACCAGCGGTCGGTGAGGGAAAGGGTGGCGGTGGAGAAACTTTCGGCCGAATACGGATCTGCATCGGCAAGGCTGAAATCGACCCGGTCCAGCAGGCCTAACAAAGGCCGGAGCTGCCTGCCAAAACGAAAGCGCCCGCGGCGGAGTTCCTCGGCGAAAAGCTGCAACGCACGGGACGATGCGGCCTGGGGATCTTCCAAGCCACTGGTGGTCGTGCCAGTGGCAAGCAGGGTCATGATTTCATTGTCCGGCAGCGGTGGATTCGAAGTGAGCACGAGCTGGGGATCCGACACGCGGCCATATGCGTAAACGGTGACCCGGTAAGGGCGCGGCTCGGCAGTCCCGCGAATTTCAAGGACCGGATCAAAGCCGTTAGCCGGAGTGAAGGTGGCGGTCCCGGAGCGCACGTAAAGCGTGCTGAACGGCAGCGAGGCGCGGAAATTTTTGATTTTCATCTCTCCATCGGGCAGCGGATTCCCCAGCGTGCCGCCGATGCGAATGCTGCCGGTGACCTCACCGGTGGCCAGATTCCCACGGATTAAAAATGGCTCCTCGCTGCGGGCTAACAGATTGAGTCCCCAGTTGCGGAAGGGTTCCGGCATCGCGGGACTCTGAGCCTTCGGCGGATCAATCTTCGGCAAGGCCGCCGCAGTGGGATTGTTGAACGGCCGGCCGATCGGAAGCAGTTCGATATCCCGATAGAAAACGCTGTCCACGGTGCCGATGGTGCCTGAAATTACGGCGCGGTCCCAAGGCCCCTGCAGCCGGACGTCCACATTCGCGCGGAGGATGAGCAGTTCATTGCGCATCACCGGCAGGTGGTCGCCACGCAGGCGGATATCGAGATTGCCGATTTTCCCGCCGTCGATGCTGATTGAGCCCCCGCCATCGACCAGCCCGCCGGCGACTGCGGATTTCAGGGATTTCAGGGTGATGCGGTCCGGCGCGAGATCGATCGCGGCGCTGATATTTTCAATACCCGGCAGACGCGGATCTTTGAACGTCAAGCCGCCGCCGGTGATGGCGAGGTCGCCTTTGAGCTCCGGACTGCCAATTTTCCCGGTGACCACCACATTGCCGGTTAGAAACCCGCTGAGCTGCCGCGCGACGGGGACGAGCGTGGCGAAGCGCGAAAGATCGAGGCGCGGTAAATCGAGGCGGGCACTGACGGGCTCAGCAGCTAACAGCGCTGGATCCGCCGCCCATGCCGCAGGGCGGAATGGCAGTTCAGCCTTCATCACCGCCGCCGGAAAATCGGGCGCGGAGGCGATGGCTTCAAATACCGCCTTTTGATCCGCAGCCTTGAGTGTGATTTTCAAATCCGCAGGTGGCAATCCCGGGCGGGCCGGTGATCGGAGGTCCTTTGCTTCGAGGGTGGCATCGATGACCGGTTCGGAATATGTGCCGGAAATTTCGAATTGCAGCTGGCCGGTGGATCGTGCGTCGAGTTGTTCGAGAAGCGGAACCCACGGCTTGAGCAAGCCCAACGAGAGCACCCGGGAGTTGATCGAAATTTCCACCGGGCGGGCGTCATTGGCCAGCAGTTCTCGCCATTTCGAAAAATCGGCAGGGACCGGCAGGCTGGCGACGCCGCTCGCAATCTCGTTCTCCCCATCGCTCCAAAGAAATTTGTCCAAGCGGAGCAGCCCATCGGCGAGGGCGGCGTCGAGCGCAACCGTCTGCCCGCTCATTTCCAGGCGCAGTCCCTTGGTTTCGATCTTGCCGGGCCAATCGTAGCTGACGCCGCCAATCGCGGTGATCGGTGGCGCGTCCGCACGCGCCCAGCCTGCGGTGGTTAGATCAAGCTTGCCACGGTGGTTGCCGGATTTGATCCCACCACTGCCGCTCCAGCTCCCGGTAAGGTCGGCCACCCCGCCGGGTTTCACCTTCACGATCGCAAGCCAGGGGGCTATTCTCTGGCTGGTGAATTCGTCGAGGGTGAGCGTCGCCTGATAGGTGGCTGGTTCGATCTGATAGATCGCGGCGGCTTTCAGTCCCTCCACCGCGAGTTCCGCCGTGAGTGGTTGATCCACTTGCCAGCGCCCCTTCACGCCGATGGCGGATGCGGATTTTTCGTCGAGCGGTGTGAGCGCCAAATCGACGCTTGCCGACTGGATCCTGTTTTGGGTGAAGCCAATCTGGAAATCTCCAGCCAGCTTCGAAGGCGGGACTGGTGCGTTGGGATCGATCACGCGGGTGCGCCCGGCCATTTCCGCAAGCACGGCGGGGACGCTGGCGATGCTAAACACGCCCTTCGCATCGCCTAACAAGAACTGTGCGTCAGTGCGGTCAACCGGAGCCTCCGCTTCCAGCGAAATCTCCGTTCCGAACATCACCGCACGGGTGGTGACGGAGGTGCTGTCCGCCAGCAAGGTGGCGTCCAGACTGATTTCCGGTGAGGTCCAATCCAGCCATGCCACGTCTTCTAACAATACTTGGACTGTCCCGGTGGCGGCCTTGGGATCCGGCAGGATGCCACTGGCTTCCAGCGCGAGCGAGGCGATGGTGGCGGTGGCCGGGACTTGCAAACCGAAGCGTTTTGCGGTTTCCGCGATCAGGAGTTTTCCCTCGCGCAGGTCGATTCTAGCAGAGGCAAAACCCGCCGTGCTGGTGATCCCGAAAACCGCATCATCCACCGCCACTTGTCCCTCCACCGAAGGCCCGCCGGTGGCGGGCAATTGGATCACGAAATCCCGCAGGCTGACGCCGGGAAATAGATCGATGCGGGCGATGGTGATGTCATCCGGGTTCCAGAGCAGGGCGGCCTTTTGCGCGGGCCACTCGGTACCGGAGGAGTCGCTCATGGGGCCAAGCTCAAGCAGAAATTCGCCGCTGCCTGCCTTTTGGGAAATCCTACTGGAGCCCAGCGTGAAGGCGGGTTGGCCGTCACGGGTGGCGGCGAGGCTGATGCCCTGGATGTCGAGTGCCAGCGGAATCAGCTTGCTGCGGATCCCGCGCAAAGTTTCCGTCAGTTTCTCCAAATCGAGCGGCGGCGATTCAGGATCGTCGGGTTTTTCGAGGCCCAAACGCAAATCGGCATGGATGCCCTCGACGGCGAGCCCATCCAAGCGGCCTTTGATCAACCCACGCCATTGATAGTCCGGGATCACCCGGTCGATGGTGAGGCTGGCGAGTTCGCGGTCGCCCTCGATTTTCAATTCGGATAGCGAAAGTCCACCGATCAGGCTGCCCTGCACGCTAAAATCCCCTCGGATCCCCGCCTTTTTAAGATAGTGAATGGCGACTCGCGGGGCGAGCAGCCGGAATCCCGGGCCGTTTAGCCAGACCAGGCCGAGCAGTAAAATCACCGCAGCGATCCAGCGCCGATAGTGCCTGCGTCGCTTCGGTGGCACGTCGGGGATCTCGGCTGGTGGGTCGGCGTCTCGCAATCCGCTTAACTTCGCCGCAAGTTCCCACCGGGTCAACCGTTGGCTTTGTTTGGAATTGCCAACAGGCGGCCCAGCTCTTATCCCGGGGATGTGGAACCGATCACCTTCACCCCTCTCTATATGGAACGTGTTTGGGGTGGTCGGGAGCTTGAGCGGGTTTACGGCCGCCAACTACCTGATGCCACATCGCCGTTTGGCGAGTCGTGGGAGCTCGTGGATCGGGAAAACGAGCAATCGATCGTCGATGAAGGGCCCCACGCAGGCACCAGCCTGCATGAGCTTTGGGCCAATCACCGCGAGGAAATTTTCGGCGAAGGATTCGATGATCAAGCGCGTTTCCCCATTTTGATCAAGGTGCTCGACGCCCGCGACGACCTCTCAATCCAAGTGCATCCGCCGGTGGATCTGGCGACCGACCTCGGCGGTGAGCCGAAGACGGAGATGTGGTTCATCGCCGATTGTGACGCAGGGGCGAAACTCTACGTCGGCCTGAAACATGGCGTGACGCGCGCGGATTTTGAAAAGGCCATCACGGATGGAGCGGTGGCGGACTGCATCCACGCCATCACGCCCCAACCCGGCGATTCCATTTTCATCGCCTCCGGCCGGCTCCACGCGATCGGCGCCGGATTCCTAATTCATGAGATCCAGCAAAACTCAGACACCACCTATCGTGTTTTCGATTGGAACCGCCTCGGACTCGATGGCAAGCCACGCCAACTCCACGTTGCCGAATCCCTCGCGAGCATCGATTTCAAGGACTTCGAACCCACCATGGACCTCCCCGTTGGCGAGAACCTTGCGACCTGCCGGTATTTCAAGACCGACCGCAAAACCTTCACGATAGGCGATACCATCACCAACCCTCGCGATGATCGGTTCTCAATCCTATCGGTGGTGGACGGAATGTTAGAAAGTGATGGGGGCCGGCGCTTTGGCAAAGGGCAGTTCATCCTGCTTCCCCGCGACGGAGCTCCTCTAACCGCACTCGATGACTCGACGGTTCTGCAAATCACGCTGCCAGAGTGAACCACTGACAGACGGGCATCACAATCCAAGGGGCGCATCTAGCGCCGTCGTTCGATTTCCAAGACGGCGAAGTGTCGCAGTGAAGTGATTCAAATAGCCCCTCGCCTGCCAGTTGATAGAGTGTCCCGGCCATCTCCAGAATCTTGGATTGGATTATTCTCACCCCGAATTTTTTCTATCAACTTCAATGGTTTCGCTCATCATTCGCCCGCATTCTGATTCTTTTCCATCTCATGGACCAAGCCACCCACAATAAAATCGTCTCCTTCATCTGGGGCATTGCCGACGACGTACTCCGCGACCTTTTCCGGCGCGGCAAATACCCGGACGTCATCCTTCCCATGTGCGTGCTGCGCCGGCTCGATGCCGTGCTGGAGCCGACCAAGAAGGCTGTCAGCTAAACCAAGGAGATGCTCGACAAGGCAGGGATCACCGAGCAGAGCGCCGCACTTTGCTCCGCCGCCGGACAGGCGTTCTACAACACCTCCAAGTTCACCCTCCGCGACCTGAAATCCCGGGGCAACCAGCAGCAGCTTCTCGCGGATTTCGAGGACTACCTCAATGGCTTCTCCTCAAACGTGCAGAACATCCTGGAAAATTTCAAATTCCGCAACCAGCTCTCCACCCTTTCCAAGTCCGACTCCCTTGGCACACTTATCGCCAAGTTCCTCGACCCGGAGATCGACCTCACCCCGGCCGGGATCGACAACCACTCGATGGGCACCGTGTTCGAGGAACTCGTCCGTAAGTTCAACGAGGAAAACAACGAGGAGGCTGGCGAGCACTGGACGCCCCGTGACGCCGTGCGCTTGATGACCAATCTTGTCTTCCGCCCAATCAGCAAGCAGCTCAAATCCGGCACCTACCTGCTTTACGACTGCGCCTGCGGCACCGGCGGCATCCTCACCGAGGGCGAGGAGACGCTCCAATCGCTCGCCGACTCCCTCGGCCTTCAGATCACCGCCCACCTCTACGGGCAGGAGATCAACCCGGAAACCTACGCTATCTGCAAAGCGGACATGCTCCTCAAGGGCGAGGGCGAGAACGCCGACAAACTGGAAGCCCGCCTCGAAACCTGGGGCGATGACGACGAGGAGGAAGGCGACGACGAAGACGGCAGCTCGAAAAAGAAAGGCCTACCCGAGAAGAAGAAACAGAAGCTCCTCGATCCCAAGACATGGGAGCGCGACGGCCGCCTGCTGGAAGCAGCCAACACCCTTCGTGGTGAACTCGGCAGCGACCTTTTCGAGGATTACAACGAGTTTCGCGACCAGGTGGACGCAACACTCAAAGCTCTCGACTTCAAACTTACCGCTCCCGATCTAAAGCAGATCCTCAAAACCGTGAGCTGGCGCGATGAAAACGCCCCTCCTGTTATCGGCAAAATCCACAAGCCAGGGAAATCCAAGCCCGATCCCTTCCACGGCCTCTACGAGGCTAAGATCGCCGGCAAAACCTGCGTCGTCGAATACGAAGCCGATGGAGACCTGAAGGACACCGAGCAAGTCCCGCTGCTGGAGGACGGCGGCATCGAAGCATTTATCACCCGCGAAGTCCTTCCCTACACCCCGGATGCCTGGGCCGACATCCTCGCCGAGGAAGAAGCCGCCGAGGGGCTGCTTGGAGAGCTGTTGAAAGGAGGCAAGGCGTGAAAAAGAAAGCCGCGCCTAAAACAAAAGCCTCCTTGGTGAAAACCACGCCCACCGCCGTGGAGAATGCCTTTGGCGAGGTGCTCCACTTGATCCAAGCTGCCCGACAGCGTGCCTATCAGGCGGTCAATACCGAACTGGTCACCCTCTACTGGCAGGTCGGAGAATTCATCAGCCGCAAGCTGGAGTCCTCTGAGTGGGGAGACAAGGTAGTGGACGAACTCGCACGCTTCCTCGCGCGGACGCAGCCGGGGCTGAGGGGGATTTACTCGTCGCAATCTGTTCCGGATGCGCCAATTTTTCGAATTTTACCGAAATCAGCCAATTGTGTCAGCAGTGCTGACACAATTGCCATGGACTCACCATTTGCTCATCCTCAGCTACTCCAAGCGGGAAGAGGAGCGCGAGTTTTATGTCCGGCTTGCCATCCACGAAAAATGGTCGAGTCGCGAACTCGAACGCCAAATGCGCACCGCGCTATTCGAGCGCACCATCCTCAATCCTCCAAAACTCTCAACCGTGTTGAGAGAATTGCACCCCCAGGCCGTCGAGTTTTTCAAGGACGTCTATTCCCTCGAATTTCTCGGCCTGCCCGCCGATCACACGGAAGCGGATCTTCACGGCAGGCTGTTGCGGAATCTCGGCCGCTTCATCACCGAACTCGGCCGGGATTTCTGCTTCATCGGCTCCGAGCATCCCATTCAAGTCGGCGCGCAGGACTTTTCGCTCGATCTGCTCTTCTTCCATCGCGGGCTGAACTGCCTCATCGCCATCGAACTCAAAATCCGCGAGTTCCGACCGGAAGATCTCGGCAAGCTCAATTTCTATCTCGAAGCCCTCGATCGCGACCACCGCAAGCCCCACGAAAATCCATCCATCGGCCTTCTGCTCTGCGCCACCAAGGATCAGGAGGTCGTCGAGTATGCATTGAGCCGCTCGCTCTCTCCGACCTTGATCGCGGAGTATGAAACCCTGCTGCCGGACAAAGCCCTGATGCGCGCCAAACTCCACGAGTTCTACCAACTGTGCGCCGCCCCGGAGGACGAACAAACGGAGCCGCAAAAAGCCAAACCGGCACGAAGCAAGAAACTCCCGCCCCCATCCAAATCCCGGAAACCGAAACGCCCCTGAGCGTCTCACTCGGAAATCTTCCCAACCATGTCCACCCAACGTTACTCCGTCACCCCGCAGCCCATCGATGTCCTGCTCGCATGGGTCAAGTCCGGCGAGATCGCCATCCCGGAAATCCAACGTCCCTTCGTTTGGGAGCCGACCAAGGTGCGGAACCTGCTCGACTCCCTCTACGCGGGCTATCCCGTCGGCTACCTCATCGCTTGGCGGAATCCCACTGTGAAGCTCAAGGACGGCACCCTCTCCGCCGGGAAACGCATCCTCATCGATGGCCAGCAGCGCGTCACCGCCCTCATGGCTGGGCTGCTCGGACGCGAAGTTCTCACCAAGGACTACGAGACCATCCGCATCAAGATCGCCTTCCACCCGCTGGAGGAAAAGTTCGAGGTCAGCAATCCGGCCATCGCCAAGGATGTTGCCTGGATCCCGGACGTCGCCGCCGTGTTCGCCGCCGATGCCGACCTCATCGAACTCATCGAGGGCTACATCACGAAAAACCCCGCCGCCGACCGCAAACACGTGGGCAAGGTTCTTCAAAAGCTCGGCAAGATCGTCAACAACCACCTCGGCATCATCGAGCTGGCCGAAGACCTCGACATCGAGACCGTCACCGAAATCTTCATCCGCGTGAACTCCGCCGGCACCGCCCTCAGTCAGGCGGACTTCGCCATGTCCAAGATCGCCGCCAACGAATCCTACGGCGGCAACCTCCTGCGCAAGGCCATCGACTACTTCTGCCACCTCGCCATCGCCCCGGAGTTCCATTCCAAGATCAAGAATGGCGACAAGACCTTCGCCGATTCCGAGTTCTTCCCCAAGCTCTCCTGGCTCAAGGATGTGAACGACGACCTCTACGATCCGTCCTACACCGACATGCTGCGCGTAGCCTTCACCTCCGAGTTCAAGCGCGGCAAGCTCCAGGATCTCGTTGCCCTACTCTCCGGCCGGAACTTCGAGACCAAGCAATACGAGGACGCCATCGCCGAGGAATCCTTCGCCCGCCTCAAGACCGGCATCCTCAACTTCATGAACAAGACGCACTACGACCGTCTCGTCATGACCCTGCGCTCGGCCGGTTTCATCGATAGCCGTCTCATCGGTGGCCAAAACGGCGTCAACTTCGCCTACATCGTCTATCTGCTAGGCCGGGCTGAGAAAGTGCCCGCCGCCGATCTGGAGAGCCTCGTGCGCCGCTGGTATGTCATGTCCATCCTCACCGGCCGCTACTCGGGAAATCCGGAAACCTCCTTCGATCAGGACATCCGCCAGATCGGTGCCAATGGCCTGCTCGCACACACCGAGGCCGTGATCGCCGCCGAGCTGAGCGAAGGTTTCTGGGAAGGCCTGCTGCCCCAGCAGATGGATACATCTTCCGCCAGCAGCCCCTACTTCCACTGCTACCGCGCCGCCCAGGTCTCCCTCGGCGACAAAGGCTTCCTCTCCAGCGACATCACCGTGCGCGACCTCCTGCTCAACCGCAGCGACGTCCACCACATCTACCCCAAGAACCACCTCAAGAAAAAGCACGGCCTCGCCCGGGGGCGCTACAACCAGATCGCCAACTTCGTCGTCGCCCAGAGCGAGATCAACATCGCCATCGGCGACAAGGATCCGCAGGTCTATCTCAAGGAAATGGCCGAACAATGCGCGGGCGGCGCGAAAAAGTATGGCGGCATCACCGAGCGCACCGCCATGGAGGCGAACCTCCGCGCCAACTGCCTGCCCGCCTCCCTGCTCGACGGCCAAGTCCCCGATTACGAAACCTTCCTCCGCGACCGCCGCGTGCTCATGGCCAAGAAAATCCAAACCTGGTTCCTCACGCTATGATCGCAGATCTGAAACCTTATCCGGAATACAAGGAGTCGGGGTCTCGCTGGCTGGCTGAAGTGCCAACACGTTGGGAGGTTAGAAATCTCCGCACGCTGATTCGTCCGCGAAACGAGCGAAATCGTGTGGATTTTCCGCTTCTCTCCGTCGCTCGTGAGAAAGGTGTATTTGTCCGTTCCCTGACTGACACTAGCGAGAACCACAACGTCATCCCTGAAGACTTGAGCAATTACAAGGTAGCTCGCGGCGGCGACTTGGTTGTCAACAAGATGAAAGCGTGGCAAGGATCAATGGGAATTGCGCCTTGTGATGGAATTGTTAGTCCTGCCTACTACGTGTTCGATTTCCGCATCGCCAATCACGCCTTCGGACAACGATTGCTTCGAAGTAAGCCCTACGTCGCACATTTCGGACAGGCTTCGGATGGCGTCCGCGTTGGTCAATGGGACTTGTCGATTACTGGAATGCGTCAGATTCCTGTTCTGCTCCCGTCAGAAGAAGAGCAAGCCGCGATCGTGCGCTTTCTCGACCACTGGAACGGGCGCTTGGAGAAGGCGATCCGGGCGAAGCGGCGGGTCATCGCCCTGCTCCAGGAGCAGAAGCAGGCCATCATCCACCGCGCCGTCACCCGCGGCATCGACCCGCATGTGAAGCTGAAGGACTCCGGGATTCCATGGCTGGGGGAGATCCCGGAGCATTGGGAGGTGCGGAGAGCGAAACAAGTCTGCTCTCGAATCATCGACTGCAAAAATCGCACGCCCGACTTGGTCCCCAGCGGCGAATTCACTGTAGTCAGGACAACAAATATCCGACACGGCAGATTCAACATCAAGGGGTCCTATCCCACAAACCGCAGGTTCTACGATATATGGACCGAACGCGGCGCACCCAGAGTAGGAGATGTATTCTTCACGCGTGAAGCGCCAGCAGGTGAAGCGTGCATGGTTCCGGATTTGGAAAATCTATGCATGGGACAGCGGATGATGTATTTTCGCCCCAATCCAGATCTGTTTGATCCAGAATTCCTCCTGATGTCGATCTATGGTCCCGTGGTGCGCACATACCTTCAGCACGCTGTGAATGGAAGCACGGTGGGACACCTTCGTTTGGGTCAAGTCAGCGCAATACCGCTGCTTTGGTGTCCTGTCAGTGAACAGGAAAAAATTGTGGAGCACATCAATCTTGAATCTGCTCCCCTCACCACCGCCATCGCCCGCTACGAGCGCGAGATCACGCTGTTGCGCGAATACCGCACCCGCCTGACGGCGGACGTGGTGACCGGCAAGCTCGACGTCCGCGCCGCCGCCGCCCAGCTGCCGGAGAAAAGCCCGGAAGACCCCACCGCCGCCCCCGACCTTTCCGAGGAAGAAACTGAAATAGAGGAAATCGGATGATGCACCATCCTCGCAAACCCGCTATGACTTCCCTGCACCCATGAAAGTTCCCGATGCCATTCTCGCCAAACTCTCCGGCTTGATCCAACATGGTCGGTTTGAGGAGTTGGAGACCGAGGCGGTCGAGATTAAGCCGGTTCCGGCCACGGGAGCGGATTGGAAGGAGATCCACAAGAGCGTCAATGCCTTCCTCAACACCCGGGGCGGGATTCTGATCCTCGGAGTCCGCGAGGAAGGCACCGGGAAAGATCGCCGATATGTGTTGGATGGCTGGAAAGACCAGGCCGAACCGAACCTGAAGGAATTTTCGCGCCTGTTCACCGACCGCAAGGGAGTCAGGCAGGACGTGGCACACTGCTTCCCACACATGGAAATCCGGCCGCTCCTCGGTGGGCGTGTGGCCGTGGTGTATGTCGATGAGCTGGCGGCGGACCGCCGGTTTGTCTTCCTCAACGGCACGGCCTATCGCCGTCAACTCACCGGCGACCACAAACTCACAGACCGGGAAGTGGAGGCGCAGGAGGAGTTCAAGGAGGAGGCGACCCACGCCAAGGAATTGCAGCCGGTCCCGGATATGAGCGAGGCGGATCTCGACCTAACTAAGCTCAACGAGTTCATTTTTCACCTCAACCAACCCAAGGCGGTAGAGACTCTGAAGCCGGACATCGAGGCGGCCCGCCCTTTCCTTGAACGCCGGTGTTTTCTGAAGGATGGAAAGGTCACGGTTCTGGGGGCGCTGGTCTGCGGCGACCACCCGGGCGACCGCCTTGGCTTCCGCGCCCATGTCCACGGTTACGTCGATACGCCAGGCCAGATCGCGCAGGACAAGCAGGATTTCGTGGACAACGTGCTGCCGCTGATGGAATCGAGCCTAGGCTACCTGATGCGCAACATTCAGGTGGGCATCACTGCGGAACAGGGTGGAAAAGCCGTCCCGCAATATCCCGAGGAACTCCTGAGGGAAACGGTGAACAACGCCCTGGCCCACCGCGACTACTCGGTCAACAAGCAGGTGATCCTCTCCATCAAACCCGGCATCCACGTCTCCATCCGCAATCCGGGTGCGTTCCGGCGGACGCTCATCATCGAGGATGGCGACTCGGAAATCCCGGTGCGACGCATCCTGCCGGAGGCGAAACCCCGCAATCCGAAGCTCGCCGACGTGCTGCGGGTTTTCCGGAAGTGGGAAGGCAAAGGCTACGGCATGTCCACCTTGGTCAACCTCTGCCTCGAAAACCGCATCGATTTGCCCTATTACCGGATTTATACCGAGGAAGTCTGCCTATTCCTCAACGCGGGCAAACTGATGGGTGACCGCATGGAGCGCCTTTTCGCCGCCTTCGACGCCCACATCGCCCACCGACTCGAAGGGGATAGCCTAAACGACGAGCAAAAACGCGTGCTGGCCTATCTCATCAAGTCGGAGTGGGCCAACGAGCAGCTCGGCTACACGATCCTTCTCACCCCGGACAACAACCACTTCGAGGCGCTGCGGGGACTGGAGAAGGCCGGGTTGATCGCCAAACATGCCCTCAGCACGGCGGCATATCCCATTTACATCGCCGACCGGGTTCTCGTGCAGCGATCCTACCGCAAGGATCTGCGAGAAATGTTCGGGGGCGGCCTGGATGCCCTTGATGACACGGCCAAGGATGTCCTCGGCGTCCTTTTCCGACATAACCGCTTCGCGAGGGAGAAAGCCGTCAGCGCCAAACAGGCAAGTTTCGCGCTATGGTATGACCGCGGCGGCACGGCAGGAGACATCAAGCAATTCGATACGTTTTACCGGAAGATCCGCTACTTTTTCAACAAGCTGGAGAAAGGCGGCTACCTGAGGAAAGTCGATGGCACGCGCGGCTACGTGCTCCGCGAGGATCGGCAACAGTCCCACCTGATCTGATTTCCCCATGATCAAGCATCACCATACCTACACCGTGCTCCGGTATGTGCATGACTTACTTATCCTACAACCATGAAGCTCCTGCATTATGTTGAGATCGAGAACTTCAAGCGCTATGGCGATGTCCAGCGGCTTGAACTGGATCATCCGTCGGTGCTGATTGGTCCGAACAACTGCGGCAAGACCAGCGCCTTGCAGGCCATCGCCCTGTGGTCGATCGGACTGAAAACCTGGCTGGCAGAGTCAGCCAACTCCAAGGCGGAAACCCGCACCGGGAAAGCGTTGAACCGACTAAGCATGCTGTCGGTGCCGGTTCCCAAGACAAGGCACCTCTGGAACAATCTCAAAACCAGCAAACGGGATCTCCGGATCACGGTGGGATTCGATTTCAAAGGGGAAGTAGTTCCTGTGACGATGGAGTTCACCCACCACTCCAGCGATGAGCTGGTTTATTGCAAGCCGGGTGCCGCGCTGCCGACCGATGATCCGGCCTTCGCCGCAGCCGCAGGGCTTGAAGTTTCCTTGCTCTATCCGATGTCCGGCATCACGGCGGATGAAGCGGTGATCCTGCCGAAGCGCATCGAGTATCTGATGGGGCGTGGCAGCACGGCGGAAGTGCTTCGCAATATCTGCCTGCTGCTGGCCGAGGGCACGCCGAACGATTGGCAGCAGGTCACCGAGTTGATGCGGCGCTTGTTTCACGTCCGCCTCGGGACGCCGATGGTGAACGACAACGGCGGCGTGGATCTGGCCTACACGCAGGACGGAACTGTGGGGGAGATGGATCTCGGGCTTTCCGGGCGCGGTTTTCAGCAGATGTTGCTGATTTTCTCCCACCTCTTCCTGCACAAGAATGGCGTGCTGTTGATTGACGAGCCGGATGCGCACCTGGAGATTCTCCGGCAGCGGCAGGTATTCACCCTGCTCCGTGACATCGCCCACCGCAATGGCAGCCAAGTCATCCTCGTCACCCACTCCGAGGTGGTGCTTTCAGAAGCACTGGATACCAACCTGACCTTGATTCTGGATGGCAAGTCGGACGATCTAGCCGGAAAACGAGATATCCAGAATGCGCTCAAACACTACGGAGCAGAACATTACGTCCGCGCCAGGGAGACCGGACATGTGCTGTATGTGGAAGGTAGCACGGACATCGATATGCTCCGCGCCTTCGCCCGCAAGCTCTCACATCCCGTGGTCGATCTGCTGGAAGAGGAAGGCCGCCTCAATGTCTATTACATTCAGGATAATTACCCGGGCTCCCCAAGAGACACCGATGAGGCGTTAGAGAAGGTAGAAGGCGGCTTTGGACTGAATGCCCGCGACCACTTTCACGCCATACGATCCATGATTTCCACTCTGAACGGATTGGCGATCTACGATCACGACGGAAGACCCAGGAAAGAAACCGACGGCGGCGGACTGACCGAGCTGCAATGGCGGCGCTACGAGCCTGAGAACTATTTCGTAAACCCTCAAGCATTGGAGCGTTGGGTGGAAAAGCACCTGGGCGTGGAAGAACTGTTCGCGAACTCCCGCAAGCAAGTCATGGAGGCGATGCTCAAGGAGTTCATTTTCAGCGATGAACCCGAAGATCTTGACGCTTATCAGCGTGCGGATCTTCCAACTCGCAAAGCCTTATGGCGGGCGAAAACCAAACATCTCAAATTGAGCACCTTCGCGGAAGAGTATTTCCGCCGCATCGCCGCCGCTACTGCAACTCCCATGCTGTTGCGAAAAGGACTGTTGCATGAGTTGGTGGACATTTGTGACCCGGAGGAAATGAACGGGGACGTGAAAGCAAAACTCGATGCCTTGCACAAGCTGTTGTCATGAGCACCACCGACACCCCACTTTTTTTGCCGGAATACCGCACCCGCCTGACGGCGGACATGGTGACCGGCAAGCTCGACGTCCGCGCCGTCGCCGCGAAGCTGCCGGAGGAAAGCCCGGAAGACCCCACCGCCGACCCCGACCTCTCCGAAGAAGAACCCGAACTGGAGGGGGTGGAGGGATGAAACCACAAAATGCCCGCGAACTCTATGAGCATTTGGATTTACTCCGAGGTGGTGAACGCATGCAAATCGACCAAGAATTGGCAAGTTGGTTGGCGCTCGGTTCGGACTTGGCCGAACGCAGAGCACGTCTGTTGACCTGGCTGGAAACCATCGGTTCGGGGCATGCAGGTCACGTCGGCGCGTTTTTCTCCACGGCAGAGGTTGCGTCATTCATGTCACAGCTCGCCGCCTTGGATGGTGGGATCTCAGTTCTGGATCCAGTCTGCGGCACCGGTCTGCTCATGGCAGAGACGGGCGAGGCGCTGCAAGCCGCTGTAGTCCATGGCATCGAATTGAACCAGGGGATTGCGGAGGCCGCACGTCTCCTTGCACCGGAGCACGCAGAGGTTTTCACGGGTGATTCGTTGCGCGGAACTTTCCCGTTGGCTGAGGCTTACGACCTAATCATTGCGGAGCCGCCTTTCGGCTTCCGTCTTCGCGGGAATTTCGCCAATCCGTTCGGCGGCGCACCCATTACAGATTTTGCCAATGCGCTTGTCTGCAAGTGGCTCCCCCGCTTGTCGCCAAGTGGCAGAGCCATCTTGCTACTCCCGGCAAGTTGCTTGTCCAGCCGGGGTAAGCGCATGTGGCGCGGCCTGGCATCTGGTGGATTCCATCTGCGGGCACTGATCCATGTGCCCTCCGGTAATCTGAAATCCACCAGGGCGGAATCCTACATCGTCGTGGTGGATAGGAATGCCCGTGAGAAAATCTTCACCGCCCAGTTCGGCAAAGATGAGGCTCTCCAGAAGCAAATCCTCGCCAACTACAAGAATCATTGCCGTGGTGGCAAACAAGCCCAAGGCCGTTTCGTGGGGTTTGAATCATTCGGCGGCTTCAAGGCCATGGAGGCCGAGGAGAGACTCGTCGAGCACGCCAAGAGGGCGGGACTCACCGCCGTGAAGATAGAGGACTTGGTGGAGTCTTTTAATGTGATACGTTCTGTCGATGAGTCAGTTGAGGATGGAGATAATGATGTCTACATACCCGTTCACGGCCGATGCCAAGCGGTGTTGTCCATGGATGAGATACGATCTCGCAACAATCCCGTGATCAGATTGGCACTGAAGAGTGATGTGGCCGATGCCCGGTTCATGGTGGAATCCCTGAATGATGAGGTAGGCCGCCTGTTTCTTGAATCGGTAAGCCGTCCATCGAATTTCGTAATGTCGCTCGATGCCGCCGTTTTCAGGAATGCGACTTTTTACCTCCCCTCCAGGGAAGTGCAGGCGAGGGTGATGAAAGCCCGCTCGAAGATCCTTGCACTCCGAGCAGAGTTGGACGAGATCGACTCCTCACTGAGAAGCCAGCCAACCCACGTTGAAAAGCTGACTCAGCAGGTGTCCAAAGTGAATCACGAGGACACCCTCGAAAACTGGCTGGAAAGCCTGCCATTCCCGCTGGCGACCATCCTCTGGCGTTACCGGGCCTTCAATGGGGCACCCAAAGAGAAAAACGAAATCCTGCTGCACTTCTTCGAGGCGCTTTCCGAGTTCTGGGCTACGATTTATCTGAGTGCCGCCAAGTCGGACAATGCCTTCTGGGCGGATCATGCGGAGGGTCTCGACGCGGTGATCAAAAAGGCAAAGCTGTCGTTTGAGATGGCCACCTTCGGCCTGTGGAAATGTGTGATCGAATACATGCGGAAGAAGTTCGAGGACTTGATGAAGGAGGACAGAGACCGTTGCTCCCAAATGTTCGCCACCAGTTCCCGGGATGTTCTTGAGATGCTCTTCGACAGCCGTTTGGTAACGGTTCTCCAGGCCGCCAACAGCATTCGTAATGGCAAGGCTCACGGTGGAGTGCTCGGTCCCGCTGGAATCCGGGAAGCCCACAGCCAGCTCATCGACCTAGTCCAAACCTGCCGCAGTATCATGGGTGGCGTCTGGGAGCGATACGAGCTGGTGCAGCCGTGTGAATGCCGTTTCGTGGGTGGACTCTTCAATTACAAGGTTCGGATCATCACTGGCACGAGGACACCTTTTGTCGCAGAGGATCGCAAGACCGTCGAAGGCATGGAGGACAAGGATCTCCATCTTCTGGATCCCGAAGGCGACCGTGCCCTCCGGCTCTTGCCTTTCGTCCGGGTCATGCCCTCTCCAAAAACCGAATCCAACGCCTGTTATTTCTATAACAAGCAGGTCGCCGCCAACCAGCGGTTTATCTCCTACCACTTCGAGGCGGAAGCCGAAATCGAAGCCATCTTCGAGGACACAAAGTTTGCATTGGATAGCCTGAAACCGATTTCCCAGCAGGTTGCTACGTTACCGGATTAGCCTATGCTCCCTCTCCTCACAGCCACGCGTTTTCTAAAGGTCATGGGTTCCGGACGAACCCGGCCCTGCCTGATGCCGTGTGAGGATGCCGAGGGCGAGGAGAGCGAAGCCGTGGTGAAGCTGCGCGGCCATCCGCAGCTTGCCCCGGGTGCGATGATGGCAGAAGCGATGTGCTCGCTACTTGCTTCGGATCTCGGTCTGCCAGTGCAGCAGCCTTACCAAGTCCAGATTGACCGGGACTTTGCCGCCACAGTTCCTGACCCTGCGCTTCGTCCGATCATCGAAGCAAGTGCCGGATTGAACTTTGGATCCAGGAAGTGGGGGCCGGGCTACTCGATTTGGCCACGCGACCAGAATATTCCCCGTGCCATGCGGCAGACAGCGATGGAGATTTTTGCCTTCGACGGTCTAATCCAGAATCCAGATCGCCGCGCAATTAACCCCAACTGCGTTTTTCTCGGCGATGACTACCTGCTTTACGATCACGAGGTGGCTTTCTCGAACCTCCTTGCGCTATTCGCAAAGCCGCCGTGGGAGGCCGGGGGACTGGATGTCCTCAAAGACCATATTTTCCGGGACGTTCTCCGTGGGCAATCCCTCGAACTGGATCGGCTCCAGGGTACGCTCGAAGCCCTCGACGCGTCCCGATTCCACGCCTATGCTGAAGCGATCCCCGCCGAATGGGACGGGCAGGCAATCACCCGGGACAAGGCCGCAGAACATATTCTGAATTGCATCCCCAATTTCGACCGTATCAAACTCCAACTCCAATCCCTACCATGAGCAAATCTCCTTACACTTACACCGTGCTCCGGTATGTGCATGACACCGGCACCGGCGAGTTTGCCAACGTGGGCGTCGTGCTCACCTCGCCCTCCGCCGGCTATGCCGACGCCATCCTGCGCCCGACCTACGGGCGTCTCTCGAAAATGTTCCCCGGCATGGACGGCGACCACTTCCGGAGCGTCATCAAACACCTGCAATCCCGCTTCGACGAGTTGTCGGCCCGCATTCGGGAGGAAATCAACCTTGGTGATCGACCCGCCAACGCCCTTGAGTTGGCACACCGGGTCATCGCACCGGATGACAGTTCTTTTCAATGGTCACCGATGGGAAGTGGCCTGGCGAAAGATTTGACCGCAACCATGGAGACGATCTATCGGCGGATGGTCGAACTTTACGACGAAAAGACCAAATCCGAGAGCCGGAACGATGAAGATATTTGGAAGACCTTTCGCAAGGGATTCGAGGAGAAGCGCATTCTTTCCCGACTCCATCCCAAGGTGATCGCCGTTCAGGATGATGAAATTACCTTCGAGCACGCATGGAAAAACCATCAATGGCACTGTCTCGAATCCATTTCCTTCGATTTGATGCAACCGAAAAGCATCAAGGACAAGGCGCATAACTGGCTAGGTAGGATTACCAGCGTGAAGAATACCAAGGAAGACTTCCGTGTCTATTTCCTCGTGGGAGAACCACAACTCGACACCAGCCGTAAAGCCTTCGAGCAGGCGCTCAATGTCCTGCAGAAGGCTCCGGTAGCTCACCAGATCATCCGCGAGAACGAGGCGGAGCACTTCGCAGCAGAAATGGCGGAGAAGATCGCCGCGCATGATGCGGAGATCAATGCCTGATGCGCCCGACGGTATCCCCCACACTTGCAACCATGCCCACCGACACCACCGAAAAAGGCCTCGAAACGCTGATCATGCGCCATATGACCGGCGAGGATGGATTGTTCGTAGATGGAGCGCCAACCGTAGGAGATACCCCGGATGGGATCGCCGTCGGCAAGGCCGGTGGCAGTGGGTGGATTGCTGGAATCCCAAACGCTTACGAACGGCTACATTGTTTCGATACTGCCCAGTTGTTCGCATTTCTCAGGGATACCTAGGCGGAGAAACTCAAAAAAGCGGGGATCGGCATGTATCCAGAGGCTAAAGACATCACCCGTCAGAAGTTTCTCGCCCGCATTAGTTCGGAAATCGGCAAGCGCGGTGTCATCGATGTGCTGCGCCGTGGTATTTCCGATGGCCCCTTGCACTTTGAGATGTTTTACCGCACGCCGTCCCCGGGCAATGACAAGGCGGCGGAACTCTTTGCCAGGAACCGCTTCAGCATCACCCGTCAACTCAGATACAGCCAGGACGAGACCCGCCGCTCACTCGATCTTGCCGCGTTCATCAACGGCCTGCCCATTTCCACTTTCGAGCTGAAAAACAGCCTCACCAAACAAACGGTGGAGGATGCCGTGGAGCAATACCGCCGCGATCGCGATCCACGTGAAAAGCTCTTCAGTTTCGGACGTTGCATGGTTCACTTCGCCATCGATGACTCGGAAGTGAGGATGTGCACGGAACTCAAGGGCAAGGCCTGTTGGTTCCTCCCCTTCAACAAGGGCTGGAACGATGGCGCAGGTAATCCGCCGAATCCCAACGGCCTGAAAACCGACTATTTGTGGAAGGAAACGCTCACGCTCGCAAGCCTGACAACCATCTTGGAGAACTACGCACAGATCATCGAGGTCAAGCACCCCAAGACCGGGAAGAAGAAACTGACGCAGATTTTTCCGCGCTTCCATCAGCTCGGCGTGGTGCGTGAGATTCTATCAGATGTTGAAGATCACGGCGTTGGTAAACGCTACCTCGTCCAGCAATCGGCCGGCAGCGGCAAGTCGAACTCCATCGCGTGGCTCTCCCATCAACTGGTGCGGGTGCACCAAAAGCAGAAGGAAGTTTTCGATTCGGTGATCGTCGTGACCGACCGCCACATCCTCGACGACCAACTCCAAAAAACGGTCAAGCAGTTCATGCAGGTGAGCGCCACCGTCGGCCATGCCAAGAAGTCCGGGGACTTGCGCCGCTTCATCGCCGAAGGGAAGAAGATCATCATCACCACCGTGCAGAAATTTCCGTTTATCCTCGATGAAATGGAAGGCGAGGGAGCCGGGAAGAACTTCGCGATCGTCATCGACGAAGCGCATAGCAGCCAGGGCGGCAAGACCGCCTCCGCCATGAGCAAGGCGCTGGGGGAAAGGGACGAAGAGGACGAGATCAACGATGCCATCGAAGAACGCATCAAATCCCGCAAGCTGCTCACCACCGCCAGCTACTTCGCTTTCACCGCCACGCCTAAGAACAAGACGCTGGAATTGTTCGGCATCCCTATCGCTTCCTCATCTGTGCGGACAAATTCCAGACCGGCTACGACGAGCCGCTGCTTCACACCATGTATGTGGACAAGGTGCTCTCCGGTATCAAGGCGGTGCAGACGCTATCCCGCCTCAACCGTGCCCACCCCGAAAAGCGGGATGTGTTCGTCCTCGATTTCCAGAACAACAGCGACAGCGTCACGCAGGCGTTTTCAGACTACTATCGCACCACGATTCTCAGTGAAGAGACGGATCCCAACAAACTCCACGATCTCAAGCTCGCCCTCGACACCGCCCAAGTCTATTCGCAGGAGCAGATCGACACCCTCGTTGACCTCTTCCTCGCCGGGAAAAGCCGGGAAAAGCTGGATCCGATCCTCGATGTCTGTGTCGCCACCTACCTCGAACAGCTCGACGAAGACGGGCAGGTCGATTTCAAGAGCAAGGCCAAGATCTTCACCCGGGCATACGACTTCCTCGGCTCCATTCTCCCATATGGCAGCCGGGAGTGGGAAAAGCTCTCGATCCTCCTCAACCTGCTGATTCCGAAACTCCCCGCCCCAAAGGAAGAAGACCTCTCCAAAGGTATCCTCGAATCCATCGATATGGACAGCTACCGCGTCGAGAAGAAGCAGGTTATCCAGATCGCCTCATCGGACGAGGACGCCGAGATCGACCCTGTCCCGGTCGAAGGTGGCGGTCGCAAGCCCGAGCCGGAACTCGACCGCCTCAGCAACATTCTCAAAGCCTTCAACGAGCAGTTCGGCACGCTCTTCAATGACGCCGACCGGATTTTCCAACGGATCAAGGACGATATCGCCCCGCTAGTCGCAACGGATCAGGCGTATCGAAACGCCCGCGAAAACACCCCCGCCTCCGCCCGGATCGAGCACGACAAGGCGCTGGCCAAGGTCATGCTCACCCTGCTCAAGGACGACACCCAGGTTTACAAGCAGTTCGTAGAGAACGAGGCGTTTCGCAGGGCCGTGAGCGACTTCGTGTATTCGCTGACGGCGGCTTGATTTCAGATTCCGTCATCTGGAAGGGGCGTCCCAACCCTGCTTGAGCGCAGAGAACCGGATGGGGAAGAGTGGTGGCGAGACGCCCCCAACACGGTCTGCGGCGAGACGCCGCAGCCACGTTTTGGGCGTAGCCACTTTTCACGGTGCTATCATCCCTTTTTCATGTGGCTGAGGCCGTAGGGGGCGCGCTCGGCGCGGCTGAGCATGGCGTTGGCTGCATCATCGCCCGCGAAGGTTTCCGAAGCCGGATCCCACTTGAGTTTGCGGCCGAGTTTCATGCCGATCCAGCCGGTGATGCAGGCGCTGGTGGAACGGTGCGCGACTTCGGCAGAAGTGACGGCGGGTTGACGCGTTTGGATGCTGGTGATCCAGTCGAGGTGGTGGTCGCCATTCGGGCTTTCGTGCAGGCGCACGTCGTCCTTGCCAAGCGGGGTTTTGAAGATGTCCGGGTTGCTGGCTTGCAGTGCCTTGGCGGCGGCTCCCTTCGGGATGGGATCGGAGGCGGTGACGCGTTCCGCGCCGCGGGTGACGAAGATCCAGCCATCGCTGCCTTCGAAGCGGATCCCGTTGGGAAGCTTGTGGTCGATGATGACGGTGACGCCATTGGCATAACCCATCTCGATGTGATAGGGGCCGTGGACGTTCCACAATCCGGATTTCGGAAACTCCGCCTTGGCCTCGATGGAAACCGGGCCGGTGAGCTCGGTGCCCATGCCCCAGTGGGCGATATCGACGTGATGGGATCCCCAACCGGTGATCATGCCGAGGCAGTATTCTTCCATGCGCAACCAGCCGGGACGTTGGGCGTAGCGCTCCTTGATGGTGGCTCCCTGGGAGTGGATGCGGTCCACGGTGTAAGGTGCCAACGGCGTGCAACCAAGCCACATGTCATAGTTGAAATTCGAAGGCACCGGAATCTCGGCGGTACTGCCGCCGGAGGGATCGCTGGGCAGGCCGATTTTAACGGTGTGGACCTTGCCGATGCGGCCGCTGCGCACCATCTCGCAAGCGATGCGGAACTGCGAACCGGAGCGCTGCTGGCTGCCGATCTGGAACATGCGATTCTTTTCACGCACCACGTCACTCACCGCACGGCCCTCTGTGACGGTCATGGTGAGAGGCTTCTGGACATAGATATCTTTTCCTAACAAAGCGGCGGCGATCACAGGCTCGGCATGCCAGTGGTCGGGGGTGCTGATGGAAACCGCGTCGATGTCCGGGTGTTGCAGCGCTTCGCGGTAGTCGCCATAGGTCGCTACGGTTAGGCCGATGTTGTTTTTCTTGTAGTGCCCATCGACCATTTCCTTGCCGTCGGCGAGGCGTAGCGAATCGAGATCGCAGACGGCGACGAGGCGCGCGGCACTTTGGCGGAGGATGCCGGGCATGTCCATGTCCCGCCCGATGCGGCCGCAGCCGATTTGGAGGATGTTGATGTGCTTGCTTGGTGCGTCAGCGCCGAGGACGCGTGAAGGAATGATGGTCGGGAAGCCGATCGCCGCGCCGGCAAGCCCGGTGGTTTTGAGAAAATTCCGGCGTGTGGGGTGGGGTTGGACTTTCATGGGGTATGGATGGAGGTTTGCAGGTAGAATTGGATTTGGAAAAGTAAGTTCTATTAGCCGATCATTTCCGGCTCAGTGTGTAGGCATCCATGATGGTGCGGTATTTCGCGAGGATGTTAGGAACTTCCCAATCTGGCATCTCACCGGCCTTGAGGTAACCGAGAAACTTCTCCGCGACCTTGCCGAAGTGCGCCTCGTGGCCGAGGTGGTATTGGGCGGGGATGTTGACGGTCCAGCCCGCGGTGGTTTTTTCAACGGTGATGCCTGGCCACATTTCAGCGGCTGCGGCCACGGACTTGGCAAGCGCGGTTTCGAGACTGACAGGGTCCACCCCCTTGCGGGCTTCGAGATAGAGAATGGGTTTGTAGCCTTGTTCCGCGCCCTGGCGGATGATGGCGGAAGCCTTGGTGCCGCGAAGCAGCGAGAAATGCGTATCGCCACCGCCGGCGGGCGCTTCATAATTCCAGATCACGGAAACCTTGGCATGCACGCCGTCGAGTACGAAGGTGAACTCGCCATTGCAAGGTATGTCCAAATTCCCATCAGCGTTCTTCCAGGAGTTGAGGTAAGCAGGAAACTCTTCCACTTTCGTCGAGCGGGTGAACTCGGCGGGCGTGAGACGGGTGGTCCAGGTTTTGGCACTCAGCACTTTGGCGTCGTTCAACCCGAGGGCGCGGTCGGGGAAAACCTCCCATTGCACGAGGTCCACCAGGTGGGTGGTCACATCGACGATGCCCTCGCCCTGTTGGGTGACATCGTAGAACCACGCCGGGCGCTGGAGCGGTGCGCCGGCGACGGTTTTGTAAAAGTGATGGACGCTTTCCTTGGTCACCGAGGGGTCTTCCGGCGTGCCGGGATCGATGCTGCCGAAAAACTCCGGCTGGTGCCCGAAGAAGCGCTGGAGCTGGGTGGTGATCTCATGGCGCTCGGTCATGATATCATACAACATCAGATTGTTAGATTTCGCGATGGTGTAGGCTTCCTGCAGCAGCTTGAAATCGGCGGGTGTGATGGCCATCGGCTTGTCGGAGAGGACGTGGAAGCCGGCTTTGACCGATTCGAGGATATGGCGTGTCTTGTCGCGGTTGTTGCCTGCGAGCACGACGATGTTGCCGGGCTTTTCCGCGATCATGCGATCGCGGAAATCCGGGCCGGTGTGGACTTTCGAGTCCCACGAGGTCGGGTTTTCCGGGCGGGTGTTGAACCGCTGGATGCGCTCCAAGTGCAGGGCGAGATCCGGTCCTTCGGGCGCGTAGATGTGGACCACCGGGGAGACGCCGGGGAACATATTCCGCTGCACGAGCGCGGCGTGGAAGTGGCCGGGATCAAGGGTGATCAGGCGGAAGGACTGGGGCGTTTCCGCGGAGGCGGGCGGGACTCCGGTTAGGGCGAGGGCCGCGCAGGCGAGGGCGTTTTTCACGAATGGATGACTCATCGATTTTTTGTTAGTAGGAATTTTGCTCAAGGTTTCGGGCGCTCGGCGGCGAATTCAGAGTAGAATTTGGTGATGCCTGCAGACTCTGCGGTGCCGGAGAAAACAAGCACGCGGTAGCGGAGCCGAAGTTTTTCGCCCTTGGCCAGCCGCGTGCTCTTGCCATCGGCAGGCCAGAACATCGGAGTTGGGGAGAGAAATCCGTAATCGCGAGTGAACCACTGCGATGGAAAGCCGGGGTTTTGCGGGTGTTGGAGCAGGGCGAGCCCTTCCACGATCTTTCCGGCCCGGGGGCCAAAACAAGCGAGCCAAGGCGAGGCCTTGCCGAAAGTTCCTTTTTCGCCGCTCTGCCCTTCCGCGTTGATCATGGTGCCGCCGAAAACCGGAGTGAGATCCGGATCCATGCGCGCGCTGAAAAGCGAGTGATTGGTCTTTTTGATTTCCGCATCTTCGAGCGCTTCGAGCGTGATGTCGAAATCGATCTGGCGCAGCGATTCGGATGGAGCGCTGATTGCGATGCGTCGGGTATCGCGGATCGGCTGTGGTGCGTCCGGGCGTTTCCAATCGCAGGTGTCCGTGATGATGATTTCCCGGCCGGCCGCCACTTGCAAGGTGGCTCCCTGGGAAAGGATTTGGCCGCGCTCGAGACCTTCCTGCCAGTAGTTGCCGCCATTGAGCATGTCACAACTGAAGAACAGCGAGCTATGGTGGGGGTATTCGGCATTGCGCATCGAAGTGACCGAGGCGCCGGAGGGACCGTTCACCGGAAAGAAGAAGGGATACTTCTCGTCGCTCGGAAACCGATAACTGGTGAAGAATTTGCCGCCGATGGTCACATCGATGCGTGATCCGATTTTCGAGGCGCTGAGGTTTTGCTGGGCGGGCAGCGGCAGGCACGAGGCAACAAGGCCAAGGGCAATCAACACCGGTTGGAGCATGGCGGGTCGTTTCATGGGCGTGGGGAAAGGTCAATCCTGATGGACGCGAGACGATTTTTGAAGCAAAACGTTCGGCCGATCAAACGTGAATTCGCGTGCGGCGGACTACGATCTTGGAGTCGGCAATCTTTCATGGTTGGAGCGAAACGGCGGACGGTTTCCCGCTCATTATTCCATCCACTTCAGCCACTCGGCCTCGGCTGCGGCCGCATCGATCGCGCGGTCGGCGGCGATCACGCGGTATTTCCGCCGGGACACCGCCGGATGCGCGTTATCCAGCGGCAGGGCCTTCCCCATCACCGGATTGAAATTCAGGAATGGCGCGCCCTTGTGCGCCTTGGAATCCCAGACGCGGAGTTTCTCGGGGGTGCCCGCCTGCTTTTCCGCGGCACTCATGATCAATACCGAGGCCATTCCGTTAGGAGCGACACCGCTCACCACCACCCAGCGTGCGGGTGTGGCGTTGGCATCGTCGCGCCCCTTGCCACCGCTGGTGATCATGGTGCTGTTGTCCTTGTCCCACGAAGCCGGCCCCCGCCACGAAAACCCGCTGTAGCGGTATTCGGCGACCGTAACCGGACTTCCCGCGGCTTTTTGATCGAGCGAAATATCCAGCACCGTGGCATCCGAGCGGAGCGTCAGGCCCACCCGCGCCGTTTCATGAATCACCGTCAAGGGCGGCGCGCCCGGTTTCTTGACCACCGTCTCGTTTTGAAACTCCCACTCGGCATGGTCAGGTTGGCTGGAAATCGTCTTCACGCTGCGCGCCACATTCGCGCCCTGCCCTTCCTGGATTTCCCAACAATTGAATTTGGCGCCGTCCACCTCGATGAATTTCCACGGCCACCAAAGACCGAGGTGATGCAAATGATCGGACGGCTGGATCGTGGTGCACTCGAAGCCGGAGGGCGTGCGCAGCGGATGAATGAATGCGCTGGTCGCGAATTTTTCGCCGCCCACGGGTTTCGACAAGAGCTCCTTTTGCCAGGCAAAAATCAGGGATTCGCCTTTCCGGAATTCGAGGCGTTCCTCACCTCCGGTGGCCGCCATCGGGATTCCAAAAGTCCAGGCAAGCGCCAACATGATTCCTTGATCGATTTTTGCTCTCATGGGATGTGCGGGGTGGGTAATATCTAACAGGAAGCGCACGATTGCATCGCCGCCCTGAGGTAGCCGAGGGCGAAGGCCATGCCGGCGTGCCACGGTGCGGAGCAGGTCATCTGCGGCGCGTGATCGGGGATGATTACGCCCTCAAAGCCGTTTTCTTTCAAGCTGCGCAGGACCCGGAACACATCCACATCCCCCTCGTCGATGAAGGTTTCTTTGTAGTGTGGGACCTGCCCGCGCACGTTGCGGAGGTGGACGTAAGCGATGCGCTTCTGCGCCGCATAGGTCGCAACCGCCTCGTGAAAACCGCCCTCGGTGGTTTCCGCAAGCGTGCCCACGCAGAATTCCAGCCCATTGGCGGGGCTCGGGTTCAAATCGATAACTTTCTGATAGATGCTCGACTGATAGACAAGCCGCGGTTGGCGGCGGACCATCGGCATCGGTGGATCGTCCGGATGCAGCGCCATGGTCACCCCGGCGGCTTCGGCGACCGGCAGGATTTCATCGAGAAAACGCGCGAGGCGGTCCCAAAGTTGTTCCGGGCTCACCGTCGGCAGCTCGCCCGCCGGGGCATCGGGATCGACGACCATATTCCAGACCATGCCATTGGGAATCGGCACATCGCAAGGGCCGTCCATGCCGACGGCTTCAGCCCCGCCACGGGCGAAAGCTCCCTTCATGCGGCCGGCGACACCGGCAATCGAAAAATTATAGCCGAAGACGGGGATCCCGGCGCGGCCGGTGTTGCGGATGATGGTTTTGACGTTCTCGATGTGGCGGGCGCGCAGCGGACCATCCAACAGGATGTCATACCAGTGGGCGGGATCGAAATTCTCGATGGCAGCGATTTCGAGGCCCTCGGCCCTGGCTTCGTCACAGATCCGGATCATTTCCTCCGCGCTCCAGAGTTGCTCGGGATCGCCGGCCAGGCCCCAGCCGGAGTGATCGCCGAGGGGTTGGTCGCCGGGTTGATTGCTGCGGGAGGATTTGAAATAGTCGACCAGATGGATGACCAGATGGGTGCAACCACATTGGCGGGCGAAGCGGTAGTGGTCGCGGTTAAGCTGATGGCGATAAAGCCCGAGTCCGAGTTTCATGGGTGGGGGGTTTTTTGGAATCCTGACGCGCTGATGTCAAGTAAAGCGGCGTATTGAGAGATGAAGGTAACGACTCATGATGAGGCCTGCAAAAATTAAAACGGCTCGTCATCGCTCCAGGCATCTTCATTTCCCACCAGCCACTCTTCCACCATCGCGGCAGGGAAATCTTCGAGGAATCTTGAGGGTCGGCAGATGATATCGCCGGTGTAGGACTTTGGGTTCATCATCGGATACGTTAGATAGAGTTCGTCCTTGGCGCGGGTGAGGGCGACGTAGAACAAGCGGCGCTCTTCCTCTAACATCGGTTGGTCGTCGGCCTCGAGGATACGGCCGTTAGGGAACTGGCCGTCCACCAGCCAGATGAGGAAGACTGCATTCCATTCAAGGCCCTTTGCCTGGTGGATCGAAGAGAGAGTGACTTTTTCATCGTCGGGCTCGCTTTTATCACCGGACGGCTCGCCGTCCACGGAGCTCATCAGGGAGAGTTGTGCGAGGAATTCGAGGATGTCATCGAAGGTGGCGCCATACTGGGAAAGTTGTTCGATATCGGCGCGGCGGTTTTCGAAGTTTTCGAAGCTCGCTTTGAGATATTCGTCATAGACGCCTTCAAGGATGCTGAAGATCATTTCCGAAGGCCGGGCGAATGCGGCTTCCGGCGTCAGTTCGTCGAGGGTGTAACAAAGTTGTTCCCAGTGTTTTGCCGCCTTTTTCGGCACCTTGAATGTGAGGAAAAGCTCGGACCATTTCGGTGGGAGTTCTTCGCGAGTGGACCATCCGCTTTTCAACCAATCGCTCCACAGCCGATGGGCGGCGACCGGGCCACAGCCGGGAAGCAGGTTGACCATGCGCATGAAACTGACCTCGTCGCGCCGGTTCACCACGAAGCGCATGAACGCGGCGATATCCTTGATGTGTGCCTGCTCGAAAAACCGCAGTCCACTGGTGATCGCAAATGGGATCCCGCGCACGGTGAGCTCCATCTGGATTTCAAGACTCTGGAAGTGCGCGCGATACAACACCGCCATTTCCTTGAGCGGCACGCCCTCGTCGCGAAGTTCCAACATCCGCTGCGCCACAAATGCCGCCTGACTGCGCGGGTCCGCCACGGCGACGAGCGCCGGCTTGACGCCCAAGCCTTCGCGTGATGCCCTGAGGTCCTTTTCGAATCGTCCGGAGTTCGCACGGATTGCGGCGTTTGAGAGTTCGAGAATTTCCGGGACGCTCCGGTAGTTGGTCTCGATGGTGAAAACTTGCGCCCCGGCGTAACGCTGCGGGAAACTCAAAATGTGCTCCATGTCCGCGCCGCGCCAGGAATAGATCGATTGCGCATCATCTCCCACCGCCATCAGGCTGTTAGTATCGCCGACGAGCAGATCGATCATCCGCCCCTGCACCGAGTTGGTGTCTTGGTATTCGTCCACCAGAATGTGGTGGAACTTTTTCTGATAGAGAGCCAACACGTCCGGCCGCTCTTCGAAAAGCCGCACCGTCATGCACAGCAGATCGTCGAAGTCCATCGAGTTGGTTTCCAGTTTTTTCGCGATGTAGCCGGTGCGGACGAGCTCGATTTTTTCGGTCCAATCGTAAAAGTGGTCGTAGCGTGCGGCGATCACCTCATCCAAGGTCGCACCCGTATTTTCGATCAAGCTGAACATGGAAGCCAGCACATCGGATTTGGGGAAACGGCGCTCCTTGGTATCGATTTCGCAACTGGCGACCACCGCTGAGAGAAGGGATTTCTGGTCATCACGATCGAGGATGGAAAACGAGCGGTTGAAACCAAGATCGTCCGCGTGACGTCGCAGAATCCGGCTGCCGATGGAGTGGAAGGTGCCGGCCCACAAATCCGACGTGTCGTGCGGCACCAGTTCCCTCACCCGCTCGATCATTTCGCGCGCGGCTTTGTTGGTGAAGGTGAGTAGCAGGACTTGTTTCGATTCGATACCATGGTCCAATAGCCATGCCACCCGATAGGTTAGCGTGCGAGTCTTGCCCGAGCCGGCACCGGCGATCACCAGCGCCTTGCCCGGCGGCGACGACACCGCCTCATATTGCTCGGCGTTGAGCGCCGCAACGTAGTCGATGCCGGATGAAGCAACCGCTTGCGGGCGATGAAGGGTGTATTGGCGTGCCATGGACGGCGGCAGACTGGCACCGGTCCGCCAATCAATCAACCCTGTCGCATGATGATTCCGACGGGGTGGACGAAACGCCGACACCCCGGATACCGGACGAACGTGCATCTTGGAAAGCGATCATTGCCGCCGCTGCGGATTCCCGCTTCAGTCCGCGCATGTTGCGCCGCTTGGCCATTCCTCTGATTCTTGTGACGGCCATCCTGCTGGCGTCGTCCGGCTTGATGCGGCTGCGTTTTGATACGGATATCCTCTCGATGCTGCCCCCCAGTCTTCCGGAGGTGAAGGGGCTGAAGGCGTTCCATGAGGCGTTTTCGCGGGATGATGAGTTGATCCTGTTGATTGAAGGGGCCGAGGCGGACGAAGGCAGCATGCCTGCGGCTGCGGAGTCATTGGCCAACCACCTCGAAGGCGCGGGCGTGGTGAAACGCGCCCGTTGGAAACCCCGCTGGAGCGACGAACCGGAAGGAATCGCCGAGCTGCTGGCCTATCTCTGGCTCAACGGCGATCCGGCGGTCGCCCAAGCACAAGCGGCCCGGTTGTCTCCCGCCAATTCCGCAGCCACTCTCGATGCCTCGCTCGCCAAAATCAGCACGGCGATGGAGGGCATGGACATGGTGATGTTGGCCCACGATCCCTTCGGGTTTCTCGCCCACCCCGCCGTCGCCGAGCTCAGCGCCTCGGGCCAAGGCGGCGAGGCGTTCGAAAGCCCGGACGGGCGCTCGCATCTGTTATTCGTCGATGCTCCGGCGGCGTTGGACGGCTACCGGGCTGCCGGGGCCTGGCTGGCGCAAATCCGGGCATCGATCGCCACCTGGCAAGCCGCGGAGGGTCAGGGCTTGACCGTGCGCCTTACCGGCGAACCCGCGTTTTCCTCAGAAATCGGGATGGCGATGGAAAGCGACTTGAGCGGCTCCATCAGCATCACGCTCGGGCTCATCGGCATCCTGTTTTGGTGGATGCAGCGGCGGCTTAGTCTTTTGTTAGGACTTGTCGGCGTGCTGGTCATCGTCTTCGCCGTCGCGCTGGGCATCGCCGGATGGCTGTATGGCGAGTTGAGCATCATCGCGCTGAGTTCCATCGAAATTTTGATCGGCCTGGCCGTCGATTACGGGTTGGTAATTTGCCAGGAAGCCAAACTCGCCGGGCACAACAAACAAGCGCTGCGTAAAGCCGCCGGACCGCCGGTATTTTGCGGAGCCATCACCACCACCGTGGTTTTCCTCGCTCTCAACCTCGGCGGAATGCCCGGCATGGCGCAGCTCGGCACCATCGTCGCCGTTGGTCTATCAGCCGCCGCGGTGGTAATGCTACTGATCTATCTACCCTATGTCGCAAAATTCGGGGTCGATCGCGCACCCGCCGCCGGATCCGGGGAAATCCTGCCGCGCCGCAAGTTGTCCTGGGCGATCACCGGCGGTCTCTCTCTAACCGCCATCGCCATCCTGCTCATCCACGGTATGCCGGCCGCCGAGTTTGACTCGAAAATCATGCGTCCGCGCCAAAGCGATGCGATGGAGTCCTTCGAGCAAGTCCAAAAAGCATTCCCAAGCTGGAGCGGGAAATCGCTGGGAGTGGTCGTCGAGGCGGACAGCGATGAAGAAATGCTCGGGCGCATCCAAGAGGCGCGCCAACGCATCCTAACCAGCGAAAAATACGGCACCATCATCGACGGCAAGCTGCCCGCCGGTTGGTGGCCCGACGCCCAAATCCAAGCCTCCAACCGGGAGACCCTCGCCGGCCTGGCCGCCGAACGCGAGCGCCTGCTGCGCGAGGCGGATACCGCTGGATTCACCGAGGAAGGCCTGGCACTTGGCAAGTCCGTGCTCGATGCAATGATCCGGCAGAGCCGGCAAACGGCGGTCGTTTTCCCCGAATCCGAATCCGCCCGCGAGGTGATGCGCATGTTTCTCACCCGCAAGGACGGCGGCGGCGGTTATTTGTTAGGCAGCGTCGAACCCGCGCCGGGCATCGATCCCGCGGGCGATGACTTCGACCGCTTCCGCGCGATGACCGGCGGCGGGATCTGGCTGAGTGGCTGGGAGCTTTTCAAGCCGGCAATCGCCCGCTTGGTGCAGCATGACATGACGCGCATGTTGGTGCCGATGTTCATCCTGCTCGTCGGCATGATGATTTTGATTTTCCGCCGTGTTGGCGACGTGGCCCGCGCCCTTTTTGCGATGGTGGTTTCCACGCTGCTGCTGCTCGCCATCATGAGCGTGACCGGCCTGAAATGGAACTTCATCAATCTAATGGCAACCCCACTTCTGCTAGGAACCGGCATTGACTACGCAATCCACATCACCCTCAGCCTCCGTCGCACCGGCGGCAATTACAAGGAACTCTGGCAAGGCACCGGCAAGGCGCTGCTGTTTTGCGGCGCGTCCAACGTCATCGGTTTCGGTTCACTGATTTTCTCCTCCAGCGACGCACTCGTCAGCCTCGGCGTGGTCGCGGTGATCGGGATTCTACTGAGCATGCTGATCTCGATCTTCCTACTGCCCGGCTGGCGGACAAAGTCAGTAATCAGCGGCTGAACAGAATGCAAATCGGGTTCGGGGCGGACACCGTGGCAGCGGGTTCACCTAACAATCCAGTTTCCGGATCGAGTGACAGCACGCTGATCGTGCTGGAATCCTGGTGGCCGCAAAGCAGCCATTTTCCGCTCGGGTCGATCTTGAAATGGCGCGGGGTTTTGCCGCCACAGGGTGCGTGTTGCAGCAAGGTCAGCGCGCCGGATGCGGGATCACGTGCGTAAACAACGATGGATTGGTGGCCACGATTGGACGCATAAACAAATTTTCCGTTAGGGTGCACTTCGATCTCCGCCGTGGTGTTTTTCTCTTTAAAATCGGCGGGTAGGGTCGGCACGGTGGCGAGCGGGCTGAGTTTTCCGGTCCCTGCGTGGTGACTGGCGGCGAGCACCGTGTTGTCCAACTCGTTGATCACATACGCGTGTTTTTCGTCAGGGGAAAACGTCATGTGCCGCGGGCCGGCACCCGGCGCGGTGACCAGCGATGGCAAGGGCGCGCCCAGTTTCGAGGTCGCCGCATCGAATGGATAAATCAGGATTTGATCCAACCCGAGATCCGGCACAAACAGATGCTTGTTTGCCTTGTCGAAATAAACTCCATGCGCATGAGGCCCGTTCTGGCGCGGCAGGCTCGGGCCGGTGCCGGTGTTGGAAATCACGGAAACCAGTTCACCCGGGACTCCTTGATCATTCAGGCGGACCGTGGAAATCCGGCCATCGCCGTAATTGGCGACCGCCAGCGTGCTCCCGCTGGCATCCACCGCGAGGTGGCAAGCCCCTTTGCCGCCGGCCGAGGCCTCACCCAAAAATTCCAACTTCAGATCCTTGCCGATGCTGAAGGCGGCGACCGAGTGAAAACCGTCGGCAAAGGCTACCTTGGGCTGCCCGATCGAATAGAGAATCGGCTGGGTCGGGTGTTGCGCGAGAAATCCCGGGTTTTTGTATTCCGCCGCGAGCACCGGCTCGGTGAGCTTGCCGGTGGCCGGATCAAAATCCGCCCGATAGATCCCCGTGCTGCCAGTTCCAATGAAAACAGGCACCGCCTGCAACGGGACGGAAAACAACAAAAATGGGGTGATGAGGTAACGAATCATCCCGAAAGAACGCGATTCGTTTGGAATTTCATTCATCATTGCCCGCGATCGTGGAAAAAGCCCAGCCCGGCTGGACACCCGGAAGTGATTGTTCCTCCGCTCTTGCGCTTCCGCATTTTCCCGCGTTTGATGCCCTGCATGCCTACTGTCGCTATCGTCGGACGCCCCAATGTCGGGAAATCCGCCCTCTTCAACCGCCTCGCCGGGCGGAAGATCGCCATTGTCCACGATCAGCCGGGCGTGACCCGCGATCGCATCGCCGCACCTTCCAAGGCCACGCAAGTCGCCTGCACCCTGATTGATACCGGCGGTATCGGTGGCGGCATCGAGGATGGCTTCGACGAGCAGGTCTCCATCGAGGCGGACATCGCGATGCAAACGGCGGATTTGATCCTTTTTGTCGTCGATGCCCATTCCGGCCTTACCGCCGTCGATCAAGCGCTGGCGCAAAAGCTGCGCAAGGCCAAACCACCCGTCTTGCTGGTCATCAATAAGGTGGACGACGACAAACACGAAAATTCGCACTCCGATTTCACACGCCTCGGTCTCGGCAACAGCGTGTTTGTTTCCGCCGAACACGGCCGCAATTTCGGCCACCTCTGCGATGAGATCGACGCGGTGATCGCCCCGCTGGTGCAGGAAACCGAAGCCGAAGCCGAAGTCGCCGAAGCCGTCGGCATCAAGCTCGCCATCGTCGGCAAGCCAAACGCCGGCAAATCCTCGCTGGTCAATGCGATCCTCAAGGACGAGCGCACCATCGTTTCCGAAATCGCCGGAACCACCCGCGACGCCGTTGATCTGCCCTACAGTTTCGCCGGAGAAAATTTCACGCTCATCGACACCGCCGGCCTCCGTCCGCGGGCGAAACGCGACAACTCCGTGGAAGTCTTTTCCGCCATGCGCACCGAAAAAGCCGTGCGCCGCTCGGACTTGTGTGTGCTCGTCATCGACCTCGCCTCTGGCGTCACCTCGATGGACCGGAAAATCGCCCAGCTGATCATGGAGGAGAAAAAACCCTGCCTCATCGTGCTGAACAAATTCGACCTCTTCCACCCCGGCGCGAATCGCACCGCGCGGCTCGAAGAAGCCACCGAACACGTGCGCAAGGAATTGTTTTTCCTCCACTACGCCCCATTCGTCGCCTGCTCGGCGAAAACCGGCGGCTCCGTCGAGCACGTGCTCAAGGAAGCGCTCAAAATCAAAAAAGGCGCGCAAAGCATCCCCGGCACCGGCCAGCTCAACCGCATCTTGCAAGGCGCCTTCGAGGCCACCCCGCCGCCCATCGACAACAAGCTGCGCAAGCGCCTCAAGCTCTACTACGCCACCGCCGCCGTGGAGGAAAAATACAGCGTAATCCCGGTGCCCACCATCGTGCTTTTCGTCAACGACAAGCGTCTGATGGCCCAAAGTTACGAATCCTACATCGTCAACAAATTCCGCGCCGCCCACCCGGCCCCTGGCATCCCCGTCGTTCTATCCGTGCGTTCGCGGTCGAGAAAAGATTGGGAGCCAAGGCAGAAGCCGCAGGGGCATTGAAACTGAAGAAATCCAACGAGGCGGCATCAGGAATTGGTGTACGGCCCGTCACCGGTTCCCCCCATCATGGATTGCGTGATTGGCCAATTCACAGGCGGCTGATATCTGCTAACTTGTAGACGTAAACCAGATCGGAGGTCGGTTTCCACGCCCATCGTGCCACTGGCAGCGGGCAGGGAAACCCATCGACCGAGCATGGGAAATCAACGATTGTCAGTCCCGCAACGCCGGAGGACCGGGCTGACAGATCAAACACCCCCTCCCCCGGCAAGAAAGAACCACCATGAGCCTGTTAACCAAATGGAATCCGTTAGGCAAAAACCATGAGATCGACATCTGGCGTCCTATCACGCGCTGGGATCCAGCCCGTGAGATGGAGGACCTGATGCGCGGCATGCAGCGGGTCTTCTCAACGATACCTGCAAAGTCCGATGAATCGATGAGCTTGGCCGAGTGGTCGCCGTCGGTGGACATCGCCGAGAACGACACTGAATACGTGGTCAAAGCTGAACTCCCCCAAGTCAAGAAGGAGGACATCAAGGTGAGCGTCGAAGACGGCACGCTGTCCATCAGCGGCGAACGCCGGGTGGAAAAAGAAGAAACCAAACTCAAGTTCCACCGCATCGAACGCGCCTACGGCCGTTTTGAAAGGACGTTCAGCCTGCCCGATGAGACGGACTCGGAAAAGGTCACTTCGGAATACAAGGATGGCATTCTAACCGTCCATCTGCCGAAGAACCCAAACGTGAAACCTGCCTCGCACGTGATTCCCGTGACTTGATCGCGGGTCGAGCGTGAAATCGAAAGGTGGCCGCCGGTCCTGCATCGGCGGCCACTTGTTTTTGACGGAAGGGCGGCCTACTCCGTTCACTTATTGCGGACGAGTGAAAACGCGCCCTACCGCTCTCCGGGAGCACCAATATGCAGATGGGGCAACGCTGCTATTTTAAGATAGCTACCACAAAGCCCGACTCTCACCCCGAACCTAACCAAAGAACCATGAATCAAATGCTTTTCAAAAACCGGACTTTTCGCAGACCAGCGATGCCGAGGTGAAATGGCTGATCGCCCAAGCCGCATCCTTGACTCATCCTCAAGAGGCCATGAGGTAAGCAGCCAACCGACCGCCTACGAACCAAGCTCTAACCATCAAACCGCAAAGTGTTTCTGCGAGAAAGCGATTTTCTCAAAATGCCCGGTTCCAGGATGCAGGCGGTGCTGCTCCACGACGGGTTCGAGCCGGCGCATCAGCCCGACGCCATTGGCTTGTTGGATCGCGAGGCCCGGACGGGCGTTGACCTCGATCATCAAGGGCCCAAGGGTTTCGTCGATCATCAGGTCCACGCCGAGGTAGCCGAGCCCGGTCATTTCCTGGCAGGTCACGGCGATGTCGAGGATCTTGCGCCACTCGGGTAACTGCACACCGATCAAATCCGCGCCGAGATCCGGATGCCGGGTGATGGGCCGCCCATGATGCACGGCGCGGATGGTCCGGCCGGTGGCAAGATCGATCCCGATGCCGATCGCTCCTTGGTGAAGGTTGGCACGACCGTCGGATTCGCGGGTGGCGGCACGCAGCATGGCCATCACCGGATAGCCGTGAAGCATCACGATGCGGATGTCGGGCGCGCCCTGATGGCTTATGTCGGTCATCACCTTGGCAGGCCGCACCCGGTATTCGACCAAGGCGCAGTCCCTCTGCCCGCCAAGGCTGAAAAGTCCGGCGAGAATGTTGGCGACATGGTGGCGGATTTCATCACCGGTCAGACTGGCACCACTGGGTTTGATGAATTTGCCGCCTCGTTGTTCATCGATAACGAGCACGCCGCGGCCGCCGGAGCCGCGGGTCGGCTTGATGACAAAAGCGGCTTGGTCGGCGAGGGCATTTTCAAAGGATTTCGCATCATGCGGCGAGCGAATGACCGCATAAGTCTGCGGCACGGAAAGCCCCTGCCCTTCTGCGAGGGCCTTGGTCTGGAGTTTGTCATCCACCAAGCCGTAAAGCCGACGCGGGTTGTTAGGCAGTAAATAGCGGGCATTCCGCATGTTGATTCCAACCACCCCGAGCCGGCGGAGTTCGCCGGGGGTGCGCATCCAGCGGTGCCACCACTTGGCATCAGTCTGCGGAGGCGAATCAGGCATTGGAAAAGGTCTTGAAGCGGATCCATTCGGAGATCCGGTATCCGGTGTAGCGGCCGATGATCAAAATCCCGGCTAACAATACCAACAGCAGTTCCGGGAAATAGAACGCCCAATACTGGACCTGTGGCACGCGCATGAAAAGATAAGCCAATACCGCAACCACCACCGATCCGCCGACCTGGGCGATCGCACTGCGGCCACCCTCCTCTTCCCAAATAATCGACATCCGTTCGATGGTCCAAGCGAGGATGATCATCGGAAAAAGCGTGATTTGCAGGCCGCCGCCGATGCCCATGCGGTAGCTGATCACCGTCATCAACATCATCAACAGCGTGACGATCACCACGCAGGCCGCGACGCGCGGGACCACCAGCAAATTGAGTCGCGAGAGCAGGAACCGGAACCAAAGACCGGCGGCGATCAGCACGCCGAACATGATCAACCCGCGCACCAGCGGGATTTCCAACAAAGCCAGCGCCAGCAACACCGGCATGAACGTGCCGAGCGTGGGTACACCGATGATGTTGCGCATCAACACCACCACGAAGGCTCCTAACGGAATGAGCACGATGTAGCGGAACACCGCGCGCTCGGCCAGCGGAAGGCCAAGGATGGTGGATACCAGAAAGGGTGAGTCGCTGAGATTGGTCAGGCGGGCGAGCGGGATCCGGTCCTTGACCACGGTGAAGGAAACCCGCGAGTTTTCACCGCCGGTGACATCGAGCAACGGGCCACCACCGCGGTGCCAGACGAACATCGCCCGGCCATCGAGCACGGCGGACGGCTCGGCGGGATCGCGGACCTTCCAGTAGGCTCCATCATAGTATTCCACCAATGGCACAGGCACTTGGCCTCCCGCCTCCGGATCGAGCCGCACACCATAGGCGATCCTCGCCGGGACACCCGCAAGGCCTAACAAATCGATCCCCATCACCAGCATCGCCCGGCCTTTGAATTCTTTTTCGTAATGCCGCCGGACCAGCACGAACTCCTGGGAGGATTCGCCCGCGGCCAGATCCACGAAGATGGAAACAAAGAGCGCGTCGGGATCCGAGGAAATCGATTGGGCGCGCTTGACCAGATTGGCCGCGGCCTCACCCAACGCGCCTGATAGACCCGGGCTTTCGAGTTCGGTGGTCTGAACTCCCGCCGCGACCGGCTCACCTCCACTGCGGGTGCCCTCCGGGAAACGGACGCGGAAATAAAGCGCCTGGCTGTCCTCGCGATTTTCAGACGACCACACGGCGGTGTATTCGCCGAGGGCCGTCTCGATGTTGTAGTGATAGCCGAGGGACCCCGCTTCCTGGATGTCTTTTTTCTCCACAGCCGCCGCCGGGAGCGCAAGGCGCGCCTTGACCTTTTCACCCGTGGCGAGAAACGAAACGCGGGCCTCGACCTGCCATTCATTCACCTGCACGCCCTGCCAAATCGGCACTCCCAGCCAAGCGGATTTGTAAGTGGCGAGCCCGCCGCCGAGAACGACGAGAGCGACGACCGCTATGATCAATTTCCATCTCGCACTCATGAATTTCCGAGGATCTGGAGGGTGAAATCAGCGGAAAATCTTCTGCTCCGCGAGGTAAGTGCGGCCGGGATCCACCCAGCCGAGATCCTTGATCATGTTGCGCCCGATCAGGACCGGCGAAAGCATGTTGGCGCGGTTGTTCAGGGTGAACTCGCCACGCAGGTTTTTCTCACCCAACTGGAAGGAGAGGCGTACGACTTCGCGGGCGATTGACTCGCCGCCGGGTTCCTTGACTCTAGCGATTCTAACGAGAGGTGCCTCGATGCGGGTCCGCGACGGTTTTTTCAAACTCGGATCCGTAACAATGAAACGCACCCATTTTTTCCCATCGCGTTCGAAAAGTTCCTTCTCCTCAGCGTGGATCGAGCTGGTGAGTGCCCCGGTATCGAGCTTTGCCTGGAGTTGTTCCTCGATCCCCTTGACCAGAATCTTCTCGCGCCAGCCGTAAACTTGAATCAGGTCGGGGGAAACCGGACGGGCCACTGCGGCTTTTTCCGCCTCGGCGTTTTCCGCCGCAGCCTCGTCATCGGGATCGGCCACCGGTGGCTCGGCAGGCATTTCGTGCGCCGGAGCTGGAGGCGCCGGTGGCTTTACCGCCGGTTTCAGCGCGGGTGTGGCATTCTTGACCTCCTTCACGAGCGCAGGCGTAATTTCCTTGGCTGGTGCGGGCTTGATGTTCTTCGCGGGTTCCGGAGCTACCTCGCTGACCGCCTCCTGCTTCGCCGGAGAAACGGCATCGGCAGCCCCCATCACAGAAGCAACTCCGGCCCAGAGAAGGCCGGCAATCAGCAAAGGGAAAACTCGATCCGCGAAATTTACAGGTTTGGGGTCACACACGCGATGTGACTATCAACTGTGAAAAGCAATGATGGCAACGGAATTCCTTCTGTCATACGGGCTCAGGGCGATCCCAAAAAAACCTCGCCCAACACTCGGTAAACTACCCTGCGGGGAATCTTGATCCGTGTTTGCAGGGTTTCCCAAGTCGCGTCCTGAAGCAGAGCCAGGGTTTTTTCCGCGATCAATGAGGGCAACACGCTGGCGGCACGAAGCCGGCGGGATCCCAATGTGGCCGCGTAGACACGCCCTTCAACCACGCATCGGGACGCCTGCGCCAACCACTTTGCATGACAAATCATCAGCGCCGCCCGGTCGCGGGGATCCGCCACCGGGAGGTAGCAGCGTCCGGAAGCCATGTCCTCCGGCAGATCCCTGAGGATATTCACCAACTGAAGCCCGATGCCATAAGTCCTCCCCCGCCGCAGCAACTCGGCTTGCGGGGCGCTTGAAAACCGGGTGCCGAGGGTTTCGAACCCGAGCTTCGTCCAAAACTCGCCGACGCAGCCCGCAACCCGCCATGCATAGTCGTCGAGAGCCCGGTCATCCGGGAGTGCGACGGGATTTTCCCCGGTGGCTGCGCCGAAGCGTTCCAAATCCAACTTTTGGCCGCTGATGATGACCGCCAGCACCTCACGCACCAAATCCGCTTCGCCAGTCGGCAGTTTTTCCAATGATTTGAAAACCGCGCCCGAGCACTCTAACAACCATCGCTCGCGCGGATCAGCCACGGCATCCAGCACAACCGCAGGCCACTGCGGAACGTCAGTCCCATCAGCGACCGCCTGCGCGAATTTATCCAGGCACTGCAACCGGGCATTGATGGGAATCGCCGCAGTATCAGCCAGCGTATCGCTGGTCCTCGCCAGCAAATAGCCGAGACCCGCCCCCTTTCGCATCGGCGCGGGCAGTAACCGCAAGCTGAGATAGAACGAGCGAGAAACCCCCTTGAGCACTTTTTTTTCAAGATCCTTCCTCACCGCGCGCAAGGATGCACCCATCGGCCGCCGGGGCAAGTTCCGAGAGCGTAAAACATCGCCGGATCTCTTCTACGAATCCGGTTGCGATCAATCGACGCCATGGCATTCTGATGAGTGCATGAATGATGATCGCAATATCGCAAAGGATCGGAACAGCATCAAACTGGAACGTCTGGAACTCGCCCTCCGCGCGCCCAGCTTGTTTCTCGCCGCCCACGCAGGGATCCACCCGGAGAAATGCGCTGCCTTTGCCAGAGCGGTATAGCAGGCACTTGCGGACTGCGGTCCCGAAACACTCGCCGTGGACTCACGCATCCGCACCGGCGGCGGTGACTGGCGCTGGCTCCGCATCCGAGGCACCGTCGTCCGCGATCGCATCGGCAAGACTGTTATAATCGCAGGGTCGATGATCGATATCAGCCGGCGCAAAGCTGCCAAAGCCCAAGTTGAGGACGAGCGTTTCCTGCCCAAGCAGCTGATCGACCAACTCGAACGGGAGACGTGGCACGAGGGCACGGAAACCCGGGTGATCACGTCCAAGTTCCCATGGAGAGCCCGCCATGGTGTGATCATCGTCACCCGATCCGCCAGGCGAACACGTTTCGCAGATCCTTGTCAGCGGCGCGCCGCGGCCGATTACAAAACCCAGTGAATTTTCAAGGTTCCCTATCGCTGGAACTTCCCTATCGTGCCGGACTGCCAGCGCGAAAATCCGCAGGCGCTCACCAAAATTCCCCTCCCAGCATGAAGCCACCACCGATGAACAACACCGTCACATTCGTCCGCCCCAAACTCAATTTCACACCCAAGTGGCTGATCATTGCGCCACTCGCCGTGATGGTGCTGATGGGGGTTCTTTCCTCATACTACACCATCAGCCCCGAGTCCGTGGCCGTGGTCCAGCGCTTTGGGAAATTCCAAAAAATCGCGGAACCCGGGCTCCACTTCAAACTCCCTTATTCCATCGACACCGCCGTCATCGTGCCCATCCGCCGGCAGCTCAAAATGGAATTCGGCTTTGTCTCCGACAACGCCTCCAACCCTGAGCAAGGAAGTCCGTTTCCCGAACTTGAGCGCGACATGGTCACCGGTGATTTGAACGCTGCCCAAGTCGAGTGGATCCTCCAATACAGCATTTCCTCCCCCAAGGAATATCTCTTCAACTTCCGCAATCCCGGCTCCACCCTGCGCGACCTCACGGAAAGCGTGATGTCAGAAATCATTGGCGATCGGACGGTGGACGAGGTGCTCACCATTGGTCGCACCGAGATCGAAACCGAAGGACTGTTGCGACTGAAGGCCGTCCTGGAGACTCTGAAAATGGGCGTCACTGCCGAGCAAATCCAGCTCAAGAATGTCAATCCGCCGCGCCCCGTCCAGCGCGCCTTCGACGAGGTGAACCGCGCCCAGCAGGAACGCGAACAGGCGATCAACGAGGCGAATGGCTCATACAACCAAGTCATCCCGAAAGCCAAAGGCCTTGCCGACCAACGCATCTCCGGTGCCGAGGGCTTCGCCGTCCAACGCATCAACGAAGCCGAGGGTGACGTCGCCCGCTTCCGCGAATTGCTCATCCAATACGACAAAGCTCCCGCGATCACCAAACAACGCCTCTATCTGGAAACCATGAACGAAGTCCTGCCACAGATCGGCTCAAAAATCATCATCGACGAGGATGCCAAGCAGTTCCTCCAGCTCCTCAACCTCAAGACCAACTGAGCCGACAGCCATTCCATCCCAACCCTTTTCCATAACATGAAATTTCTATTAGCCCTGATCGTGCTTGTCGCGGCAGCCATCCTCTTCGCCAGCAGTGCGTTCACCGTGAGCGAGACCGAGCAGGTCTTCATCACCGAATTCGGCAAACCTGTTGGCGATCCCATCAATGCGGATCCCAACGTCAATCAAGCCGGCCTGCATTTCAAAAAACCCTTCATCCAGGAGGTCAACCGGATTGAAAAACGCATCCTCGCCTGGGACGGTCCCGCCACCGAAATGCCCACCCGCGACAAACTCTACATCACCGTGGACGGCTTCGCGCGCTGGCGCATCTCGGATCCGAAAACCTACTTCGAAAAACTCCGCGACGAGCGCAGCGCCCTCTCCCGCCTCGACGACATCATCGGCAGCGAAACCCGCAACGTCATTGCCGCCAACGACCTCATCGAAGTGATCCGCAGTGACAAGGACCGCAAACCGCAACGGGACGAAGCGCTTGTCGCCGACAACGCCACCATCGGCGTGCTTCCTTCGATCCGCTCCGGGCGCGGCGTGCTGCAACAGCAAATCCTCAAAGCCGCGCAACCAAAAGTCGCCACATGGGGCATCGAGTTGCTCGACGTGCGATTCAAGCGCATCAACTACAAAGCGGGCGTGATCGAAAAAATCTACGCCCGGATGAATTCCGAGCGCCAACAAATCGCCGACCGCTTCCGCTCGGAAGGTGCTGGTGAAGCCGCCAAAATCCTTGGCCGCAAGGAACGCGACCTGCTCTCGATCCAGTCCGAAGCGTATCGCAAAGAGCAGGAGATCAAAGGCAAGGCCGACGCATCCGCCACCGGCATCTACGCCTCCGCCTACAACTCCAGCGCCTCTGCCGCCGACTTCTATCAGTTTGTCAAAACCTTGGAAACCTACAAGAAGACCCTCAACAAGGACACCACCACCATCTTCACCTCCAACAGCGACCTCTTCCGCCTCTTCAAGCACATCGAGACGCCGAAAGAACCGTAAAGTGCTCTTGCCGCAAGGGCCCGGCGGACTCAGATCCGCCGCGCCCATGAGAGGCCAACGAAGATGCCGCAAACGACGCGCCGTTGACACCTCATTCGCATGCCGACGAGGACGTTGGCGTTCCCAGGGAGATTTGAGAAATCTTGAGTTTTCTTGACCTTTTGGACTTACAGGTGCAGTTTGCGCCGCAAAATGAAGGTTTTCAATTTCTCACACCTCCACATGGTGGCCATCGGACTTGGCTGCATCGCCCTGAATTCCTGCGGGCCATCCGGTCCCAGTCGCTCGGATTATCTCGCCGGAGTGGGCGGGCCGGTCCATCAGCAAACGTCGGGCGGACCGCATCACCCGGCACCGGCGATTCCGGATGACGTGTCCTATTGGGATGACGACAGCGCGCAAGGAAGCCCGCTGGTAAGAATCAATCGCGCGCAGCAAAAGGCGTTTTTCTACAAGGGTGGTGTGTTGGTGGGCGTTTCGCGGATTTCCAGCGGGAAGGAGGACAGCGGGACACCGGCCGGTCGTTATAAAATCAGCCAAAAGAGCAAGGACCACAAATCCTCGGCTTACGGCGTTTTCAAGGACAAGGCGACCGGCATGACCACCAATGACAGCGTGGACATCCGCTTGGTAAAGCCAAAGCCCAACGAGATTTTCTACAACGCGCCGATGCCGAATTTCATGCGATTCAACGCCGGAATCGGCATGCACACCGGCTATCTTCCGGGTTATGCGGCGTCGCACGGCTGCATCCGGATGCCGCACCACATGTCGGAGAAATTCTTCGAAAACGTCGAAATCGGCACCCCGGTCATCGTCGAGTGAGCGGCTCACTTCCATTTCTACCGGACCCGGCGGACACGCTGGAGGTGACCTTGGAATCGGTGGCGGCCTGGGCGGATTTGCCTCGTGATCAACGACCGCGGCTGATCGATTGCCGCGAGGAGGAAGAATTGGCGATTTGCCAAATCGCGGGCAACGAATGGATCCCGCTGGGGCTTTTCCCCGGCGTGCGGGAAATTCTGGGAACCGGAAACGAGCGCGGCGTGGTGGTTTACTGCCACCATGGGATGCGCTCGCTGCGGGCAGCGACGTTTCTCCGTTCCATCGGCGTGGAAAACGCGTTTTCGATGAATGGCGGGATCGAACGCTGGTCGCAGGTCATCGACCCAGAAGTGCCACGTTATTGAGGACCCAGGTGCGGGTTGGGCGAGCGGGATCCGCCGCGCCCCGAGTGTGAAAACGGATCTTCATGGCAGTTCCATTCGTTCAGTGTATCCATCCCGTGTCGCTGGTCTCATTTTCATCCAGTTTATTTTCCGGCAGCCGGAAAACATAGCGGTTCCCCTGTCCGCATAATCCGCCATCGCAGACGCCATAGTCGAATGACAGTCGCTTGCCCCGGATGGTGATGTCGTGAACATAGGGGCCATCATGGGGGTGCTCGCAGAAATACAGTCGGAGGTCGAAGTCCGGCAAGGCCATTTTCTCCACCAGTTCAGTAGCCCAGCCGCTGGGGTGGGCACCGATCTGTCGGAGGCAATGCAGCAAGGTGCCTTCGTCGGGAAAGCATTTCAAAGCGTCTCGGAAATTCTCGGGTGTCATTGCGGGGAGCTTGTGGGTGACGCGGTGCGATTCAGGTTGCCGGGCGTTGGCTTGATCACAACTTCCCGAGCGCCATCAGCGTCTCAAGGATTTCGGAAATCTGTTGGATGCGGAGTTTGCTGCGTTTGCCGAAGTGCCCGGCGAGGACGGCCGCGTCGGGGCCGGTGCCGGGGAGGAGTTTCTGGATGGCGGCGACTTGGGCGGAGAGAGTAGCGGGCCAGGTCGCAAGGGTGGAGGATTTGACGATTGAGGATGGTTGATTTTGGGTTTTTGCTTGGGAAGAGTCCGGATCGGTGCCTGCGAGATTTCCTTGGACCGCTTGGGGCGCGGCGGATGTTGGATTCTGATAGTCCGGGCGGAGGTAGCGGATGAGGCCGCGCTTTTCCTCGGCGGCGCGCTCGTGATTGAGGGCGACGAGGCGGGTGAGGAGGGCGTCTTTTAAGGAGCCACCACACTCTTGTGGTGGTGTGAATGAAACGTCGTTGGGAGGAGCTTCGCGCTTTTCAATGGCTGCGCATTCGCTTGCACCACAGGAGTGTGGTGCCTCCTTAAGGTCCCCCCACCCATACGCTTCCAGGACGGCGGCATCGAGCTCGTCGTGGATCTGGCGCAGCACGGTGACGAGCCCTTGGTCGTGGATGAGCTTTTCCTTAGCGGTGAGCGGCTCGCCGCTGCGGAGCTTTTCGAGCACGTTATACATGCCGGTGAGCGTGAGGCCGGGATACTGCTCCTGCTGCCGCTTGCGGTGAGAATCCAGCCGCTCGCCGAGGTCGCGGATGCGCTGCTTGAGGGTGCCTTCTTCGAGCGCGGGGAATGGGAAGGGTTCAAAACAGCGGGATTTGTTGTAGCGGGGATCGTTACCCATGCCGAGGCGACCTCCGGCAGCGAGCGCCCAGACGACGTGAATTTGTGAAGATAGAATTCCGAGATGAAACGCGTCGTCGCTTGCGATTGCGATGAGCATGTTGTCAGGGAGTATCTCTTGGTCGAGAAAGGTAAAGAAACAGTGTTTGCTGGTTTCTACGGTGGCGATGTAGCGGGGTAATCCAGCAAGAGCCAGTCGAAGGTCTGCCCTCGTTTTTCCAAAGAGCCACCAAAATTTTGCATAGACGGCTCCGTCTTTTGTGTGAGCGATTGCATCACTGAGGTGCAACTGATTTCTGGACCAAAATTTGTTTAATTGTTAGGTTGGTTTTT
>JBBECN010000185.1:0-14056 GCA_040881795.1 Akkermansiaceae bacterium
TTTCGCGTTTCACGATCAACGAGTGATAGCGGGTGGCCTCGAACGGGCTGGGCATGCCGGCAAAAACGCTCTTCCCGGAATGGTGGATCGGCGACGTCTTGCCATGCATCAGGCGATCCGCGCGGACGACATCGCCACCATATACCTGGCCGATCGACTGGTGGCCGAGGCACACACCGAGGATCGGAGTCGTCGCGCCGAGCTTTTGGATCAACTCACAGGAAATCCCTGCTTCGTTAGGCGTGCATGGGCCCGGGGAGATGCAGATGCGCTCTGGCTTCATCGCCTTGACATCTTCCACCGTGATCACATCGTTGCGGAAAATTTTCATCTCCGCCCCAAGCTCGCCGAAATACTGGACGAGATTGTAGGTGAAGGAATCGTAGTTATCGAGAATGAGGAGCATCCCTGTGGGTGTGAAATTTGAAATTTAAGATCAGTCTTTGAGTGTCAGTGCCAGCGCAATGGCGCTGAGCATACCTTTCGCCTTGTTGACGGTTTCCACATACTCATACGTCGGATCGGAATCCGCAACCACGCCAGCCCCCGATTGCACGTAGGCCTTGCCGTTTTTCAACAGGCAGGTCCGCAGCGTGATGCAGGAATCATGCGAGCCGTCGAAACCGAAATACCCGACTGCGCCCGCATAGGCGCAGCGTTTGTTCTTCTCCAGCGAGTTGATGATCTGCATCGCCCGGATCTTCGGCGCGCCGCTGACAGTCCCAGCGGGAAACGTCGCCCGCAACACGTCATAAGCGCTGTGGGATGGATCAAGTTCACCGGAAACATTGGAAACGATGTGCATCACGTGGCTGTAACGCTCGACGATCATGAAATCATCGACGCTGACCTTGCCATGTTTTGCGATGCGTCCCACGTCGTTGCGCGCGAGATCGACAAGCATGAGATGCTCCGCCCGCTCTTTGGGATCGGCCAACAGATCGGCCGCCAGCGCATCGTCCTCTTCCGGGGTTTTCCCTCTCCACCGAGTTCCGGCGATCGGGCGGATGTCGATGCGCCCCTTGATCGAACGCACGTGGACTTCCGGCGAACTGCCGACGAGCGCGAAATCGCCAAGCTCCAGAATGAACATGTAAGGCGATGGATTGACCAACCGCAACGCGCGGTAAAGATCCACCGGCGGCCGGTCAAAATCCGTTTCAAACCGCTGGCTCGGCACAAACTGGAAGATATCCCCCGCCGCGATGAATTCCTTGCCCTCGCGGACCATGGTTTCAAACTCCTCCTGAGTGGTGTTGCTCCTGGCCTCGACCGGTTCCGCTTTCACCAGACCATTCAAGGCGGGCACGTGGAACGGCCGGTTGAGGATTTCCACGATGGCGGCAATGCGTCCGCGGGCGGCGGCATAAGCTTCGTCGGGAGTCGGGAACTCGTCGATAAACGCATTCGCGATCACCTGAAGCCGGCGCAGACGGTGATCGAAAACCAACAGCGTGTCCGCCAGCATGAACATCGCATCGGGAATCCCCAACACATCCGGCGGGGGCGGCCCCAGCGTCGGCTCGAACTGCCGGACCGCGTCGTATGAAAGATAGCCGACCATCCCGCCGGAAAATTGTGGCAGCGCGCCGTGGGTCACCGGCTGATAGACCGCCATTTCCCGCTCCAGCGCCGCCAGCACATCGTCCTCCGCCGTGAAGGTCCGGACTTTCGAACCCTCACGGATGGTGATTTCCTTGTCCCTCGCCTCGAATACGAGCCGTGGGCCACTGCCGACAATCGACCATCGACCGCCTTTCTCTGTACTCTCGGCGCTTTCCAAGAGAAACGAATGACGGCTATCCCGCAACTTGAGGTAGGCGGACAATGGGGTCTCGAAGTCGGCGGCGAGCTGGGTGTAAACGGGCACGACATTGCCCCGCTTCGCCAGCTCGGCGAAGGCTTCCAACGATGGTTCGACCGGAATGGAACTCACAAGGCAGCAGAGCATGGCGGGTAAATTCGCGAGGGCAAGCCCGGAGGATGGACTCCACACAAGGAAGTTGCATGCCCAAGCAATTTTTCCACCCCGCCCCGGATTTGCACGGCTGGGGCGGTTTGGAAAATGAGTTGGTGGCGGCAGAATTCGGGACTATATCCACCTCCAATGAGCGACGCTGCAGACAAGATCAAGAAACCCCGGGTGAACGTCCGCCGCCCGGATGTGATGGAACTCGTCACCGCCCAAGTTGCCGTGCATTTCCACTCCACCATCGTCGAAAAACTGCGTGATCAAGGCGGGAAAATGACCGTCGGCAACACCACCCTGCTGCTCGCCGAGCAATTCGGCTTCTGCTACGGCGTCGAACGCGCGATCGATCTGGCCTACGCCTCACGCAAGGTTTTCCCCAACAACCGGATTTTCCTCATCGGTGAAATCATCCACAATCCGGAAGTCAACCGCCAGTTGCGCGACATGGGCATCACCTCGCTGCCATGGCGGAATCTCACCGAGCACTACGACGACCTCACCGAGGATGATGTGGTGATCGTCCCAGCCTTCGGTGCGCCCACCAACTTCATGGACAAGGTGGCGGAGCGCGGCTGTTACGTCGTCGATACCACTTGCGGCGACGTCATGAAAGTCTGGCGGCGGGTGCGTGGATACGCCAAAGATGGCGTCACCTCGATCATCCACGGGAAATCCAATCACGAGGAAACCCTCGCCACCGCCTCGCGCGCACTCGGTGAAAACGGTGATGGCCACTATCTGGTGGTGCTGACTCTCACCGACGTGGACCACATCTGCGATTACATCCGCAATGGCGGCGACAAAGAGGAATTTTTGGAGAAATACAAATATCACTACTCGGATGGCTTTGATCCGGACATCCACCTCAAGCGCGTGGGATTGGCCAACCAAACCACGATGCTGCAAAGCGAGACCGAGGAAATCCAACGCCGGATCCGCAAGGCAATCATCGAACGCGACGGCGACGGTGCCTCCTTTCAGGTCTTCGACACCATCTGCGGAGCCACCCAGGAACGCCAGGACGCGCTTTTCGAAATGTTGAAAAAACCGATGGACCTGCTGCTGGTCGTCGGTGGATACAACAGCTCTAACACGGCCCACCTGGTGGAAATCGCCGAGCCCGAGATCCCGACATTCTTCATTCGCGGTGCGTCCTGCATCACGTCGCTGGAGAATATCGTACACTACGACATCCACCACCATGAGGAAAAAACATCGGACTACTCCGAGCTGTTCTGCAAAGATCGGCCGGTGACCGTCGGCATCACCGCCGGCGCATCCTGCCCTAACAATCTGATCGAAGAAGCCATCCTCAAAATTTTTGAACTGCGCGGAATCAAGCGCGAGGACATTCCGCAGGCAAAGTAGATCAGGTGTATTTCATGAAGGCTGTGTAAACCTCCGATGGAATATCCAACAGGCTGTAATTCTTAGCGGAGACAAACAGCAGGCTCTGCTTACCTTTGCCGAGAAGCTCGTTTTCCGAGCCGAAAATCTGGTGCTCCAGCGTGCAGAACTTACGATTGAAATCCGCCACCCGGATTTTCACCGTGATCGTATCAAACTCCCGCGCCTCACGCACAAACTTGTGCTCGAAGGAGCGGGTGAGTATATAAAATTTCGTCGTCTTCAGGTCGAAGTCCGGCATCGCCGTGTTGAAGAAAAGCTCGCGGGTTTTCCCCACATACATGCCATACATTCCGAAATACACATTTCCGACAGAGTTGGTGTCCGCATAGGTTGCGATCATCGAGTAGACGAACCATTTCCCCTCAAAATGCCCAGCCAGCGCATGGTGGTCATGCGGAGCCACCACGTCGGCCCCGGTGGCAACGACCGCGGTTTTAGCGATCGCCTTGATCCCCGGGATTTCCGAGGCCGCTTCGATCACCTCGCCCGCCCGCTCGGTCACCACGCGCAGCAGATCCGCGTTGAAAACCAGCCACATCACATAGGCCAGCGGCAGGAGCGAACCCAGGATCATCAGCGGCGTCTGCACATTGAGATAGCCGAATGCGAAGATGACCAACGACATGCTCGCCATCGAAAACATCCGAATCTGCGGCAGCGGTTGCTGCGAATTGGGAACATAACAGCGGGCGATTGCCAGGGCGGCGTAACCGACAAAAAACGACGCGTAGAAGATCATGAAATACTCAAGCTCCAGCTTGAGGGCCAGACCGATCAAGGTCACCAATCCGACGAGCATGAAGCTCGGAATCGGCGATCCAAGAATTTGTTTCGGGATCAACGAGATCAGCATGTTCTCGCTTTTCTCCACGTTCTTGCCGAGAAACCATTTGAGGGCGACATAGCCGCTATCGAGCGTCGTCAGCGCACAAATCGAGAGGAATGTGAAATACGCCATGGGCACCCACGCCGCGACCGCGGCATTCTCGCCACTGACATACCGGGTGATCAATTCGTGAGCATAGTTGAATTGATCCATGCTCTCTTTGATCACCAGCGGGCTGCCGATTTTCGCCATCACCCAGTAGGCTAGGCAACCATGGAAAATGAGCATCAGGAAAAAGATCAACCCGCCGAAAAAATAGCTGCTGCGAATCGAAGTTTTTTCCCGGTGAATCTGAATCGCCCGTTGCCAGTGTTGTAGATCCAACCAGGGACCCACCAACAAGCCGATGAACAACGGGATCGCATAGCCGAAAAGCCCGGGGCCCTGCCACTGCAACGTGCCATCCGCCTGCATGGGGAACGGCGCGCTCAAACCCAGACTTTCAGGAACCAAGGGCTGAAGTCCGGCAAGAATCAGCGCCACGCAACCGACCAGCACCGCCCCGAGCAGCGCATGGCTGACCTTGATTTTCCCTATTCCGAATTCTTCGCCAAACAAACAACCCGCCGCAAGAATCACAAAGATGATCAGGCATATATAAATCCAAAACAGCGGCCCCGACGCAACCAGCAGCGGGACCAGCATGTATTTCGTCAGCGCGAAAACGGTCAATGCCAGCGCCACAATCTGATAAAGATACAAAATCAGCCGGAACGGCTTCGCAAATTTATCGAAGAAGATCGCCAGCGACTCCTGTCCCCCGCTATGCCGTTTCGCGACGATCTGCGTTAGAAACCCGAACAACATCAGGCCGAGCGCATTCGGAATCGCGAACATCAACAACCCTTGGAGCCCGAACATGAAGGTCATCTGGACGCTGAAAAACAGCCCCAAGCCCCACATCCAAGACAATGCCACCGAATTCCCCCAAAGGACTGCGTTTAACCAGCGAAAGTTCATGAGCAGCCAAGGAACCCGCATTTTAACCACGGGGCAAGCCAGATTGTTCGGGGAATTCAGGGCGGGCAGCGGATGAGTTGGGTCTCAGGATTTCTGGCGCCCCCAGGCATTTCAGGACCCCTCCCTGAGAATTACCATTGAAGCCGCTGCAATCACCCTCTTAACTCCCCGGGACCCCGCAAGGGCAGCCAGAATATTTCATGATTGAAAACATCCGCAAATACACCGGTCTGACGATGGTGATCCTCGTGATCCTGTTCGTCAGCTTCCTATTCCTTGATTCCAGTTCCGTCCAGAACATGGGTGGCCAAGCAGTCATGAAAATCGGCAACCGCACCTACAGCGATAAGGAATTCAGGAGCCTCGGCTCAGGGGCCTACGAGCTGACCTCCGGCCTCGCCCGGTCCGGTGATTTCGGACTCTACCAATTTCTCATGGGGACCGCCATTGGCGCGACCAACCAGGAGGAAGCCCCTGAAAAATTCTTTGTCGGCCGCATGATCCTGCGCCAGGCCAAGGAGGAATTCGGCGTCTATCCCGGCGACGATGAGATCTCCGAATACATCAAATCGCTCCGCGCCTTCGCCGGCCCCGATGGCAAATTCGACCCCGAGATTTACCGCAACTACATCGAAAAAGGCATCGGCCGCCTCGGCATGACCGAAAACGACATTCGCGAACTTGCCTCCGACGTACTCGCTTCCAAAAAAATCAACGCCATCGTCGGCTCCGGCCTGATTGTCGATCGCGACGCGGTTGCCAAGAATCTCGCTCTCGAAAACCAGCAGATCACCGGTGAAATCGCCCGCCTCGAACTCGCACCCTTCGAGGAAAAAATCGAGCCGACCGAAGAAGAGATCAAAACCTACTGGGAAGTCATTCAAGACGCCTTCACCACCGAGCCACTCCGCAAATTCACCTACGTGGTGGTGACGCCGAATCTCCCCGCCGAGGCCGATGCCGACAAGCCGGATGCCCCGGAATCCATCGCCGAGGCAGCCGCCAGCGACGAGGCAAAAGCAGCAGCCGCCAAGAAAAAGGAAGAGGATAAAGCCAAGCGCGCCGCTGAACTCGCTGAGGAGCGCCGCAAAAAACAGCTTGAAGTGGACGGCCTCGTCGATGACTTCCTATTCCAGCTTGAAGAACAAAAAGGCAACGGTTTCGAAGATCTCGCCAAGGCCAACGGCTGGGAAGTCAAAACCACCGAACTCTTCGCCAAATCCGCCGCGCCGAAGGACCTCGACGTCACGCTCCGCGCCTCCAGCCGTGGCGGCAAGGCCGTGGATGAACTGTTCCTCATCCAGGAAACCACCGATCCCTTCTCCAAAATCTCCGAAGCCATTGCCATCGGCGAAAACCAATGGGTCGTCGCCCGCATCGACGGTCAGGAAAAATCCCGCCCGAAAACCTATGAGGAAGCCCGCGCCGAAGCCCGCGCCCAATACATTTCAGAAAAGGCCACCGAAGCCCTGAAAACCGCTGCCGACGAAGCCGTCACCAAGATCAAGGAATCACTCGCCTCCGGCAAATCATTCGCCGACGCCGCCAAAGAAGCCGGGATCGCCGAAACCAAGGCCTTCACCTCCATCATCAGCACCTACCGTCCGGACGGAGCCACCGAGCCTCAAAACCTGTTTGAGGCCACCCGCAATGTCGATCCCGGCTCCATTGCCGAAGTCATCGTCGAGTCGGATCGCGCGTTCGTCGTCCACGTCGCCAAGCGCGAGGTCGTGAAAGAGGCCGACGCCACCACCCGCCTCGACAGCGAAGTCACCGCACGCACCAACGAGAACGAGACCACGGCATTCATGGCATGGATGAACTCCCGCATCGAAGCCGCCAACGTCGAACAGCTCTACAAACAACGCTAAGGCTTGGCGATCAACAGTCGCCGCTTTTCCCCATGTCCGACGACCTCCAAGAGCTGTTCGATGACGCCAACGGCCACCTCGCCGTTGGCGAATTCGACGAAGCCATCGTTTGCTACCGCCGCTGCGTCGCCCTGCATCCCGCTTTTTTCGACGGTTGGCACGCGCTCGGCATGGCCCTCCTGAAGACTGGCCAAACCAAGGAAGCCATTGGCTGTGGCCTGCAAGCCGTCACGCTGAAACCCAACGACTTGCTCGCTTGGACCGGCCTCTCACAGATGTATGTGCGCGACGGCAACATCCCCGAAGCCGAATCGGCCAAAGGCAATGCCCGCATCCTCTCCCTCGGCGGGAAAGTGGTCAAAGACGCCTGATCTTGGCGAGGCATCCCAATCCGTCATAAAATCCCTCCACACAGCTGATTTTTCTGGCACCGAAGCGGGCAAGGTGACGATTTAGTTACGTTTACATACCCATCGTATCCAGCCTCTCCACATTTTCTGTCGTCGTCGGACTGCTCCACGTCTTGGGGGCGCTGGGGGTCTTCCTGTTTGGGATGAAAATCCTGTCGGAAGCGGTGCAACGAGTGGCCGGCAAACGCATGCGCGAGACATTTTCCGGACAGAATGCAGAGTCCCACCTTCCAGAGCGACACCTACGATGTTGCAGATCGCCTCATCCTCCACACCAAGGCCGACGGACGTTTCTTGTGGTGGGTTATTTTACCGGTTGGCAGTGATCATCAGCTCATGATATCACAGCGGTATGAGCGACACCGCCACCCGCATTCCCGAAGACATCAAAACCGCCATGAGAGCGAAAGATGCGACTGCCCTCAACGCCTTGCGTGCGTTAAAAACCGCGCTGACCAATGCCGCCATCGAAAAAGGCGGCCTCGGCACGGCACTCGAGGAGCCCGAAGTGCTTACCCTGGTGCGCAAGCAAATCAAACAACGGCTCGACTCGTGCGAGCAGTTTGAAAAAGCTGGCCGCCCGGAATTGGTGGTCACCGAGAAGGCGGAAATCGAAATTCTCTCCCGCTATCTACCGGCGGCGCTGACCGATGAGCAACTGTTGGCGATCATCGAACAGGCCGTCACCGAAACTGGATCGACCGGCAAGGCTGACATGGGCAAGCTGATGAAACGCTCACAGGAACTCGCCGAGGGCCGCGCCGACGGGAAATTGTTATCCGCCGCTGTCATGAAACGCCTGGCTTGAAAATGTTTTCGCCAGGAGGGACATTCCGCAATTCATCCCAGCTCTCCAAGCCGGCCTCCACCGCCGAGCTTTATATCCTCCTCGTGGGAACAAATCACTAACAATGCATGCACGCCGCTGGTCCCCGCAGCTGTTTTCAAGAGTGCACGGATGGCCGCAGCGGTATGACCTCCATGCCCGATCAGCAGCGCCACATCCCTTTTCACCAGAATCAGTCTGAAGCGCAGCACGTTGGGCGCGATCTCCTGCACCTTGATCTGCGCCCGGCTTGGCTCATCGGTCAAATTGACGGCCACATATTGAAGGAAATTTTTCAGCCGTAACATGAGACCCTGCATTTCCTCAGCAGTCAGACCCTTGCTCCCAGACGCGGAAGGTGCGGGCGGTAACGCACTTCTGAAATCCCACTCAATCACCTTGTAGTGAGCAGTGCGTTTGATCATGTCGACCAAATCGACCTCCTGATTCGCCAGTTTGTTCACCGCAGGCATTACAGTTCTGAAATCCCACTCCATCACCCGAATGTTCCCCAGCCGCTTCAGAGATCGCGAAATTTTGAGCTCGCTGACATCCTTGTTGAGTAGATCCATAAAATCCCACTCCGTGACTTGGATTTCTCCCAGCCGCTTGAGAGATTTGGTAAATTTGGAAACGTGGTTCGGCATGAAATCTTCCGGGTCGTGGTTATGAGTGATTCCGTAAATTCCTGAGACAGCCGCTCACCGCGCCAGATTGGACCGGATTGTGGCCCTTGGCAAACCAATCGATGACAATCATCACTACCATCGCACGGTTTACTACCGCCCCGCTCCCTACTACCGCGGTGGCTTTAGCGGCCCGCGCTATTACCGAAGAAACCGGTGATCTCCCAGTAAGCAGGCTTGCCCGGGAAGACAAAGTGGTTCATCACATCGGTCAGCCCTATGAAAATCATTAGCCTGCTATCCCTCATCAGCACCGTTGCTTGCGCGCAGGAAACCATCGAACGCCTTGATCCCGCGCTCGATGCCATCATCGATCCACAGGCAAAAATTGAAACCCTCTGCACCGGCTTCGACTGGGCGGAGGGCCCGGTGTGGGATGAGAAGGAAAAGCGGCTGTTGTTTTCCGACGTCCCGCGCAACACAATCTATCAGTGGAAGGAAGGTGACACTGCGGCATCCGTCTTCATGAAGCCCTCGGGCTACACCGGGGTGGCAGCTTATGGCAGCGAACCGGGATCTAACGGACTCGCGATGGATTCGGACGGCCAATTGTATTTTTGTGAGCACGGTGATCGCCGCGTTTCCTATCTCACCCCGGACGGCGGCAAGCGGACTCTAGCAGACCACTTCGAAGGCAAGCGTTTCAACTCGCCCAACGACCTGGCGATCGCAGCAAACGGCGACGTCTATTTCACCGACCCGCCATACGGCCTGCCGGACCGCGAGAAAGACACACGATTCCGGGAGTTGCCGTTTTTCGGCGTATTCCGCGTCACCCCGCAAGGCGCAGTCTCACTGGTCATCCGCGATCTCGACCGGCCGAACGGCGTGGCGCTGTCGCCGGATGGAAAAACCCTCTACGTCGCCCAATCGCATGGACCGGCCCCGGTGATCATGGCCTATCCTCTGAAGGCCGACGGAATGACCGATGGTGGCAAGGTCTTCTTCAATTGCAAAGGTCTCAAGGGCCCCGGCGGGCCGGATGGAATCAAGGTGGACGCCAAGGGCAACGTTTTTGCCACCGGCCCCGGCGGGTGCCTGATCCTCAGCCCGCAGGCGAAGTTGCTGGGTCGAATCCTCTGTGGCCGACCGACTGCCAATATCGCACTCGGAGAGGGTGGCAGCCGCCTCTACCTCACTGCGGATGATCGGTTGCTGCGGGTTGCACTGCGGCGCTGACTGGGTTTGGCAGGCACGTGCAAAGCTCGTGCCGGTCGGTCTCTGGCGGTCCCTCTTCCGTTCCGGGAGTTCCGTTTGACACCACAAATCAGCGAGATTAACGATCACGGTTGTTATGAAAAACCCGTTGATCTTTCAAATCCAGATCTGTGCATTATCAATCCTCCTCCCGTGGGGTGCGGTTTCCGGGGCAAGCGTGAGTGAACTGATTCAACAGGGCGAGGTGCACGACCTGAAATTCAACCCGAACGAAGCGCTCAAATCCTACCTGCCTGCGGAGAAACTTGCTCCCAACAACGTGGATCTGCTCCTACGCATCGCCCGACAATACCGCCACAAATCGGCGGACGCCGCGGCGAACGCGGAAAAAACCCGATTTTCCGCCATCGGCCTCGACTACGCGCGGCGGGCGGTAGCCCTTGCCCCCGAGAACTCGGAGGCGCATCTTTCGGTCGCCATCGGCTATGCCAAATCGCTCGAACTTTTCAGCAGTAAGGAAAAAATGAACGCCCTGCGCCACGTCAAGAATTCTGCGGACAAGGCAATCGCGCTGAATTCCAAAAATGACCTCGCCTGGTATATCCTCGGCCGGTGGCATGAAAAGGTGGCCGAACTGAGTTCCCTGAAGCGGAAAGTCGCTGAATTCGCCTACGGAAGCCTGCCCGCGGCGACCAACGAAGAAGCGGCGAGGTGTTTCCGCAAGGCGATCAGCCTCAATCCTTCACGCTCCCCTTACCATGTGGATCTGGGAATCACCTGCGCGGCGATGCAAAACAAGGTGGACGCCAAGAAGCACCTCGAAAAGGGATTGGCCCTGCCAAGTACGGGCAAGGACGATCCCGAAACGAAAAAGCGCGGAAAGCAAGCGTTGCTGGCCCTCAACTGAATCGGAATTCAGGATCCTCCCCAATACGGGAAGTTTGAACTTTTGCCCGGAATTCCGGGGCGGCCTCGATGAGGTTCCGTAATTTGCGCAGAACTAGGCTTGCATCGGGCACTTTTGCCACAATAGTGCGGCCACCTTTCGAGGAAATTTCAAAACTATCTACTTATGCCAACAGAGGGTATCGCAATCATCGGAATCGGCTGCCGGTTCCCCGGCGGAGTCAATGACACGGAATCATTTTGGAAGCTATTGGCTGAGGGTCGCGATGCGGTGTCCGAAGTGCCTGCCGACCGGTGGAATGTCGAGCGATTTTATGATGCGGAACCCGGGTTGTCGGGAAAATCAATCGCCAAACGCGGTGGATTTCTTGAGCAAATCGATCAATTCGACCCACAGTTTTTCGGCATTTCGCCGAGGGAGGCTCCTTACATTGATCCGCAACAACGGCTTCTTTTGGAAACGGCGTGGGAGGCGATTGAAGACGCTGGAGTGGTTTTGGATTTGGAAGGCGGCACCAACATCGGCGTCTTCATGGGGGTTTCCCACAATGACTATCAGAACATCCAGGGCGGCGGCACCGACCGCAAAGGCATCAGCGCGCACTCGCCGACCGGCAGCGCGCACAGCATCGCGGCGAATCGGATTTCGTATTGTTTCAACTTGTCCGGTCCGAGTCTGTCGATGGACACGGCGTGTTCGTCCGCGCTGACGGCGGTGCATTTGGCGTGCGAATCGCTGCGTGCCGGGCGTTGCGAAATGGCGATGGCAGGCGGCGTGACGGTGATCATCACGCCGGATGGCTTTATCGGCTTTTCCCAAGCGGGCATGCTCTCGCCAGACGGCAAGTGCAAGGCGTTCGCCGCCGAGGCGAATGGCTTCGTGCGGGGCGAAGGTGCCGGAATGGTGCTGTTGAAACCTCTTTCCAAGGCCATCGCGGATGGCGATCCGATCCAGGGTGTGATCCTCGGCTCCGCGCTGAACCAGGACGGCCACACCAACGGAATTTCCCTGCCAAGCACCGAGGCTCAGGCCCAACTGGTGCGCGACGCGTGTGTGGACGCCGGCATTCACCCGACGGAAGTCGGCTTCGTGGAAGCGCACGGCACCGGCACGGCGGTGGGTGATCCGATCGAGGCGATCGCGCTGGCGGAAGCACTTTGCGGCGGCCGGAGTGAGGCGCTGCCGATTGGTTCGGTGAAGACGAATCTCGGCCACTTGGAAACTGCGGCCGGTGTGGTCGGCCTGGTGAAGGCGATGCTGGTGCTCAAGCGCGGGCAGATTCCGCCGAGTTTGCATTTTGAGAATCCGAGCCCGCACATCGACATGCCGGGCTTGAAACTGCGCGTGCCGACGACGCTCGAAGCCTTCCCGGAAAATGGCGCGCGCCGCATCGCCGGGGTGAACTCATTCGGCTTCGGCGGCGCAAATGCCCACGTCATTCTTTCCGAGCCACCGGCGCAAGTGCCCCCCGCTCACGGCCCTTTCCCGACCGGTCGTTCGTGGCCGCTGGTGATTTCCGCCCGTTCCGAGGATGCGCTCAAGGCCACCGCCGGTCGTCTGGCGGGTTGGATCGAGGCGCATGAGTTTGGAAATGGCAGTTCGCCCGTCCTGCCGAAGCTCACTTACACGCTCGGCGTCCGCCGGAATCATCACCAACATCGCCTGACGCTGGTGGGGAATTCCTCCGCCGAGGTGGTGGCGGAGTTGCAGGAATTCGCTATGGGAAATCCGGTGACCACGGCGCGCGCGTCGTTCACGCCGCGGCCGGAATTTCCGCCGCGCATCGGTTTCGTCATGAGCGGCCAGGGCCCGCAGTGGTGGGGCATGGGCCGCGAGTTGATGCGCAATGAGCCGGTGTTCCGCGCAACGATGGAAGCTTGCGCCGAGGCGATGCGTCCACACGCGAGTTTCTCGTTGCTGGAAGAGCTCGCCCGCGACGAGGCAGATTCGAGAATGCAACAAACCGAGATCGCCCAGCCGGCGATTTTCGCGATGCAACTCGCCTTGGTGGCGCTTTGGAAATCTGTCGGCGTCGAGCCGACCGCCGTCGTCGGCCACAGCGTGGGCGAAGTCGCAGCCGCCTGCGTGGCGGGAATTCTCAGCCTGGAAGAAGGTGCCCGGATCATCGTCCTGCGCGCCCGCATGATGCATGAGTGCGCTCGTGGTGAGGGCACCATGCTGGCCGTGAGCCTCTCGGAGGAAGAGGCATTGGAATTAATTTCCCGGCACGACCGGACGGTGAGCATCGCCGCTTTCAATGGTCCTCGCTCGCTCACTTTGGCAGGCATCCCGTCGTCGCTGGAAGCCATCCGCGCCGAGTTGGAGCCGCAGAATATTTTCGCCCGCTTTGTGAAAGTGGACCACCCGTATCACCACGCGATGATGCAACCGGCGGCGGATAATCTCATCGCCAATCTGTCAGACATCGCGCCGCATGAAGAGACGCTGCCATTCTTCTCCACCGTGACCGGCGAGCGCTGTGCGGGCAAAGACTGCGTCGCCGCCCACTGGGGCCGCGGCATCCGCCATGCGGTGCAGTTCGTGAAAGCCGTGAACTCCGTGGCCGACTTCGGCGTGGATGTCTGGCTCGAAATGAGCTCCCACCCGGCGCTTTCCATGTCGATCACCGAGTGCCTCACCGCGCGTGGTGAAAAGGCCCAAGTGACCGCCTCGACCCGCCGCGACCGCGAGCACGAATGCTTCCTGGAAGCCGCGCTCGACCTACATCGCGGTGGCGTGGTGCTGGATTTCAATGGCCTCACTCCCTCGCGCGAACTGCTCTCGCTGCCAGCGTATCCGTGGGACCGAAGCCGTTGGTGGCACGAATGCAGTGAGTTGCGCGAAGCCCGTCTCGGCGCAGGCGGCAAGGGCCTGCTCGACGCCCGCCAACCGCGCGCCACGCCGACCTGGACGTCGCGTCTCGATGGCCGCCACATGGCCTACTTGAAGGATCACAAGGTCGATTCGCAC
>JBBECN010000185.1:14156-16969 GCA_040881795.1 Akkermansiaceae bacterium
GGCTCGATGCGCAGTGAGCGGACGGAATCGTCGTTCGGAAATTCCGTGCTGGAAGCTCCCGGAGCTGATTTGGAGCCGGAAGGTGTCGGCGCATTTTACGGTCACATGAGCGATCTCGGATTGCGCTACGGTGACGAGTTCAAGCCGGTGCGCGAGCTCGCCGCAGGAAATGGCCAATCGGCCGGCCGGGTCTCCCTTTCGGAAAACATCGCAAGCCGCGCGGCGGAATACCCGCTGCATCCGGTACTGATGGACGGTGCGCTGCACGTGTTTTCCGCCGGTTCGAAGACGGTGGAAGACCGCAAGGCGAAGATGAAACTGCCGGTGCGTTTCGCGAGGATCTTGTTCCTGCGTTCGCCGGGAGCGTCCGCTCAAGTCCGCGCCAAGGTGTTGCATTTCAATGAGGAACTGATCGAAGGCCGCATCGGCATTTACGACGATGCTGGCCGCCCATGCGTGTTGGTCGATGGCTTCCGCGCGGTCGGCATGACCTCAGTGCGCCGCGCCGGGGCCTCCGGTGGCAGCCGCGATTTGGTATATAATGTCGATTGGGAACGCACGGCTCCGACCGTCCCGCCGACCGCGCAAATTTCCTTGCCGCTGAGCCAACTCCGCGAAGTCGCCACCACCGCTTTGAACGAAGTCATCGCTCTGCGCGGTCGGGCCGAACTCGAAGCCGTGATGGCTGCCGAGGACGATCTCGCCGCCGCACAAATCGCCGCCGGACTGCGGGAAATGGGCGTGAGCGCCGCGTTTTCCGCCGATTCGCTCGGCGTGGCGGAGTCGATGCGCACCGTCTTCGGCCGATTGATGGACAAGCTCGCCAATCGCGGCCTGCTCATCTCCCGCAGCGGAAATTACATCCCGACGGCGGATTTCACCCCTGCGGCGGATTCGGCTCCGGAAAAACTCCGCGCTTTCATCATCGGGCATCCCGGCCATTTGCCGGAAGGCCTGCTCAGCACCGCGACTTGTGCCGAATTCGGCGCGATCGTCCGCGGGGAAAAGGAAGCTGTGCAAATCCTCTTCGGCGGATCGAACAACGACCTGCTCGACCATTTCTACGGCGACGGCCTGTTCTCCAGCCACTGGATGATCAGCATCGGCAGCGCCGTCCAGGAAGCCGCCCGCCACCTGCCGGAAGGCCGTGGGCTGCGGATTCTCGAAGTCGGCGCAGGCACGGCCGGCCTTGCGGCGCAGTTGCTGCCGCTGCTTGACCGCGGCCTTCACACCTACACCTTCACCGACGTTTCCGCCGGATTCTTCTCCGCGGCAAACCAGAAACTCGCGGCGTTCCCCGAGGTGGAATACAAGGTGCTCGATCTGGAAAAACCATCCACCGATCAGGATTTCGAGCCCGGAACCTATGATTTCATCGTCGGCACCAACGTGCTTCACGCCGTGGCCGATGTCCGGGTGACGCTGAAAATGCTCCACGAACTGCTCGCCCCAGGCGGCACCTTGATGTTCATGGACGTGGCGACGCCGCAATTGTGGACGGAGTCAGTTTTCGGGCTGACCCAAGGTTGGTGGCATCTCACCGACCGCGATTTACGGCCGGACCAACCGCTGATGCAACGCGCTCAGTGGGAAGCCGCGCTGAAGGAAGTTGGCTTCGCCGAAACCACTTCGATGCCCGGTCTCAATGGCCCGGAAGGCGAAGGCCAAATCGGCCTGCTCGCTCGCAAAGGCGGCCAAGCCGCCGCCCCGACACCGGTGGCCGAACTGCCGGTCGAAGCATCTTGGGTCGTCTTCGCGGACGAGGCCGGACTCGGAGCGGAGGTCGCCGCGCAAGTCACCGCCGCTGGCGCGCGCTGTCGCATCGTCCGCCGTGGGGAGAAATTTACGGCTTCGGGCGACAATTTCACCGTCCGCGATCAAGGGCCGGAAGATTGGAAACCGCTCTTCACCGCCTTGCTCGCGGAGACGCCGCCGGAACGCTTTGTCTGGCTCTGGTCGCTCGATGAAAAAACCGGCATCGGCGAAAACGACGCGCTCATGGGTATCGATGCCCTGCTGCATCTCACTCATGCTCTAGAAGAAACGATGCCCGTCGCCAAGCTGCGCATCGACCTCGTCACCCGCGGTGCCCAGCCGGCTGGCGAGCAAATGGGAGCCACGACCGTCGCCCAAGCGCCGTCGATCGGGATTTTCCGGGTCATGCTCGGCGAGCATCCGAATTTCGCCTGCCGCGGCATCGACCTGCCGACGGAAGTCACCGCCGCCGATCACGGCCTGCTCTGGAGCGAGTTGCTGCATCCCGACACCGAGCGCGAAGTCGCCCTGCGTGGCGAGGCTCGCTACGTCCAGCGCATCAGCCGTGGCCTACCGCATCGCGAGCAAGCGCTCGATGCCTCTGTGCCGCTGCGCCTCGAATCCCGCGAACGCGGCCTGCTCGACAGTCTGCGTTTCACTCCGTTCGCGCTGCCGGAATGCGCGCCGGGCGAAATCTTGGTCCGCGTCAAAGCCGCAGGCATGAATTTCCGCGACGTGCTCAAGGCACTCGCCCTCTACCCCGCCGAAACCGCCGATGCGCGGATCTTCGGCGACGAAGTGGCGGGCGAAGTCGTGGCGGTCGGCGAAGGAGTCACCCACCTGGCTGTCGGTGACAAGGCGTTCGGTCTCGCGGTTTTCGGACTCGCGACCCACACGCTCGCCCGCGCCGCCGACATGCGGAAGATGCCGGAAAATCTCTCCTACGAGGAAGCCGCGACGCTACCGGTCGTTTTCATGACGGCTTGGTATGCCTTGCATAACATCGCCCGGATGAAAAAGGGCGAGAGCATTCTCGTGCACGCCGGTGCCGGTGGTGT
>JBBECN010000186.1:0-16960 GCA_040881795.1 Akkermansiaceae bacterium
GACGCTCATAGAGCGACGCTACAAGCGTCCCATCCGCTCCTGTAGCGGCGCGTCTATGACCGCCGCAAACTGGCCCAGAGGCCGTGAGGTGAATGGGAAAGCCAATGAAGAGGCTGCGCGCATCTATGGGCATCGACGCTCATAGAGCGACGCTACAAGCGTCCCATCCGCTCCTGTAGCGGCGCGTCTGTGACCGTCGCTAACTGGCCCAGAGGCCGTGGGGTGAATGGGAAAGCCAATGAAGAGGCTGCGCGCATCTCATAGGCATCGACGCTCATAGAGCGACGCTACAAGCGGTTCATTGGCCACGCCAACGTCGTCGTCGCTCCCGGCGGGCAGTCGCCGATTGACTCAGGGGCCAAGAGCAGACAGGAATCTCCGCATCACCTTTCAAGAAACATCATGAAACTGCTCCACGGCGATTGCCTGAAAGTCCTGCCGACACTGCCGGAAAGCTCATTTGATCTCGTGGTCACCTCGCCGCCTTACAACCTCGGGATCAACTACAAGAGCTTCAAGGACACCGCGCCGCGCGAGGAGTTTCTAACATGGTGCCGGCAATGGGCGGCGGAGTTGAAACGGGTGATGGCGGATGATGCCTCGTTTTTCCTGAATGTCGGAGCCGCACCGGCCAATCCGCTGATGCCACATCAACTTATCCTCGCTCTAACCGACGGAGTGGAGCCGCTTTTCGTTTTGCAAAACACGTTTCACTGGATCAAGTCGATCACAGTTGAGACCCGCGCGGGCGAACAACTCAGCGCGGGACATTTCAAGCCGATCAACTCGCAACGTTTCGTCAACGATTGCCACGAGTATGTCTTCCACCTGACGAAATCCGGCAACGTCCCGCTGGACCGCCGCGCGGCGGGAGTTCCCTATCAGGACAAATCCAACATCGCGCGCTGGGGCCACACCGGCGGCGCGGATCTGCGCTGCCGCGGCAACAATTGGTTCATCCCCTACGAGACGATCAATTCCCGCGACAAAGACCGCCCGCATCCGGCCACCTTTCCCGTAGCGCTCGTCGAGCAATGCGTGCGCCTCCACGGCAAAGGCCCGGCCACCCGTTTGATCGACCCGTTTCTGGGCATCGGCACCTCGGCCGTTGCCGCCTATCGGCAGAATATTGAAAACTTCACCGGCATCGAACTGGACGAACACTATCTGGCGACGGCCAAAGAACGGATCGGGCAAGAGCAGACGGCGATCGCCAGCGAGCTTGGCCTTTTCGAATAAATCACAGCCAGCAAATCTTTTCGCTTCTACCCACCCGGCGAACCCCTAACGTCATTGAAGTTTCCCATTGGAAACCAACAAGCCCATGGACAACGCCCTCCACCAACTCATCCGCGATGCGTTCGACGACGACGCCACCGATGTTTTTCTTGTGGAAAACGAGCCGCCCCGGATCCGCCGCGAGGGCGATGTGGTGGTCCTTCACCCCGGGCCGATTCCGCGGGCCGGGCTTGAGGAGTTCTGGAAATCCTGCGGGGTGGACCATGCCACCCAGCATGAAGCGGATATTTCATGGCGGCTCCCTAACGGCGGACGCCTGCGGGTGAATTTATACCACACGCTGGGCCGGCTCGCGGCGGTGATGCGCCCGATCCGGAAAGACATCCCACCGCTCACCGAACTCGGATTGCCGGGGCCGCTGCTGGAATCTTGGATGCAGCGGCGCTACGGGCTGATCCTGGTCACCGGCCCCACCGGATCCGGAAAATCGACGACGGTCGCGTCCTGCCTGGACTGGATCAACCGCAACCTGGCGCGCCACATCGTGACGCTGGAGGACCCGATCGAGTTTCTTTTCGAAAATGAAAAGTCGTTGTTTTCCCAGCGGGAGATCCGCTTGGATTCCGACAGCTTTGCAACCGGCTTGCGCGCCGCGCTCCGCCAGAGTCCGGACGTGCTTTTCCTCGGCGAAATCCGCGATGCGGAAACCGCCATCACCGCCCTGCACGCGGCGGAAACCGGGCATCTCGTCATTTCCACGCTGCACAGCAGCAGCGTGGTGGAAACGTTGGATCGCTTCTCCCATCTGCTCAGTGCGGAATCGTCCGGCGCGCTCAATTTGCTCGCTTCACAACTGGTCGGCATCCTCTCGCAACAACTCCTGCCACGGCTGGGTGGCGGGCTTTTCCCGGCGCTGGAATACCTGCAAAACGAAGCTGGAACCCGCCGCTGGATTCTTGAAAACCGCCTCTCGGATTTGCAAGACCACCTGCAAAAGGGCGACAGCACTTCCAACTGCTCGCTGCTCCAATACCTCGTCGCCTCCGTCCAACAAGGCTACCTCGATGCGGACATCGCCCGCGCCGCTTGTGCCCGGCCGCAGGATTTTGATCGCGCGATGCGCGGAATCACAGGATAACCCCTGCAACCCATGGCCCGCGAGATCACCGAATACCTTCGAGAAACCATCGCCCGTGGCGGCTCGGACCTGCACCTCAGCAGCTGGGCTCCCGCCTGCGCCCGCATCAACGGTGCCATCATGCCGCTCGATGAGGAGGCGCTGGATCCCACCACCGTGCGCAATCTGATCCTCGACACGTTGACCGAAAGCCAGCGTGCGACTTTGGAGGAAGAGTTGGAATTGGACTACGCCTTGCAAGTCGAGGGCGTCGGACGGTTTCGTGGAAATGTCCACATCGCCCGCGGCCAGGCGGAGGCGGCGTTTCGTTTTATCACCGAGGAAATCCCCCAGCTCGAAGCACTCGGACATCAGCCGATCGTGCAGGATTTCTGCAACATCCGCAGCGGTCTGGTTCTCGTAACAGGCATCACCGGGTCTGGTAAATCCACCACACTGGCATCAATGATTAAGCGGATTTCCGACTTCCGCAACGGCGTGATCATCACTTTGGAAGACCCCATCGAGTATATTTTTCAACACAGCTCCTGTTTGATCAAACAACGCGAAGTGGGCAGCGATACCAAAAGTTTTCCCCGCGCCTTGCGCCAGGCCTTGCGCCAGGATCCGGATGTGATCGTGGTCTCGGAACTCCGCGATCTCGACACCATCCGCATCGCTCTAACCGCCGCCGAGACCGGCCACTTGGTGTTGGCCACGCTGCACACGCCGGACGCCCCGCAGACGATCGACCGCCTGGTCGATGTCTTCCCGGCCGAGCAGCAGCCGCAAATCATCACCCAGCTTTCCAGCGCGCTCGAAGGGATCATCTGCCAACGCCTCATCCCGCGCGCCGACGGCCAAGGCCGCGTGTTGGCGACTGAAATCCTCAAGACCAACCATGCCATGCGCAACTGCATCCGCGATCGCAAGCTGGAGCAAATCGTCGGTCTGATGGAAATCGGCACCCGCGAGGGGAACCGCACCATCGATCAAAGCATCGGCGAATTGTTCGAGGCGCATCTGATCACCCGCGAGGAGGCGCTCTTCCACTGCCGCGAGCGCAGGATCTTCGAAGCGCCGCCGAAAGAACCTAAAAAACCGAAATCAATCTGGACCTAACAACCTATGGAAGCCCCAAGCCCGCGTTATATTCTCACCCGCGCCCTATTCTTTATCGTACTGCTTGTGGCGGTGCTTTACGGCTTCAGCTTCTTCAAGAAGATGCAGCGGCGTGCGGTCATCATCTCCGAGCTGAAATCGATCACCAGCGACAGTTCGTTTTTCCAACAATTCTACGCGGCGGACGCCCAAAAGTCGCTGGTGCGGGCGATCGCTTTGATCGCCGAGGCGAACCAACTCGGGCTTGAGCCCGACAAAGCGATCGATGGCGGACTCGGCATCGAGCGCAAGTATTTCACCACCGATGAAGATCGGGACGAACCACCGGTGCGCGAAAAGATCATTCGCTCCAGCCTGCGGAAGAATTATGAGAATTTCCGCAAACTCGGCTACACGCCGGATTTCCACACGCTCGCCAGCATGAAAACCGGCGAACTGCCGCCCATCCAAAGCGGCCCCTCTAGCGGACTGAGGCCGGAAGTCGGCACGATCATCGATCCCGCGCTTTCTCCCGGCATGGAAAAGGTCATCGCCAACCTGGAAATCCGCCCGACACGTCCGGAAAAAACCGCCCCGTCCGATGTGGAAATCGCCGCCGCCAAACAACTTGCACGCGATCTGGGCGATGCCAAATTGATCGAAGAATCCGCCCGCGACCGGATCCTTGAAAAACTCTCGCCCAGCAACCCGCCTGCCAACTGACCTCCGGACCGTGGTCCTTCTTAGATCCGAAATAGAAACCACGGAATACTCGGAACACGCGGAAAGCCAAAAGGTGGGTGACCAGAAATCTATATTCTATTCATTTTCCGTGTATTCAGTGTATTCCGTGGTTGGTTCCCCTCCTCCCCAACCCAGCCCGTGCAAAATCCGCTCTCATCCGAAAAGACCGCCGCCTTGGAGCAGCGGATGGGCGCACTTGGGATCACCGAGTCTGATTTGTTAGAGAAGTTCGTGCGCGGCTCTGGAGCCGGCGGCCAGAAGATCAACAAGACCTCGAACTGCGTCTTTCTCAAACATTTGCCGACGGGTGTCTGCATCAAATGCCAGATGGACCGCTCGCGAGAAATGAACCGTTTTCTCGCCCGCCGCGAATTGTGCGATCAACTCGAAATGATCCGCGATGGGAAAGCGTTCGCAAAAACCCAGGCGATCGAAAAGATGCGCCGCCAGAAACGCCCGCGCTCCAATCGATCCAAACAACGGTCGGTGGCGGACAAGCGCATCACCTCCCAAAAGAAATCGATGCGCCGCCCACCCAGCGGCGATTGATCAATGGTCCAGCTTGAGCTTCTTCAACTTCGGCTCGATGACGAAGCGGCAGTAGGAGTTCTTCGACTTGTTCTCCATGTAGTAATTCTGATGATAGTTCTCCGCCGGATAGAACTCGGAAACCTTGGTGATTTCCGTCACGATCGGATCCTTGAAATTCGCTTTGGCAGCGGCTTTGGACGCTTCCACGATTTTTTTCTGTTCATCGGAATGATAGTAAATGGCGGAGCGATATTGCGTGCCCACGTCATTTCCCTGGCGGTTGAGCGTGGTCGGATCATGCAAATCCCAGAACCAGGCGAGCAGTCTTTCGAATTCGACTTTTTTCGGATCAAACACCACCCGCACGACTTCGGCATGCCCGCTCTCACCAGTGCAAATATCCTCGTAGGTGGGGTTTTTCACCGAGCCGCCCATGTAGCCGGAGGTGACGGAATAAACGCCGTCAAGCTGACGGAAGGCGGCATCAATGCACCAGAAGCATCCCGCACCCAGGGTGGTGACTTCCGCACCGGCGGGGACTTCAGGCATCTTGGCGGGGAGTTTGGCATCGGGTGACATGGTGGTGTTCTGAGGTTCGCAGGAGGCAAGGCTTGGCAGGAGTAAAACGAGGGCGAGGAGTTTGCGGCGGTTCATGGTCGTAGAATACACGAAATTGGTTTTTGTTCCCGGAATTTATCTCACCATTCGATGCCGACGCCCTCCTCGGGGATCAGCACTTGATCGCTGATGCCGAGACGGTCCGCTTCCATCAGCAACCGCTCGACCGGCTCGTTGCGCGGTTCATTCCCTAACGGAAATGTACCATAGTGCATCGGGATCAGGATCTTGGCCCCGAGATCGGCGAAGGCGCGCACGGCTTCCTCGGGATTCATGTGCACATCGCGTCCGCTGGGCGATTCATACGCACCGATGGGCATGAGCGCGATGTCGATATCGTAGCGTTTTCCAATCTCGTGGAAGCCGTCAAAGTAAGCGCTGTCGCCGCAATGAAACACGCTCTTGCCGCCCGCACGCACAATGTAGCCGCCGAAATCCCGGTGGGTGTCATGAATGAATCGCGCGCCCCAATGATGCGAGGGCGTGTGAATGATTTCCAATTGATCAAAGCGCAATTCATCCCAGATTTTCATCTCATGGGTGGCGGGGAAACCCAGGCGTCTGACCAATGATCCGCTGCCGCGCGGCACGACGATACCCTCGCGGGCTTGGAGGATTTTCAAGCTCGGCTTGTGAAGGTGATCGAAATGCGCATGGGTGACGAGCACCAGATCCACCTCGGGCACGCCGTGCAGGTGGAGGCCCGGCTGGCGTTGGCGTTTGACCGGGCCGTGCCACTTCGCCCAATTCGGATCGACGATGACCGAGTGCCCGGCGAATTGCAGGAAAAACGACGCGTGGCCGATCCACGTGATGCGCACTTTGTCACTTTCAGGCGCGGCCAGCACCGGTTCCAGCACGTCGCCATCGGCCCGTCGGAACATCCCCGGGACGATCCGGTGGCGGAGGAAGCGAAGATTCCGCGCCGGCCAGCCCTTTTGCGGCAGCAAGCCGGAATAGCGGGTGGGAATAGGGTGAGTGGGTGATGGAATTTTTTTTTCCACGTGCGACGACTACTAGCCTAGCATCAATGGTCTTGCATGGAAAATTGCCGCTTACTTTCCGTAGGCCGCTGCGATTTTTTCCGACCACTCCCGAGCCCGCGCGCCGAACCCGAGCTCATCGCCGGCGTAGAGGATGCCGCGGGATACGTTGATCACATCGGGCGCGGTGCGGGCGGCGGCGGCGAGGGCCGCGAGATCACCACCCTGCGCGCCAAGTCCAGGCACCAGCAGCGGCGCGTCCGGGATTTTTTCGAGCACGTCGGCGGCGTTGGTCAGACCAACGACGTATCCGACATCCGTCTTGCGTCCTTCCGCCTTCGCGCGCTCCCCGAGAGCGGTGACGAGTTCGAAAACCGAGCGACCATCTGCCAGTTTCTGACGTTGGAAATCGGCGGAACCGGCATTCGAAGTGACGGCCAACAGGTAAATCCCCTTCCCTTCCCAGTCGAGGAACGGCTCGATGGAATCGTAGCCGAGAAAGGGATTGAGGGTGACGGCATCCACATTCCACCCGCCGAAATATCCCTGTGCGTAATATTTTTGCGTCTCACCGATGTCGCTGCGCTTCGCATCGAGGATGACCGGCACGTCTTCAGGCATGGCGGCGAGCAACTCCTCCAACAACCGGATACCTTCGATGCCCATCGCCTCGAAGTAGGCCATGTTCGGCTTGTAAGCGGCCGCCCAAAGTGCGGTTTCCTCGATGACTTGTTTGAGGAAGTTCCTGGCAAACTCCGCACCACCATCGCCAGGGCGGGGATCAAGTCCCACGCAAAGGCGGGACCCGGTTTTATCGATGCGTTTCTGAAGGCGTTCCGCGTAGCTCATGGAGGGAGGATGAATAAGTCAGGTGAGCAGTTCAACACCTTCGTTAAAATTTGCCTGCTCTTCCTAAATCCGTTTCCCGTGATCCTTGACCGCTCGTCTGGAAGCAAGAAGCCCCATCCACAATCTTGTAGGAACTATCCACCGCAACGACGTGGCTACCGGCGATATAATAGTGAACCCCTGAGTTGGGAGCTGGCAGGACCTTTGAAGCGAAGGTTAAGATCTTCTTTGGGTTTCCATCCGCCACAGCCAGCCTAGCAGGATGAAATAACCGAGGAGCTCGGCGACCTTGCTCCAGTATTGGATCGGCGCGTCGCCGCCGTGGCAACCGCAGGAAATGTCCAGTTTGTGAAACCACGCCCAGCCGATGGAGATGGAAAAAACCACCACCAGTCCGGCGATGGTTAGAAGCGCGCCACGGCGGAGGATTCCGAGCATCAGGCAAATGCCGGCGATGACTTCAAGCCACGGCACCGAGTAGGCGGCCACGGCATCGAGCGGTGGTTTCACCATCTGATAGTTCGCGATGTCGCGGGTGAAACGGTCGAGGCCGCTGCTGAAGATTTTCAGTCCCCCACTGTAGAGAAACCACGCGCCAAGGATCACCCGGGCAATCAACGCCAGGATTTGCGGCTTGTTTTGCGGTTCCATCGGAGCGGATCAGGCGGGCTGCAAAAACCGGCGCTGGGCTTCCGCCTCGGGGTTTTGCGGGAGCGCGGCATTTTCCGGTTTGGTTTCTGATAGAAGTTCGTCGCGGAATTTGCCGATGATCGCTTCGACCGGCCATGAGGAAGCCTCGCCGAACGCGCAGATGGTGCGGCCGTCGATCTGATAGGCCACACTTTCGAGCGTTTCGATATCGGACGGAGTGGCCGTGCCAGCGACGAGGCGGTCGGAGATTTTTTTCATCCAGGTGGAGCCCTCACGGCACGGTGTGCATTGGCCGCAGGATTCGTGGGCGTAGAAGGCGTTCAGGTTGTTGAGCACCCAAGACATTTTTCGGGTGTCGTCGAGCACGATGACACCGCCGGAGCCGGCCATCGAACCGCAGGCGGCGAGCGTGTCGAAGTCCATTTGAATGTCCCAGAAATCCAAGTCTTTAGTGGTGCCGTCAGGATTCTTCAGTTTGAAGATCTCGTCGCATTTAAGGATCTTCGACGAGGAGCCGCCGGGGATGACGGCTTTAAATACGCGCCCGTCTTTGGGGCCGCCACACATGTCGTAGAGCAGTTCGCGCATGGTGATCTTGCCGACTTCGACTTCGAAATAACCGGGGGTTTTCACGTCGCCCGAAACGCAGAGGATGCGGGTGCCAGTGTTTCTAGCAACTCCGAGTTTCGCGTATTCATCGCCGCCCATACGAATGATGTGCTTCACATGGCAGAGCGACTCGACATTGTTGACGATCGTCGGGCACATGTAGAGACCGAGCGCGGCCGGGAAATACGGGGGTTTGATGCGCGGGTAGGGGCGCTTGCCTTCGAGCGATTCGATCAAACCGGTTTCCTCACCGCAGATGTAGGCGCCCGCGCCGCGGTGAACGTAGATTTCCACATCGAAGCCGGTGCCCAGCACATTTTTGCCGAGGAAGTTTTTCGCGCGGGCTTCTTCGATGGCACGCTCGACGATCAGGGCGGCCTCGGGAAACTCCTCGCGGATGTAGATGTAGGCGGTGTGTGCGCCGACGGCGAAACATGAAATCACCATGCCCTCGACGAGCTGATGCGGATCCTGATGGAGGATGTAACGATCCTTGAATGTGCCCGGCTCGGATTCATCGGCATTGCAAATCAGATAAACTGGCTTGGTGTTGTTAGGCGGGATGAAGGTCCACTTCATGCCAGTCGGGAATCCGGCGCCGCCACGACCGCGCAAACCGGACTTCTTCACCTCTTCGGTGATATCTTTGGGCTGCATGGTGAAGGCTTTTTTCAGATCGTCATAGCCGCCATCGCGCATGTAACAATCAATGGACGGATCCCAACCCTCACGGTCCACATTTTTAAAGATGAGCCGGTATTCGCGGGCGTGTGGCTGCTTATTGTATGTGATCATGCGGCGAAATGGATCAGGTGGTGGGTGAATATTTGGCGAGCAGTTGGCCGGCTTTTTCCGGAGCAACGCCCTCGTGGAAATCATCGTTCACCAGGCACACCGGCGCGCTGCCGCAGGAGGCGAGGCACTCGGCGAATTCGACGGAAAATTTTCCGCAGGGGGAAACACTGACCGGGTGGTGATGGGAGTCGCTGGCGCTGCGGTCGATGCCTGTTAGTTCGCAAAGTCGGTCCATCAATTCGTAGGAGCCGCCCATCGCGCAGGAAAGCGTGCGGCAGATGCGGATGTGGAATTTCCCGGGCGAGGACTGGCGGAAGCCGGGGTAAAAGGTGACGACTTCAAGCACCTTGATGGGCTCCAGATCCAGCTTGGCGGCGACCCACTCAATGGCGGGGGCCGAGATATAGCCGAACTTGTGTTGCACGATGTGAAGCAGCGGCAAGGTGGCGGAGCGCTTGCTTTCCGGGTAATGAGCGATGCGCTCATCGGCCTCGGCGACGAGTTCGGGACTGACCGTGAACGGCGGATAGAACTGGCTGCCGGGTGTCTCGTGCGAGGCGACGGATTCTTCGAGAGTGGATGAGGACATGGAATGAAAAGATCTTGAGAGCCGCTTACTTTTTCAAGAGTCCGCCGAGGTGGCTCATCACCGAGGACGGACCCATATATTTGCCGTCCACATAACTGGTTTTCAGCAGATTGCCTTCGGTATCGGTGAGGACAAGGTTGGGGATGCCGGTGCCGGGGTGTTTGAACTCTTTTTTGAAGCGATCGGCCTTCGAGAGCTTGAGGTGAGGCCAGGTCATCTTCTTTTCCACGGCGTATTCCTCCATCGCACCTTCATCGGAGTCGCTGGTGACGAGGATGATTTCGAACTCGTTGTTACCGGGTTTGTTCGCCTTATAGAAATCTACAAGTGAAGGGGTGAATTTCTGGCATGGACCGCACCAGGATGCGGTGTAATAGAAAAGATAGTATTTCGTGGGTTTCACGAATTCCTTCAGCGACGAAAGGCCTTTGCCCTTGAGCGCAACTAGATTGCCATCGAGCGCGTCATCAAAAACCGAGACCGTGGTGGATGCTGCTTCTGCCGTCGCGGCAGGTTTCCATTCATCCAGCAGCTTGGCATCGTCCGCCGTTAGAGTAGAAGCGGCGAGGGTGACGGATTTGCCGTTGCGCATTTTGAACTCACCGGATTTCGCGCCGGCTTCACCGCTGACGAAAACGAGGTCGAGCTCGGCGGTTTTGCCGTCATTGCGAGTCCACGTGCGGAATTCCGCGCTGGCGGAGATGGCGAGTAGGGCGCAGAGGAGGGCGCAGAGGAGGGCTGGAAGATAAGTTTTCATGACAAATTCGTCGATAGCATCATCGGTCGCATTCGCCCATCACGAAATCCAATGAGCCAAGGATCGCCGGGATATCCGAAACCATGTGCCCGGGAAGCAGCTTGGAGGTGATGGAAAGATTGCAGAACGAGGGGCTGCGGATTTTCAATCGATACGGCACGCCACCACCCTTGGAGTGGATGTAGAAACCGAGTTCACCTTTCGGATTTTCCGCTGCGAAATAAACTTCGCCCGCCGGTGCGTCGATGCCTTGGGTGGAGACGATGAAATGATGGATGAGTTCCTCCATCGACATCATCACGCGCTCTTTGTCAGGCAGCATGCTCTTCGAGTCGGCAAGATTCACAGGCCCCGCAGGCATGGTGTCGAGCACTTGGCGGCAAAGCTTGATCGACTGGCGCATTTCCTCCATCCGGACCTGGTAGCGGGCGTAACAGTCGCCTTCGTCGGCGATTGGCACGTCGAATTGGTATTTTTCGTAACCGAGATACGGGCTGTCCTTGCGCAAGTCACGCGGGACTCCGGAGGCGCGGAGGTTCGGGCCTGTCATGCCCCAGGCGATGGCGGAATCGCGGCTGATCACGCCGACATCGACCATGCGATCCAGGAAGATCTTGTTCTTGTCGAGCAGCTTGGAGATTTCCCCGATGGTCACCAGGCACTCGTCGAGGAACTGGCGGACGGTGGCCTCGAAGCCGGGTGGCATGTCACGCAGTTGGCCACCCACGCGGGTGTAGGAAGTGGTGAACCGAGCGCCGGTGAGCTGCTCGCACATGTTGTAGATTTTTTCGCGCTCGGTGAAGGTGTAGAGGAAAACCGTCATCGCGCCGACGTCCATGGCGCAAACGCCGACGCCTAACATGTGTGAGGAAATGCGGGCGAGTTCGCAGCAGAGGACGCGCAGTGCCTGACCCCGTGGCGGCAGGGTCCAGCCCATCAGTTTTTCCACCGCACAGGCGTAAGCGACGTTGTTGGCCAGCGGCGCGAGGTAGTCCAGCCGGTCCGTGTAAGGCACAAACTGGTTGTAATGCATGTTTTCCGCGATTTTCTCATCACCACGGTGTAGGAAGCCGATGTCGGGAATGGCCGAGTCGATGATTTCGCCATTAAGCTCGAGAATGAGCCGCAAAACTCCGTGAGTCGCAGGGTGGGACGGCCCCATATTCAGGACCATGCGCTCGCCGACAAGGTCGTCGGTTTCCGCGTGGTAGCTGTCCGCAGCGCGGGCGGCGCGGGCGATGGTGTCGGGGGCTTCGAATTCTTGGGTCGTGTTGCTCATGCCAGATTTGCCGGGGGAATAAGTGTCTCGAAAGAGGTGATTCGCAAGGGCTTTGTGAAAATTTTCACAAGCTTCCACGCCCGTAGCGCTCGCGGAATTGCCGGAGCAGGTCGTCCACCCGATCGGTATCGGGTGGTGGCGGTGGGGGTGCCGACGACTCCTCGGGCTGGCTGATCGACTCCAGGCTCGGCGTGAAAACCGGAGCTGCTGGCTGCCATTGTGGCGGCGAGGAAAAATCAACGGGCTCAGGTTCAGGCACTGGCGTGGACGCGACTTCCACCGGTGGAGTTGGCAAAAACTCAGGCGCTGGCCATAGGATGGGCGGCTCCACCGCGGGCGTGTAATTTTCCTGACCCAAAAATGGCGCAGGCTCGGCGACAGGCGCTTCCCGCTCCACCAAAACCGGCTCCTGGACCGGCGAATCCGGGGCCGACTCGACAATTTCTGGGCTCGGATCCGGCACTGCCGCCGTGACTTCCGGTTTCTCTACCGCCGCAGCGACCGCAGGCGACACCGGCTCCGGATGATGACCAGAAACGGCCGCGGCATCCACCGCCGTCGCCCGCAACCATGCGACTCCCGCCGCGCGAATCAGGCCACGAGCATGGGTGCCCGCCTCATTCAAATCGATGCGCTCAAGCACCCGGTCCCCCAAGCCCGGCACCCGGGATTCGAGCAGCGCGACCATTTCCGTTTTGTTCAGCGGAGTTAGTTCGATCACCACCTCGGAAAGCCGATCCGCCAGTCCACCACTCAGGCGCGGGACAAACGCGCTCTGCCAAATGTCCATGTTGAGCGAAAGAATCACGTCGAGCCTCTCAACGGATTGCCGCAGCGAGCCCAAAAACGCCGCAAACCGAAGGGCGGCAGTGTCGTCGGTGGAAAACCCTTCAAGATCATCCGCAACCAGAACCACGCGTGTCAAAAGCGAGAGCAGGCCAAGCAATGCCTCCAAGCGCTCCATCGCCATCCCGTTACCCGGGTCCACACTGTGAGCACTCGCGGCCAAAGTCGCCACCCTCCCCGGATTTTCCACCGGCGTGATGGCGAAGCGAAACAGGGTGTTCACCCAAAACGAAATTTCACGAATCGGGAGCTCACAACGCTGGGCAAGTTCCATACTCAACCGCTGGCCGAGCACCTCAAAATTCTCGCGCGCCCAATGCGCGGTCACCGCATTCGGGTGATGAAAATCAAAAGTCTCGATCGGCCGGGCGCGCAATGCCGCCAGCGCTCCCTCGCGATCCTGACAAGGCACCTCGCCGGATGCCACCAACGGCTGCAAGGCACTTGCAAACAAACGCCGCGTCACCAAGTCCAACACACACAAACCACCGGATGCCGGCAGCGGGCGCAACAAACGGCGCAGCGCATCATCGATCACCGACAAGGCATCAATCCGACAGCCAAAGGCCGGGTGCAGCGGAATGAACTCATGAGTGGACCCCAGCTGGTGTTGGATCCGGGACAATAAATGCGTTTTCCCATGACCTGCGCGGGGCGCGCGCAACAGGACACAGCGCCCCTGCCGCTCGACCGGCACGGTCAGAATATTCGATAGAATTTCGTATGCCTGGCGGTTCACCGCATCCGTGTGGGATACGGGAAGACGTCCCAGGGTTTCGAAGAGCACTTGGAACGGATGATCGTTGGCCATAGGATTGTTCATTCTAATCGGCGCGAGACTGAAGACCTTTTCCCGGTTTCACAAGGACAGAGGGCGGAAAATTCTTTGGCTTTCCGGCAGCCGTCTGCTTTCCTTGCTCCATGAAATCCTACTTGGTGATAACTTTGCTCGGCAATGACCGCCCCGGCCTCGTGAGTTCACTCGCGGCGATCGTCGCCAGCCATGGTGGAAATTGGCTAGAAAGCCGGATGGCACGTCTCGCAGGACAGTTTGCCGGCATCGCCCGCATCGAATGCCCGGCAGAGGCCGTGGATGGGCTTTTGGATGAACTTCAATCCTCCGCCATCCCCGGCCTGACGGTGCAAGCGGTGCGCGAGGACATCGAGGAATCCTCCCCGCAACGCACCATCGTGGTCGACGTGATCGGAAACGACCGCCCGGGGATTCTCCGCGAGCTCACCGCCGCCATTGCGCAGGCGGGCGGCAATGTCGAAGAACTCACCACTGGCCTCGAAAGCGCACCGATGAGCGGCCAACCGATGTTCCGCGCCCATGGCGTGGTTTCCATCCCGGAGGACACGAAAACCGAAGTCCTAACCCAAGCAATCGAAAGCCTCGGCGGCGATCTCACGGTGGATTTGTCCGTCTGAGTTTGAATTGATTCCAGCAAGCACAACCCATGCAACGCCGCAACTTCATCAACATCACCGCGCTCACCGGAGCCGGGCTCGCCCTCTTGCCGGGCGGCGTTCTCACTGCCAAAGACTCACCGAACAACAAGCTCAACATCGCGCTCATCGGCGTCTCCGGCCGCGCACTCGCCCACTACGGTTGGCTCAAGGAGCAGAGTGTCGTCGCCCTCTGCGACATCAATGAAGCCTTCTTCAAGGATGCCTTGGTCGCATTTCCCGGTGCCCAAACCTACACCGACTGGCGCAAGTGCATCGACCACAAGGGGCTCGATGCCGTGGTGATTTGCACGCCGGACCACCACCACGCTTTCATCTCAAACTGGGCGCTCAACCGCGACCTCCACGTTTACTGCGAAAAACCCCTCGCCATCAGCGTCGAGGAAGCACGCGTCGTTCGCGCCAATTGGCTGACAAAAAAAGGCAAGCTCGCCACCCAGGTCGGCACCCAGATGCACGTCCAGCCGAACTATGCGCGCATCAGAGAGATGATCCTCGACGGCGCCATCGGCGAGCTAAAATCCGCCGTCGGCTGGGGCAACCGCAAGATCCCGCGCGACGGCTACCTGCCGGCCGCCGGCAAGCCTCCCGCCGGACTGCACTGGGACCTCTGGCTCGGTCCTTCACCGGACCGGCCCTACAATCCGCAATACTTTTCCGGCAATTCCGGCGCCAATTGCCTCGAATGGAACATGTTCTGGGACTGGGGCGTCGGCCAAATCGGCGACATGGGCAGCCACATGATGGATTTGCTCTGGAACGGCGTGGGCGCCAGCTTGCCAACTTCAATCCGCGCCACAGGCGATCCCTTCAACCCAGAGGTCACTCCGGTAATGTTAGAAACCCATTTCGAACATCCCGCCAATGACTGGCGTGGACCGATCCGGGTGAGCTGGCATCAGGGCGGATCACTGCCGCGCAACCCGAGGACCTTCATCAATTTCGACCAGATCGGCCACGGGGTGATGTTTCACGGAACCCAGGGCTTCCTCATCGCCGACTACTCCCGCCGACTACTCATCCCGGATGGCAAAGACGCCGACCTCAGCTACTACAAGCCTCGTAGCAAAGAGCAACAACTGCCGCTCGTCGGCCAGTTCCACCAGAACTGGATCGATGCCTGCAAGGACCCGTCCAAAAGCACTTGCTGCGACTTCGAGTATCATTCGCACATGATCGAGCAGATGCTGCTCGGCCTCGTCGCCTACCGCGCCGGTGAGACTCTCGAATACGATGGCGTCGCCGGCAAGATCACCAACAACCCGGACGCCAACGAGTTCCTCAGCCGCAAATACCGCGATGGCTGGGTGCTCAACGGCTGAACCGGCACACCTTCCAACATCATGAGACAGTTCATACTCAATATCATCGCGGCATCGTCCATCACCCTTGCGCCCGCCTCAGCCGACGACTCCGTGCGCGCCTTCATCGATGACACCGCGCCCGGTTTCCGCGATCTAACGGAGACCGACTTTTCCAAGGTCAACAGCGCCGATGACACTTGGAAATGGAAAGACGGCATGCTCCTGTGCAGTGGCGAACCCGTTAGTGTGCTTCGCAGCACCCGGCAGTTCCGCAACTTCGAGCTGGTCGTCGAATGGAGCCACCAGAAACCCGCGGGCAACTCGGGCGTCTTCGTCTGGACCACTCCGGAATCCATTGAAAAACTCACCGCCGCCGGCAAGCCCGGCCTGCCATCCGGCATCGAAGTGCAAATCCTCGATCACGCCTTCACCGACAAGATGAAAGCCGCCGGCAAGGCCACCGATTGGTTCGGCACCCATGGCGACGTCTTCGCCGTGGGAGTGAAGATGAAACCCTTTCCGCCGTTGTCACCGAATGGTAGTCGCAGTTTCCCGAGCAAGCAGCTCGCCAAGGGCCACGGTGAGTGGAACCACTACTACATCCGCGCCATCAACGGCGAAGTGCGCCTCTGGGTGAACGGCGAGGAAGTCTCCGGCGGCAACGGCTGCGACCCCGCCGAAGGTTACCTCTGCCTCGAAAGCGAAGGCTCACCGATTCATTTCCGCAAGCTGCGGCTCCGCGAGCTACCCTGACCCAGGCACTAACCGAATCTATCAGCCTTTCCAAAATTCTACTGGGTTCTACTGACTTCTGATCAATCTTCGGGATTTTCAGGTCCGGGCATCGTTCACCTCAAAGCCCACCTCAAAGCCCACCTAAGCCCACCTAAGCCCACCTAAGCCCACCTAAGCCCACCTAAGCCCACGCTCAGAGGCTGTCTTAAAAATTAAAGATTCGTTAGATTCGTCAGATTCGTGGTGCCAAGATTTTCGTATTTCCCAGCATTAGCCATTCTCACCAGCCGGATTTAAGGTCCGCGCTCCAATTTGCAGATAAACTCACAGTGAAATTTGTGCCACGCACGGCATTCGCAACAGATAGAAAATCTTTTTCCCACGTTTCTGATTCGCGATGACGCCCGCGTTTTTCAGCACCAGCAAATGTTGGGAAACCGTGGCACCACTCAGTTTGCCGAACTCCGTCCGCTCCAACAATTCACAGACACAACATTCGCCCAAGGCCAGACGCTCCACCATCGCCAAGCGCGCCGGATGCCCCAAAGCCTTGAAAACCTTCGCCCGTTCCCTAAGAGTCATTTTTATTTATTTAGCTAAATAACGAATAAATCAAGTGTAGAATTTCGGAGGTGGATTTCTGCGCCCCGCGATGCGGACTGCGGACTGCGCCACACACCACACACCACACACCACACACCACACACAACACGCCACACGCCACACGCCACGCGCCACGCGCC
>JBBECN010000187.1:0-81215 GCA_040881795.1 Akkermansiaceae bacterium
GGTGAGTGCTGGCTCCGGTGAGCTTGAGCGTGCCGTTTCCAACCTTCTCAAATGCGGTGATGGTGCTGGCGGATTGCTCGACGATGGAACCGGCAAAAATGGTGTCGGTGTTCTTGCCGCCGACCTGCCAATTGCAGATCCGGGCCGCAGTCGGACCACCGAACAATTTCGATGTGGCATCGCCGGTTAGAGCACCGAGCCGGATGAAGGTGCCGGCGTCGGTATTGAGAATTCCGCCGTAGTAGAGTTCGGCCTTGGGGCCGAGGGTCACGGACGCTTCGGGGAGGTCAAACGGGACGTAATTGTTCACGATGCGGATGCCACCGCCGTCAGCGTCGGTGGTGATGTCGAGCTGCCCGGTGAAAGCGGACCAATCCGCGCTCACATCGGTGCGGACGAAGCCGGCTTGGACATTGAAGACTCCGCCGCCGGTGAGGGTGCCTGCGATTTCGCAACGTGAATCCGCCTTGAGGATGCCCGTGGCACCCGTGGGGACGACGAGGTTCCAGTTAGAGATTTGCGACTCGTTGGGTGTGGCATTCATTTCGAGAGTGCCACCTTGGAAAGTGATCGGGCCGGAGCCGAGAGCGGCGGCGTTGGCGATGTCGCTATTCAGTTTAAGCGTCCCGCCGCTGATCGTCGTGCCGCCGGTGTAGGAGTTAGAGATTCCGAAGTAGTGGTTCGTGGTGGCGGTGGCGGTGGCGTTTTTCGAAAGCGTGAGGGTGGTGCCGCTGATGGCGAGAATGAAGGTGGAAGCCGGAAACCGGGGCCCGACGACTATCATTCCCACTTGCAGGTTTGCGGCACTGGTCACGGTGGCGGTCGGGCTGTTCAGCGTGGTGGTCGTGGAAACGGTGACGGTGGTGGGAGCCAAAGTCAGGGTGGCGGCTCCGGATTTAACCATGGAGGTGATGCCATTGATCGCCTGACCGGATAGCGTGTAGGCGCGGGTGGCATTCGCCACCGTGAGGGAGCGCGGTGCGACTGGGGTGGTGATGGAAACGCTGCCGTTCGTGGCGGTGTCATTGAAGGTGACGGCATCGAGATTGACGAAACGATCAGCGAGTGCGCCATCGCGCCAGTTGGCGGCCCCGTTGCCGGGAATGCCGGGGTCACCGCTGTCCCAAACATTTCCCGGATTGCCAGCCCAGACGAGAGTGGCGGGGGTGCCGGTGACGATCATGCGGAGCGTGCCGGGGATCGAGGTGTCGAGAGTAACCGACTGGCGACCGCCGGCTTCCCCACCCCACAGCAGGCCGCCGTTCACGGTGATGGACGCCGCTCCGGAAATGAGGGTGTAGGTGCCGGGCAGGAGCGAGCCTCCCAACAGTTCCGGGGTGATGGTGATGGGGCCGTTGAGGACGACCGCGCCGCCGGAGAGTTGGAATTGATCGCTACCTCCAGCGGGGCTGTTTTGCAGGGCGAAATTGAGATTGCCGCCGTTGATTGTTAGATTCCCCCCGATGCCCAGAGAGGCGGGGGCGGGGCCTGCGAAATCCAAAAAGCCGCCTCCTAAAATCGTCAGTGAACCACCGATGGTGCCGCTTCCCGAGAGCGTCGCGCCCGACGCGACAGTCACCGCAGTGCTCCCAAGAGTGCCGGTCACGTGAAGGGTTCCGGCGGATACCTGCGTCGGGCCGGTGTAGCTCGAGGTTCCTGATAGAGTGAGTCGGCCGCTGCCGACCTTGGTCACGGCAGTGAGTGCGCCGGTAGCATTGATGCCATTGCCAATGAGCCCCGCGAAGGTGGAGTCCTCGTTATTCGCCCCGATGGTGAAAGTGGTGGTCTGGGTGGAGGCGGATGCGCCGCGCAGGGCGGTGGCCGCTCCGCCCCGGAGATTGCCAAGGGCGATGGCAGTGCCTGAAGAGCGGTTGTAGGCCTCGCCATCCGTGGAGCCGAGATCGAGCACCAGCCCGGAACCACCGGCGGTGCCGTTGAGACGGAGGTCACGGGCGGTAGTGAGTTTGAGAACGCCGGTGAATCCTGTGAGATTTCCTGTGAGATCGAAAACGCCGGTGGTGATGTTCAGATTGATTTCACCACTTCCAGAAATGACTCCGAGACCTGCGAGCCCGCCCGTGCTGCCGCCGGAGACGGTGACAGCTTCTGCGATTTCGATGGAGTTAGCAGGCTTGAGCGCGCCGATGGCCAGCTCCGTGGTATCGGCCAGATCGATGGGTCCGGTGCCGGCAGCCGTGGCGTTTCCAAGAACCAGCCTGCCGCCGCCGACCGAGACGCCACCGCTGAAGGTGTTCCCGCTGGAAAGGGTGAGCGTGCCGCTACCGGTTTTCTGCAAGGACATGCCGCCAGCGAGCGAACCCGTGCCGCCGAAGTTATAGTTTTTCGATCCTTCGACCTGAATCTGGATCGGATTGAGTGTGCCGGCCAGGGTGACGGTGGATGAGATGCCGCTGTCATCGAAAAGCACGTTGTCCCCCTGTGCGAAGGCAACGGGTATGTTGTCTTCGAGGAAATTGTTAGCCACGAGATCCCATGCGGCGGTGTTGCCTTTCCAAAAAATTTGCGTAGGCAGCCCTGGAGTGACCAGGATGCCGAAAGGAAGAGCCACCGACTGACCGGCGCTGGTATAGGAAAACTGAAACCCGGCCAGACCCGAAAATCCAGGAGTCGGCGTGAAGCGGGCCGTGCGGTTGTCCGGGAGCAGGATGACCGTGCCATTCGAAGCGCTGGATACGGCGAATGCTGTGACATCAGGGCGGCCGCCGTTTGCAGATACAAGATCGACATCGATGGGTGTGTTAGAGCCGGTCGTGGCGTGGGAGTGCGAGAGCCATTCCAGATATTCCTCAAGGTTGGTGTAGCCGTCTCCGTCGCGGTCTCCATTGTGATCGGCGCTGCTAGTGGCAAGGCCGAGGGCGAGTTCCCACTCGTCGGGAAGGCCGTCGTTGTCGCTATCGAGCGGAATGGTGCCTGTGGCCAAAACCGGGTAGCCGCCGACTTGTGCGGTGGAGTCGATGATGCCGCCAGTGCCGGCAATGGCGTGGCCGGTCACCCGAAGATCCACAGGGTCGCGTTTCCACGGCCTTGCGCCGACACGGGACAGGACCCGCTGTGCCGAGAGCGGCGAGATTTCAGCGGCAAATGAGGGCGCGGGAAATGGAGTGGTGATCTGAGTATAGGTGCCACCGATCGTTCCCCAACCGGGGTCGGTGCCGTCAAACAGGCCGTCGCGGTCGAGGTCGGTGCGGTTGCCGTTTTGATAGATTTTCGAGGTCGCGCTGCCACCGCTGAAGGCGAGATTGGTGGTGCTGGACGGCCCTTTAAGCAGATAGTTGCCGATGTAGTTGAGTTCCAGTCCTTCCGTGCTGTTGCCACTGTATCCGGCAGTGCCGCCCCAGTTATAGAGCAGATTGTTGCGGAACTCCATCCGAAGCACCGCGGGGTTGTAACTGCCAAGGCGCGGATTCCTGCTGCGATGATGGGCGTAGTAGTTATGATGAAAGGTAACTCGCGAAGAAATGTCAGGACGGACCAGCGATCCATAACCGTGGGCGCCTTTCGAGTGGATGGAATTGTTGAGCGACTCGGTGATGCTGCACCACTGGACTGTCACGTTGTCGGCGGAGTCGGTAACGGACAGGGTTTCGTCCACGGACCATGAGGCCGAGCAATGGTCGAGAATCACATGGGTCCCCCTGAGAATACCGATGGAATCGTCCTCGATGCCGAGTTCCGTTCCGAGACGCGAGCGCACGTGGCGAAGAACCACATCGTTCGCTTCGACACGCAGGCTACGGCTGCGGAATGCGATGCCATCGCCCGGCGCGGACTGACCCGCTACCGTGATGCGGGGTTTATTGATCGAGCGTCCGGTGATATAGCCAGCGACCTTGAACAGGATCGTGCGGGGGCCGGTGGCGGTATCGATGCCATTGCTGAAGGAACCGGCACCCGATGAATTCAGATTGGTGACATAGTAAACATCACCACCGCGTCCGCCGAGAGCGCGTGCGCCGTTTCCCTCCGCCGAGGGGAAAGCCCTGGGAGCCAAACGTGGAGTCCATCCGCCGAGCACCACCGGGAGATTTCGAAAGGCAGCGGCTTCATTTGCCGCAAGCTGCGTCCAGGGTGCGAGTCGTTGCGCGACATTCGCCAAGGCAACTGCAGGCGTGAGGCTGCGGTATTCCCGGAAACGCAGGTTGGCGAGAGTGCCGCTGCCCGTGCCATCGCGCTGCCAGCCTGCCGCTGCGATGTGGCTGCCCACCGTGCAATCGACCACGGCGACCGCCGAGAAGGGCCAACCGTCGGGGTCGATGCGATTGAGCACCGTGTTTGTGACACCGGCATTGGAGGTGAAACGGCAGTCGAGAAACACCGCCCCGAGATTTCCGGCAGGGGTGCGCATCTGGCAGACGTAACCATTGCTGCTCAATGAGCGGATTTCACAATTCTGGAAGACTGGCGTGCCCGAACCCCAGATGAAATCGATATCGCCCTCCACCAGTGAATCGCAGATGTAGGCGGTGTTCGCACCATTGATCTGGAACGTATCCTGAAAACTGCGGAGATCGCATTCCTGCACGATCGTCCGAAGGCCGCCAACGATCAACGCCTCCGCCTGGGAGCCGCCGTCCGGGGTGGAATTGCGCACCGTGAGGCTGTCGAGAATCGTGTCATTGCTGCCTACGTAGAAGACGGTGCGGGAGGAAGATGAGGCGTTGCGGTTGCTGTTATTGGGATACTCGATGACGGTGCGCTGACGGTTCTGACCACGGAGGTGGAGATTGTGTTTTGACGTATTCCGGATGATTTCGCGGTAAGTGCCATCGCGGATATCGAGGATGATGCGGCGGGTGTTATTGGCGGGCACCCAATCGATGGCGCCTTGGATGGTGGCGAAGTTCCCTGTTCCGTTGGCGTTGATCACCACATAGTCAAGCGTCGTGGACGGGGCCGAAGATCTCGTGGTGAAGCGCCAGGTGGTAGAACCCGACACTCCGGCGAACCCGGGAAAAACCGTTGCATCCACATTGACGTAGATCGTCTGATTGTAGGGAAGATCAGCAGGAGGAGAAATGTGCGCCGTGTTTCCAGTGATCAGCACCGGGGACACCTGATAGGTTGTGCCGCCGATGGTCCTCGCTTGCGTGCCGACTGGCGAATTGAGCGCCATGTCGATGGTTTGCAAAAGCGTGCCGGAGGAATTGTAGATCTTGATCGTCCCGGAGGAGCCCAAGGTGGGTGCGGCGTCGAAGGTCAGTTGCAGCGGCGTATCGGCGCATACAGAAGTCGCACCATTGGCCGGAAAAAGCGCGGTGGCAGTGAGCGCCCGTGCGGTGGGCGTGAGGAGACAGCATCCAAGAACCACCGATAGGAGCAAAATCAGCTTGCACCACCCCATGATAAGGGGTGGTCGAAGGAGGGGAGTTGCTGGGTTTATCGAAATCATGGAACGTGTCACACTAAAGTCTCCCTGGGAAAAAAACGACTCACCCAATCGGGGTATGCGCACCCAGTTTTGTTTCAATCCAACGTGGTGGGCCTGATGGAATTTTTAACAAATGATTACCGAATCAGGCATCACGGAAACTCATGGGGCTGCCTCAGTAGGCCGGTGCGTCTCCACCGGCCAGTCATCCGTCCGGAACGAGCGGGCGGGCAGCTCGGCCCCATTGACGAGATTCGGATTGGCTCGCTCGTTCCACCCGAGTCGGACCGCGACTGGCTCTTGCACTTTGTTCGATGAAACCACCACGTTTCCATTGCGGATCACCGCTGCGGCACGATGGAAAACCCGATCCTCACCTGCGAGTGTGAACTCCGAAAGCGGCTCGCCGTCTCGCGATTCAAGACCGTCGGCATGATCGAACTTCAACCCGACGTTCCGACCCTTTACCATGAACTCTTTCATGATCGGACCGGAATCCACGACCTGTTTCTTACCGTATGTCCGGGCAAGCGCGATCCTAGCAAGACGCTCGCCAACGTCTTGCTTATTCGTCGGATGAATGTCGCTGAGTTGTGCAGCTGTGTCGGTAATCACCGCCATTCCCGTATGAGGAATTGATAGAGCTTTCGTCTGAGCCTCCCAGAACAAGGGCAGCGCCTGGTCCGAGAACGGATTGGGAATCTTCCGTGACGAGTAGAGGTGAGGGGCAAGTTGTACGAAATAGAAAGGTGCCTCCGGAAGCTGCCATGCGGCACGCCAACCGTTGATCAGTGCGCGCATTTTTTCGGTATAGATCAGACCGTCGTCCGCCATTAGATTGGACTCGCCCTGATACCAAAGAAATCCGCGAATCCCGAAAGGGGCGAGTGGCTTGACCATCGGGTCGTATAGCCCGCCGATCCTCACGTCATCCACCTTGCGATCACCCGCAGCGGCGGTCGCCAGCTTTTCCAGGCCGGTGATCCCCTGATAGGCCCTCGGCGGTGTCCACAGCTCGATGCGGGTGCCTCCGACGCTGGTGTGAATGAGTCCGACCGGGACACCAAGCTTTGCTTGTATCTTGCGACCGAAGAAGTATGCCGCTGCGGAGAATGCGAGTTGATTCACCGTCTCAGGAGCGCAGGGATGCCATTCCATCGTGAGGTCGTCCGGTTGTTTTCTGCCATTTCGCGGCATTTGGAAAACGCGGATCAGCGGGTGCTTCGCTTTGCGGATTTCCTCCTCCGCATTGTCAGTCGGACGTTGGCCTTTTCGCGCGCCTAGGGGTTTTTCCATGTTCGATTGGCCAGAGCAAAGCCAGACCTCGCCCACCAGCACATCGTCGAAGCGGAGTTCATTGGTGCCACTTATCACAAGCGTCTGGGCTTGGGCACTGGCAGCAAGCGGCGGAAGTTTTACCTGCCATGCTCCATCGCGGCCTGCGGTTGTCTGCGTATTCGAACCAGCGAAATTCACGGTGACCTTTTCTCCGGGAGCTGCAGTTCCCCACACCGGAACCGCCTGATCGCGCTGAAGCACCATGTGGGAGCCGAAGATCGGCGGGCATGTGATGTTAGCCTGAGCTTGGCTTGATAGGACGATAAGCCAACTGATGCTCGAGATTAAGTGGAGTTTCATGGTCTTTGGAGAGTCGCGGACATCAGACCGATCACCACTTCATTGGCGATGGCGCGGACCGTCATGGACTTCACTTCCTTGGACGGATCGAGTGTTAGATCGAGCACGGTGGCCGCACCGCCTGGGACTCTGCGACCCTTTCCAGCGAAGGTTTTCTCGTCGAGCACACGGATTTTTCCGGTGGCCAAGTCGATTCGGACAGGCAGCGGTCCGGGACGGCGGAAAGCGTAGTCATCGATGAAATAGTCCTGGTCGATGGGCCACCAGGTGCTCGGGTTTTCGAGGGAGAGGCGGGCGGTGGTGCCGTCGGTATAGGTGATGATGATTTCCCCATTGTCGCGTCGGCTTTTCATGCCATCGGTGGACCCGGCCATGAGGAGATGGACCTTGGCTACTTTCCCTGATAGAGGCACCGTGATTTCCTTGGGAAAATTGTCCCAGCGGGAAACGAAGGCGATGTTTTTTGATTCATCATCTCCCGGTGTGGCGAGTGGCACTCCGTTAGGGAGAACGATCCGATTGGATTTTCCGGCGATCTTGCGTATCCCGGCATCGTCCACCTCGAAGGTGTTTTTCGGATGGCACCACGAGCCAAAGCCGTGGCGCGGAAGTGAAAGTGAAACATGCTGCGGACGGGGGCTCACATAATCCTGTTTAAAAATCCCATCGGCCTGCGCGTTGAAAAGTGAATCCAGAGGAACGACATCGAGCTTCACCGATGAAGGAAGCTTCTTGGACCAGTCGGTCGTGAAGATGATGGGGACGACCGGTTTTGCTTCGATGATTTCAACGGCTAGTGGCTGCCACCATTCCAGTTTCCCCTGACTGACGCGAGCGAAGACCGTACGGTGGCCGAGGGTTCCGGTGGCCTTGCCGGCAAGTTTCCCCGCTTCGATGCGGACATCGGATAGAACGGCCTGCGGGTCATTGACTTCGCCGACTGAAGCAGCGGCATTGAGAACGACGGCTTCACCGGATTTCACTTTGACTTCCTCCGGGGCGGCGGCGGGCGAGCTGCCCTTCCATTGGATGACGATCTCCTGCGTGGCGGCGGCAGGTGCGAGGATCTCGATGCGTGGCGTCGCTACAGAGTCCTTCACAACTTTCCATTCCAATGGCGATCCGTTCGCGGTCACGGCCGCCACCTCGTCGCGGAGCGCTGTGACGATGAGACGGGTGGCCACGGGCTTCTTGAAGCGGGAAACCACTTGGAAGCGTTCCGTTTCACCCTTGCGCTCGAACGAAAAATCAAACGACGGATGATGGATGGAAGCCTCGTTCCAGTCCGCAGGGAAACCCGGGCGAATCTTGATTTCACCGGCTAACAAATCCGGCGTGATTCCGAACAGCCCCTTCATAAAGGCGCGGGAAAGAGCGCCCACACCATCGCCGAAATCGCGTTGCGACTCGCGGCGGTTCACATCATACCAAGTGCACATGCCGACGTTTCCGGGGCAGATGCCGAGATACATGCTATCGAGGATCGCGCCCTTGAAGAGTTTGAACGCGGAATCATCCTTGCCGGCCAGCCAGAGCGCGTGCGCGGTGTGGGCGGATTCGCCCATGACCACGTTGTTCAGCGACCAGAAGTAAGGCATCCACGAGGTGGTGGAAACGGTATGATTTCCCGGGGGAACACCCGGACCTTGCACCGGAATGTGGGGAATCCGGGTATCGACGAAGCGGCTCATTTGCCAGGCTTCCAAGGGATCGGGAACTTCCGAATCCACCGTATGATAGAATGTCCATGCGCCGGCCTCCTCAGGGGCGGACTGATCTCCCATCAGATCCTTCCACTCGGCGAACCATCCCTTGTCCTTGAGCCAGAGCAACTCCTTCATGCCCTTGTCAATCAGCTCCGCCTCTTTCTCATAGGATGTCGGATCCTTGCCGATCAACTTCGCGATGCGCGCCGCCATGCGGTTATGATAGAGATTGTAGGCAGAAGAATGGGTTCCACCACCGCCGTTGTAGCCGATGGAGTCGCTGGCCCAGATACAGGCGTATGCTTCATAAAGCGGTAGCTTCTCCGGCCCGAACTCGCGGCGGAACATGCGGCGCTCCCACGCGAGGTGGCGCTCGATGACCGGCCAGATTTTCCGCGCGTATTCCAAATCGCCAGTCCAGAGAAGATGCCGGAAAATCGTATCCACGCCCACTAGGTTCATATCGTAGTGGGACTGGGTCATGTCACCATTCGAGTGGAGCGCATTCTCATTGCGGGCGAGGTAGGCTTCCGGTTCGGCCTCAGGGAGGGCCGCGTCCGGCGGCGACTTGTCCTGGCGTGCGGCAAATCGATCAAAGTGCGCACGCGTCCGGTCATGCCAACCGAAGACATCACCGGCATAGGCGACGCGCCAGCCTAACAATGGCGTGCGCCAGGCCACCCCACCGTGCAGATAGGCCCCGACTCGGTCGTCCCACACGCCGTCCGCAGCGGTGACGAGCGCGGGCATGGCCGCGTTGATGAATGGATCGGGAGTCTTGATGGAAACCCGGTTGGCGATGTCTGTTAGGACTTTTTGTTCACGGGTGAAACGCTCTACAAGATCCTCGGCGGACCAGCTTGTCATGACCGCGGATTTTCCATCATCCACCTCCTGCGCGGAGACATCCCGATAGACTTGCAGCACCTCCTTCGCGGACTTCGCACCAAGCTCCTTCGCGGGCAGGTGCTGAATGCCGATGACCGAGGATACTCCTGCCGAAAGAGGGAAACTTGCATGAGCGATCGTGAGCGGGGATTTCGAATCTTTCGATTCAACGAGTTTCGCAAAGTCCCCCCACAGTTCCGCATCGGCAGGGCGGACCTTCGCGTCCTTCGGGAGCAATCCCACCATGGTGCCGAACTCCGTGCGGATGACGAACTGGTTGCCATTGCTCACAAGTTCGTTGCCCTTGCAGTTTTCAGGAGCAAACCGGAAGAAGTCGCGGACTGGCAGGCGTTCGCAACCGATATCGCCATCCCTGCCACCGCGCACGCCGGTGATGCCACCGTAGGCGACATGCATCTCGACCGCCGAACCCGCCGCAGCGGACTCGATCTTTACCAGCAATCCCTCACCGTCCTTCGGGCAGAAGGCCGTGACACGCAGCGCACCTTGTCCCAATAGCGGATCGGTGATTTGATAGACCATCGAGCCGTTGCGATAACGGGCTTCGACGCGTTCCGCCTCGTGCAGCCATTTCATCCCAGACTGGGTGGAAAAGCCGAGACGCAGGTTCCCGCCGGAACCGGGGAGATAGAAGGAAAACTCCGGCCTGTCCCCGCCATCCACACGGAACGGGCTTGATCCGCCGTAGAGCGAGCGATTGAAAAATTCGTCGCCATTGACGATGACGAAGTCCCCGCCATCCGGGGTGTAACGGAGTGGACGCTCGAGATTGTCCTTGAGCATCGGCCGCAGCCCGCGCTGGTCGGCTTGTGCCGGAGTCGCAGGAGTGAATGGAGTCGCCGCAGATGCACCGGATGCCAGGAGCACGGGGAATAACAGACACGAAGCGGAATATGACGCGAATTTTTTCATGATGGAGAGAAGGAATAACAGACTTCTATTTGATATTTGGGTCCGCGGCTGTCACCGCCGGAAACTACAATCATCCGTGGTTGATTCCTACCGCGACTGCGGCGCAGGTTATTCACGAAAGCGCCGGAAATGGATACCTCAACCGGGTTAGCCCAAGTCATGACACGGACTCGGGAATCATGGATCAAGCGCGACGCGGTAGAAGCGGATGAGTTCGCCGGACGCACGGTCGATGGTGTGGGAGGTGGTGACGGCCGGATCCCCCGCAGCGGAGATGGTGGCGACGGACGTCCAGGACCCGAAAAGCCCCGACTGCGATTCCACGCGATAGGTTTTTCCGGAAACACTCGGCCAGGTGAGATTCAATTGGCTCTGTCCCACAGCCGTGATCGTCGCGGCGAAAACCGAAGTGCCACTGGATGGCAAGGTTCCGGTTAGATGTTCGGAGCCATTGCTTTGCCCGTCACCATCGAAGTCGCCGGATGAAGTCTGGGAAAGGCCTTTGAAGTGAGTCTGTTCCCAAGTATCAGGGAGGCCGTCCTCGTCACTGTCGTCGATGAAAAGAACGACCTGATTGGCTTGGTAGGACAGGTGGTTGGGAACGCCAACCGGAACTCCTGTCAAAGAAACGGTTCCGGTGCGGGTTCCTCCATGGGTGATGAGCGGAAAGCGGCCGAAGACGATTCCGGACGCGAGATTCACCTGCAGATTTCCACCAAGCGAAGCATTCCCCGCGACTCCAATCGTCGGCGAGCCCGGGCCTACGGCGAGGAGGGTGGACGAAGATGGCTGGAGCACTAGCGAGGCGATGGCCAGCGAACCGGACGAATCGAGGATCGCGTTGGAGCTCACCGTGAGCGCCGTGTTGCCGAGTGATCCAGTGACACGCAAGGTGCCGCCGGATACCGTGGTGGCACCGGTGTGGTTGCATGTCCCGGCGAGGGTGAGGGTGCCGGCTCCTGTTTTGATGATCGAGATGGTTCCGGGACCATTGGTGATGGTGCCGGCGTAGCTGGTAGAGGTGCCGTTCCCGCCGATGCTATAGGTGACGGCACCGGTGAAGGTGGCGATGGAGAGTGAGGAACCCAGCTGCCCTGCCAGGGAGCCTAGGTGGTAGGTGCCACCATTGCGGGCGGAGAGCGACCGGCTGCCCAAATTGAATGCGGCTGCCGCGGATCCGTTGCTGCCATCCAGTCGAAAACTTCCGGCCCCGGTCATCATCACCGTTCCATTGAACGAAGCGAGTGTCCCCTCGAGATCAAAAACACTCGCGGCCTCAAGCGTGAGAACGCCGCTGCCAGAAACTGCCTTGATTCCTTGGGAGCCATTTCCGCTGCCGCCGCGGATGGTCGAGTCTGCGGCTACCACGATGGCATTCGCAGGGGCGAAACCACCGGTTTCCAAGATACCACCCGCTAGATTGACGATTCCTGTTCCAAGTGCGGCGGCATGGGTGATGGTCAATAATCCTGAGTGGATTGTGGTGCCTCCGGTGAAGGTATTTGCGGATGAAAGCGTCAGCGTGCCGCTGCCTTTCTTTTCCAGTGTCATCGCCCCGCCAAGCGCCGCGATGCCGCCAAGGGTGTAGGTTTTCGTGGCATCGAACTTCAGGGACGCGGGAGTCACGGGGTCAACCAGATTGATCGAGGTGACGTTTGTCCCATCGTCAATGGCGGCGGCGAGCCCATTCTGGAAGACTGCGGTGGATCCGGTTTTCAGCCAGTTCGGAGAGGTGAGGTTCCAGTCGCCGTTGGTGGTCCCGCGCCACAGGGCGATGATTTCGACGGGTGTCCAATTCAGCACGACGGAGGTGCCTGAGCCGACGATCGAGAAGGCGCCATAGTTCGCCGGCACATTTCCCAACAGGTCGTTCGTCGCGTTTCCAAGGGCGAAGATGCCGGAACGGGTGGTGCCTGTGAGCAGCGTCCATGAACGGGCGAGGGACCAGAAGGGCTGAGAGAAATCCACGCCGCTTCCGGGGGTGTTGAAAACGAGATCGATGGAGGACCCGGCGGCAATGGTGACGGCTCCGGCGTTGATCGTGTCGAAATCGCCGATGCTCACGCTATTCGATGCCAAGGACCAGGAAACGCGTGAGGATGATCCGTAGCCGAGGCTCCCGGAGACGGAGGATCCGGAGCCCGGCTCATGGGTGCCGTTGACCGTTAGATCGCCATCAACGCTGCCAGCCCCGCGGAGCACCTGACCAGCAGTGATGGTGGCCCCACCGGGCAGCGCGATGACGCCGAGCGTGGCACCTGGCCCGATTTCAATCAGGCTGGATTCGGCGGGCCACGAGGCCGTGGTGGAGATGGCGAGCGTGCCGCCGGAAACCGTGACGGGCCCGGTTAGATCGAGGGCCGAGGAAATCGTGAAGGTTCCTGCGCCGGATTTGGCGAGGCTGGCGCCCCCCGTTAGCGAACCACCGGAAAGGCTGTAGGTCTGCGCGGTCGAAACGGCCACGGATGCGGGAGCAAGCGTGCCGACGAGTTCGACTTCCGTGGTGGTGGCGCTATCGTTGAAAAGCACCGCGTCCCCGGGGAAGAAGACGTCCGGCTGGGTAGAGGTATTGATCCAGTTGACGCTGGTTTGGAGGTCCCATGTCGGGCCGTTGTTACCGGTCCATGTCAGTGAGCCAGGAGCACGATCGGTCAGAATGACTCCGGTGTTGACCGTGCCAAGAGGAATGGACTGTGAGGAACCGATGAGGTTGAGCACGCCGGTGTTGGTGAAAATTCCGGTCACCGCAAGCGTGGCCGGGGATTTCACTCGCAGATAGCCACTGTTTGTCACCGCTCCGTTGATGTCGAAACTCCCGGTATCCAGTTCCACGAGGCCGTTGTTGACGAGATTTCCATTGAGGATTCCCAGGCCTGACAGATCTCCACCCACGGCTACCTGGAGGGTCTCGGAATTGAGCGTGCCATTGAGAACCATGAACGCGGCATCTCTTACCGTGGTGGATTTCCCTGCGATCTGACTTAGAGAACCCGAAAGGAGGAGCGTGCCAGCCTCCACGGCGACATTGCCGTTGATACTTCCTGTTCCTGATAGAGTCCAGATTCCCACTCCTTGTTTGGCGAGATTGGTGATGCCGTTGGTTTGCTCGGAGATGGTTCCGGCGAAGGTAGCGTCTCCTCCACGGCCGCCAACCTGATAGGTGATCTGACGGCCGCCGACGGTGCCCCCCTTGAGTGTGGCAGTGGCGGTTCCTGAGAGTTCGCCGATGGCGACAAAGGTTCCAGCCGAGTCATTGAGATTACCCGACCAATAAGCGGTCACGCCGCTTCCGAGCGAGAGTGCCGCAGCAGGAATGCCGGGCCAATTATAATCAGGCGAAATCCTGAAATCCGCGCTGCCAGAGATCGCGCTGGCTTCAATACTTCCCGAGAATGCCGACCAGTTTCCAAAGATCGACGACCGGACAGCGCCGCTTAGGAGCCGGTAGCGGAAGGTGCCACTGCCGGTGAGCTTGCCCCGGAGTTCGCAGCGCCAGTCGGTTTCAAGCGTTCCGATGGAGCCGCCGGGAACATCGATGTTCCAGAATGAAGTTTGGCTGGTGGATGAACTTGAGAACATTCTCAGCGTGCTGTTTGACAGGATGACGTCGCTGGTGCCGAACCCGTCTGCGTTGGCGATGTCATTTGCAAGTGAGACAACCCCACCGGTGATCGAGGTGATGCCGGCATAGGTATTGGCCTGACTGATCGTGAGGGTGGACGCGCCGGTCTTGTAGAGCGACATTGGCCCGGAGAGATCGCCTGTTCCCGTCAGGTTGAAATTTTTCAAGCCGGAGAAGGTGACGGAGTTCGGCTGGACCGTCTGGGCGAGTGTGATGCTGGTAGTATTGGATCCGGTGGCGTCGAAGTTCACCGCATCGCCTTGTCCGAATGCGGTGGGAGCAGAATTGAAGCGAAACGAATTGGTGGTCCCGCCGTCCCATGTATTGGCTGCGGAAGTGGTCCCGCCCACCCAGACAATGGAACGACCGGAATCCGGTGGTGGCGGCGGGAAGTCCGGCAACTCCAGTCGGAGGTAATCATACATCACATGACTCGAGAATCCAGGATCGCCACCGTAGGCGAAGCGAAAGGTATTCGAGCCAAGCCTCAACCGGGAAACCGGGATGGCCACATCGACATACGAGTATTTCGCATGAATCCCCTGCCGCAGCAGCGTGTTGCCGCCTTGAATCGTGGGAGAGAGCCTGGTGAAGGAAGTAGTTTCTCCATTTAGGTAGAGGAAAAGGCGGGCATATTGCGCACCGGCGAAGGCAACCGTGAGCGTGGCATTCCCGCTGCGGGGAACAGCTGGCAGGTTGAAATTCACATCCCAGTTCCAACCGGTGGTGGTACCAGCTGTGGCGCCTTTGTAGTTGCTGTGAACATAGTTCCAATCCGTGGCCGGATTGCTGGTGCCGACGTTATAAACCAGCGGATTCGGGAATTCATTGGGATACACATCCCAGAGAAAAGGCGTGAAGTAATCGTTGCCATGCTTGAACTCCTTCGCCGTGCGGTCCGGCACGCCGATTTCCCACGCGATGCTGGTCCCGGGGTGGACGACGTTCCAAGCGATGTTGCCCTGGGCGTTGGTGCCACCAGCGGTGACGGTGACGCCGGTTTTCGAAAATTCGCCGACCACGCCATCGGTATAGGCATAGAGCGTATAAGTCCCCGGCCGCACGGCGGGAATGTTAAAATTTCCCGCCGCATCGGCGCGGGCCCAGTATTGGTAGCCCTTGCTTTGCTGCTGCCAGTTGCCATGAGTTTCCTGGGGGGCGGCGAGGCCTACCATGGCATTGGCACCGGTGATTGCGGGCTTGAGCGGATCGGTGATGAGAAGCCGTCCCGTCACCGTGCCACGATTCGCCGCCGCAGGGTGGTCGGCATTGACCAGCCAACTGTAAGGCCACGCGGATTTTTCGGCTTCCACTTGAGCCTTGGCATCCGCCCACAGGACATCGCCGGGATTGGTAGTGGCAGTGGTTGCATTGCAATAAAGCAGGAACGGGCCATACATTTTCCGCCATGCTTCCCCAGCGGCGACATTGGTGCCGGAACCTCCGAAGTGATTCCGCCCGAAGTGCATCAGGATGTAACTCTCCGACGATGTCAGGTCTTGGTGGGTGGGGCCGTCGTTGAAATAGTCGTGGCCCCCGAGCGTGAACCACACGCCCTTCTTCGAAATTTTGCTGGTATGTCCCCACGTGCCGATGTCGTAATAGCGGGCGGCGTAGGAGTATTTCCCATCGTATTTCCCGGCCATGATGCCGGTGTTGAGTTTAACGATCTCGGCAATGGAGGTGGACGACGCGTTCTGATAGTCATAGTAGGATGGCATCTCCCAGTTCCGGAGGTCATCGATATAGGCACGCTCGAAATGAAAGGTGGTGGAGGTCCGAGGAAGCTTCCAAACGATGCGCCACTCGCCGACGGAGGTGGCGGGATAAGACGCCGGATGATCGAGGATGGCGTAGGCATAAATGCCGGTATCGCCACGGCGCAGGACATAGTGGAGCTCGATGTCGAAAACGTGCTTGTAGCCGGAGGTGGCGTTCCACGTGCGTTTGAAGGAAACATCCACCATGTCGGTGGTCTGGGTGGTGACGCTGTAAACGCAGTTCGAGGGCTGCTCGTAGTTGGCCCCGCCATCCATGCTGTAATAGATCGGGTTCGCGGGATCGACCATCTGCGTGCCATTGTGCAGATAGGATGAAACCTTGCCCGAGCTCTTCTGGATCACCGCCGTGATGACGCCATTGGAAAGCGTGACGGTGTTGGTGGTTGAGGAAAGCGTGACGTTCGCGCCAACCCCGGGGCTTCCCCCTCCGGCATCATTGGCGTGGATCATCCCGGCTGTCGCCAAAAGGACTGCTGCGTGGAAAAAGGATCGGAACATTTGGGTTTTACTTTTGAAATATCTCCACGCCAGACGTCCTGGCAAGTTGTGATTCGATGCAGAGGGATTTGCGTGGGTCAAGGGTTCCAAGCATTAAACGCTTCGGGCGGCGTCCGAAAACCCATTAACGGACGCCACCCTCACAATGCCCAACCCGGTTGTCCGGGCAAAGTGTGATAAAATGGATACCCGGGCACTCCTGATGCATGGATGTCAGTCGCGCCGACGGCGGCGCAGTAGCGCGAGCAGTCCAAACCCGCCGAGGAGCGCGGCACTTGGTTCGGGAATGACCGCGTAGGTGAGCACCAGGTTGCTTCCGGTCGAGCCGAGCGAGAACGCTCCACCGGCATCAAGGACGTTACTAAATCCACCCGTTCCATTGTTCGCGCCCACGTTGATCAGGAAATCCGCCGCGTCGAACCCGGTGATGCCGCCTGTTGTGGTCAGGATGATCCATGACTGGGTCAGTAGATTGTTAAAGTTGCCGGCATTTCCGCTCACATCAGGGCCGATGGCGCTGAGACTCCAAAGGTTGATGCCGAACTGGCCGGCCGTGAGAGAGGATAGATCCAGAGTGCCAGTGACCGCGATGGTGTCGAAGCCGGTGCCAGCACTGCCAGTGGCATCCAGAACCTGCCAATTGTAGTCTCCGCCGTTCGACCAAGTCTGGTCGCCCGTGGTAAGCGTGCCCGGGCTGTTGCCGGGAGAGAGGGTGCCGGCCACCGTCATCGCGCCCGTCACGGTGCCGCTGCCGGAGAGGGTCTGGGTGGATGCCAGGCTGAAGCCACCGGTCACTGCGGAAACGTTGAAATTGCCGTTGTTGATGATGGTGGGGCTGCTGGCGATGGAGCCGCTGCCATCAAGAGCAAGGGAACCTGCGCTGATGGTGGTGGCGCCGGAATAGGAGTTCGAGGTCCCAAGCGTGAGAGTCCCACCACCGGTTTTAATCAAGTTCGCTCCCGAGCCCGAAAGCTGGCCATTCAGGTTGATGTTGAATGATGTGTCAGTCACATCAGCGGCTTTGATTGTGGCGTTTCCTGAAAGCGCGATGGGCACGGACGTGCTCCAGTTGGCTTTCGCACCGAGAGTCGCTCCAGTGAGGCTGAAGTTGGAGGTGTATGTATTTCCGGAAACCACGGATACTCCGCCGCTGCCCACGTAAAGGGCCGCGCCGTTGTTGACGATGACATCGCCACGGCTTCCTGCAAAGGATGTCGCGACGCCGTATCTGATCGCCTCGATGGTGGTGGTGCCGCCGGTGAGGCGGACTTGGGAAAGATTGGCGAAAGCGGTGTTGGTGCTGAGTTGGACCCCATCGGCTCCATTGACATCCAGGGTCCCGCTGCTAACTTGGAGGGTATTCCAGCGCGTGTTGGTAGTGTTTCCGACAATTGCCGTGCCGCCAATGGTTACGGCACCACCGTCGACGCGGGAAGTTGCGGAGCTATTAAATGTACCAACGGTCAGGTTCCCCGAAAGCGTAGCGGTTCCACCGGTCACAACGAATCCTGAAGTGAGGGAGGCATTTGTTGTCTGGCCCGGGTTGCTAGTGCGGCCGATTGACACGTTTGTAGCCGTGAACGTACCGCCACTCACTTTCAATAAGTTTCCATCTGTATTTCCCAGCGTGACTCCAGCGTTGTAGTTGAGCGAGCCACTTTGGAGTTCTAGTTTGCCTGCGGCAGCCGAGCCCGATCCGATGAACGAACCCTGACTGACTGTCAAAGAAGGACCGTTCACGACCACAGAGGATCCCGCACCGGTGGCGTTGATCTGAAAGACTCCGGAAATGGCGGATCCGCCGTAATTGACCGTCCCACTACCCGTGTTGGAAAGAATCAGGCTAGTTGCAGATGCTGGCGTTCCGCCCAGCTTGTTGATGTTGACGGTTCCCGCGCCGTTGAATCGGACGGTAGTTGTCCCGCTGGTCGCCTGGAATGTGGAATTGAGTGTCAGGATACGCCCGGAGGCAACGTTGTAGTCTGACGTACTGCTCCCCGTCGGGCGTAGGAGACCGTTTCCACCCACTGTGAGGTCAGAGGTGGCGGTGCTCAGGTCGATACCACTTGCTCCCATGCTAAGGGCGCGTCCTGTAGCCACATTGATGCTTACATTACCGGTTGGATCAGCAATCTTGATCCCTAACCAAGTTGCGGTTGTCCCCAAGGTGCTGGAATTGGCGGCGGTGACCGTGTTGTCCCAAGTGGCGATACCTGTCGAACCGGGAGCGACGCTACCAGTCCAAGAGTCTCCGGAGAACAGATCCGCAGTGTTGTTTGCCTTGATGACCTGCGCCTGAGCGATGTTTGAAAAACTCAGGGCGACGGAAGAGACCAACAGCAAGTTGAAGAATTTGGATTTCATGGGTCTATGGGATTTTAGAATGCGGGTGGAGTGATTTAGAATCACTCGAACGGATTCAATGATCTCCTCACGACCACAGCAATAACCCGAGTGGGTTACCGTAACAGACTTGACGGCGGATCGTATGGATGGCGATTCATCCGCTTGTACGAACGAAGTGATGACCTCCGCACCATGCTGCGCGATTTGTTTCTGGCCGCGGATGAGACCGAACTCGCAAAGCGCATGACCGAAAAGTTTGCTGGTGTAGTCCCACCGCGCCGTCGGGGAACCGTCCTCAAATTGGGAGCGGTCGAGGCGGGCCATCACGGACTTGGCGAGGAGGGACGACCATTCCGCCGGTGTGGCACCCTCGAATTTACCGACAATAGCCTCCGCTACTCAGCCCCGAGAGAATGCGAGAGCCATTCATACGGACATCAGAATTGTGGGCGAATGTTGCATGAGTGGAAAGTCTTCCGTAAATCTGCGGCACGTGACCGTAGCCGTCAATGACCCATCGGGGTTAGGGGGGTTGATGCCCGCCGCGATGTCCCTTGGAGCAGCCGCCATACGTATCCTGCAATTCGTAAAAAAGAAAATGAGCGCGCTTGCTGAGCACCTTTGAGCGGAGCGGACGTGGCGAAGCGAATGGCGTTTTTCTGCCATCGGTGCAAAATGGTGGATTATCATCCACTTGGGAGAAACTCGACGTCGTCTGCCAGGCCGGGAAGCCACTTTCCTCCCAGCCAGCGCCTGAGCAAGCGGGTCAAAAGCAACAGGCTCCGGGGAATTTCTCCTCGGAGCCTGCGGGCCAACTGATTGCACCTCGTGTTGTTCAATAAGTCGTCCAGTAACTCAGACCCTTTTCGATTTCTTTCCAAGTCATTGTGCTGACCGAAAAATCCCCCATGAGTGAGTTAATGGTTGCATTGTTGTGCCTGAGGTTCGAACCCTTCAGAGTGAGAGGCTTGACGTGAGTGCTGAAGTCACCTGCACTATTCAGGGTGCCGTTGGCTGAACCCAATGACTCAGTCATTAGTATGAAGCGCGAAGGCCTGGAAATTTTCGAGAGAAATGTCTCTGATACCAAGGAAGCCACGGGATTTGGCCGGATCATTGCATAGGTCACGGGTCCGTTTGTCTTCAATTTATCCCACTTGGTGGTCGGGCAATTCCGCATCTTGAGAAGTTTATCGTAGGAGCCACCGTCACTTTTCGTCGTCACATCCACGGAAGTCGAAGTCATGTAGGGAAGATAGACCGAAACCTTAGTCGGGTCCGTGCCTATTGGTTCCCAACGTGACCACTCGACCTTACCCGTATTCTCACCTGCATAGGAACCCATGATAATCCCCCATTCCCTCAATTGCTGGATGCAACTGGTCCGGTCGGCGGACGCGCGCAGCTTGCTCATTGTGGGAAACCCAACTGCGGCAAGCACCACAATGATGGAGATCACCACCAGAAGCTCGGTGAGGGTAAATCCCTTTGAAGTCTGAAGATGCGGGCGGTGGGAGGTTTTTGCTTTCATCGGTATGAATATGTTCCGGAAATAGACAACCCGCAATTAGCCCAAATGGATTACACCACCCGGGTTAACGGAGCCGGCGCGCTGGCCGTCCAGAGCATGGGCGACTGGCCATGCAAATCCCCCGAAGTGCGCGGGCGGTTGAGGTAAAACGGCTCTTCGAAACCTTTGTTGTTGCCCACGCAGAATTCGCGCAGGTTGGCATATTCATCGAGCATTGTGACGAGGAACTGGAGGAAGAAGATCAACTGCCCCTCCCGAGTGACAGGAGCCTGGTCGTCCCACTCGGCGTAAAAACGCCCGCCCGGGGTGTCCGGCCAGATTCCAAATGAATATTGAGCGGGAGTTTTTGTCTCACTCCTAGGGTTAGCGGAAATCACGGTCACCGGAGCATCCATGACTCTGCTATTACGTCACTTGCCACGTTTTGGCGATCTTTCCATTTTCCTCTTTAGGCAAACCCTCTCAACCCGCCCTCCAAAAGTCATTATTATATTTTATATCTAAGATATCAAATCCCCAATCCCAATCCCCCCCCAAATCCGCGGGCAAGCTCGACATTCCCTGACCCGCCGCTTGCCCTCCGGCGTTGGCTCGCTAAAGTCGCGTCGCCCGATGTCCGATTCCTTCGTCCACCTTCACCTTCACACCGAATTCTCCCTGCTTGACGGCATGATCCGCACCAAGGATCTGGCCAAACGCGCCGCCGATCTCGGCATGCCCGCCGTCGCCATCACCGACCACGGCAACCTCTACGGAGCGATCGAATTTTACCAAAGTTGCCTCAAGCACAAGGTGAAGCCGATCTTCGGTTGCGAAATTTACCTCGCGCCCTTCGCCATGGAGGACAAAAAGGAGCAGGTCAGCCGCAAGCGTGCGACCCACCTGACCCTGCTCGCGGAAACCAACGAGGGCTGGAACAACCTCAGCAAGCTGGTCACCAAAGGCCACCTCGAAGGTCTCTACTACGGCCACCCGCGGGTGGACCGCGCGGCGCTGAGGGAGTATTCCAAGGGCATCATCTGCCTCACCGGTTGCATCTCCGGCCCGGTCAACGAGTGGCTGCTCACCGGCGACGAGGACAAGGCCCGCGAAACATTGGCCGAACTCGTCGAGATCTACGGCCGGGAAAATGTTTACGTGGAAATCCACAACCACGGCCTGGAACCCCAACGCCGCGTCACTCCCGGCCTGCTGAAACTCGCCAAGGAATTCGGGCTCAAAGCCGTCGCCGCCAATGACGTGCATTTCCTCAACCGCGAGGACCACGAAGCGCACGACGTGATGATCTGCATCGGCACCGGGCACCTGGTCATCGATGAAAACCGGATGCGCTACACCCCGGAGGTGCATTTCAAAACCGCGGAGGAAATGCGCGCGCTCTTCGAAGACGTGCCCGGCGCCTGCGACGCCACCCTGGAAATCGCCGCACGCTGCAACGTCGAAATCAAACTCGATTCCACCTCATCCGAAAAATATCCTCAATTCGGCACGCCCGATGGCAGCCCGCGCGAGGAATACCTGATGAAAGTCTGCCGCGACGGCTTGGTGAAGCGCTACGGCGTGGAAAAGGCCGAGTCCGAAGAAATCGCGACCCGTTTGAAATACGAGGTCGATACCATCAACAAACTCGGGTTCGCATCGTACTTCCTCATCACCGCCGACTTCATCCAATGGGCGCGCGACAACAACATCCCGGTCGGCCCCGGCCGTGGATCGGCGGCGGGCTCGCTGGCATCCTACGCCATGGGCATCACCGACATCTGCCCGATGCGCTTCGGCCTGCTTTTCGAACGATTCCTCAACCCGGAACGTGTCAGCCCGCCCGACGTCGATATCGATTTCTGCCAGAGCCGCCGCGTCGAAGTGATCGATTACGTTCGAAAAAAATACGGTGAGCGCAGCGTCTCGCACATCATCACCTATGGCACGATGGGTGCCAAGAGCGTGCTGCGCGACGTTTCCCGCGTGATGGGAATTTCCTACGGCGAGGCCGATCGCATCGCCAAAATGATTGAGGCGAAACCCGGCGTCAGCCTGAAGAGCGAGTGGGACAGCAAGCCCGAGCTCAAGGAGCTCATCGAAAGCAGCTCCACCTATCGCGAGCTCTGGGACTACGCGCTCAAGCTGGAAGGCATCAACCGCAACGTCGGCGTGCACGCCGCCGGCGTGGTCATCGGCGACCGCCCGCTCGACGAACACGTTCCTCTAACACGCGGCAACGAAGGTGAAGTCGTCACCCAGTATGACATGGGTGCCATCACCGAGGTCGGCCTGCTGAAGATGGACTTCCTCGGGTTGAAAAACCTCACCGTGATCCAGGACGCCGTCGAACATATCCGCAAACACACGCCCGGATTCACGATTGAAAATGTCCCGCTCGATGATCAGGAGACGTTCAAGATCCTCAACCGCGGTGAGACGATGGGTGTGTTCCAGTTGGAATCCGGCGGCATGGTGGAAACCTGCCGCAAGTATGATATCAACAGTATTGATGACATCATCGACTTGATCGCCGTCTATCGGCCGGGAGCGATGCAATTCATCGACCAAATGCTCGACGTCAAAAAGGGCAAGAAGCCGTTTTACGAACATCCCCTGTTGGAAGAAGTCTGCGGCAAGACCTACGGCGTCATGATCTATCAGGAGCAGGTGCAGAACGCCGCCAAACTGCTCGCCGGATACACCCTCGGCGGTGCCGACCTGCTGCGCCGCGCGATGGGCAAAAAGGACCCGAAGAAGATGGCCGAAGAGCGTGGCAAATTCGTCGAAGGCGCGGCACGGACCAATGGCATCGGCGAAAAACTCGCCAACCAGATTTTCGAAAAGATCGAGATGTTCGCCGGTTACGGATTCAACAAATCCCACTCCGCCTGTTATGGCCACATTTCGTATTGGACCGCCTATCTGAAGGCAAACCACGGGGTGGAGTTTCTAGCAGGCCTGCTTTCCAACGAAATCCACAACACCGACAAAATCGGCGTCTTCGTTTCCGAATGCCATCGCATGGGCATTGAAATCCTGCCTCCGGATTTGAATTCCTCACAACTCCGCTTCTCCCCGGAAGTCACGCCCACCGGCAGCAAAGGCGTGCGCTACGGCCTCGCCGCGATCAAAAACTGCGGCGAGGGCGCGATGGCCGCCGCCATCGCCGAACGCGGGAAAAACGGCAAGTTCACCTCACTCGATGATTTTTCCTCGCGCCTCGATTCGAAGGTGGTGAACAAACGCATCCTCGAAAACCTGGTCAAAGCCGGCGCGCTCGACTGGACTGGCGAGACCCGCGCTGGCATGTTTGCCCGCCTCGAACAAGTCGTCGCCTCCGCCTCATCCGCCCAAAAAGACCGCGCTTCAGGCCAGGTTTCGATGTTTGATTCCATCGAGTTCGCCCCACCCGCGCCGGTCGAGAAGAAGCGCCGCAGCGAAGTGACGACCGAAGAATGGACCAAAGACGAGCGCCTCGCCCATGAAAAGGAGTTGTTAGGATTCTACGTCACCGGCCACCCGCTCGACAAGTTCCGCAAGGTCATCGATTCCGACCGCTACCGCCGCCTCGGCCTGGTGGACGATCTCGACCTCGCCAACCCGCGGGATCGCTACCCGTTCGCCGGCATGGTCCGCAGTCTCGAATCCAAGATCACCAAGACCGGCAAACCCTTCGGTGTGCTCATTCTCGAAGACTTCACCGGCAGCAGCGAAATCATGCTGTGGGGCGAAACCTTCGTCCCCGCCCGCGACGCGGGATTGTTGGAAGTCGGGAAAATCATCAAACTCAAATGCGCGGTGCAAGTGGACGACCGCACCGGCGGCCGCCGCCTGACAGGCTATGAACTTGGTGAATTGAAAGCCAAACAAGCCGCGGCTAACAGCAAGGGACCGCTCGAACTCATGCTCTGGACCACCCGCCACAGTGAGCGCGATTTGAACGAGATCCTCGACACCCTGCGCTCGCATCCCGGAGCCACGCCGGTGCTCCTGCATTTCCAAAACAGCGCGGGAAAACGCGTCACCATCGCCGCGACCGAGTCACTCAACGTCAAACGCTCCGAGGATCTTGAATACGCCTTGGACCGCTGGATGGAGGGATGAACAGACGATGTCCGCCAGCTCATCATCCGTCATCCAACAGCGCCAAGCTGGGAAAGTAAGAGCGGAGGTAGCCACGGTCAAGGGCGGCGAGGCGGTCTGCCTGGACGCTGGCGTGAGCGGCAATGAGAAAGTCCGGGATGAGGTTCAGGCGTGGCCCGCCGTTGCGCCGGTAGCGCAGGAAAATCTGGCCGGCGAGGTAGGCGGCCGCAGGGGTGATGGGATCGTAGAAGACGTGGAGAAGATCCAAATCTGCCTGAGCCGCTTCCACATCGGGATAGGCGATGGAAAACTCCGCAAAGGCGATGGGAGAAAGGAGCAGTTGGCCTTCGCTGGCGGCGGTCTGGAGGCGATCCCGCCATAACTCCCAGCCGGGTTGTTTACGGGAAAGAAGGAGGAGGACTGAACTGTCGAGGGCGGTGCGCATGGCGAGGACGATTCAAGGGAACTCTGGAGCAGGTAGCGCGACGGGGCCGCGCAGTTCATCCATGATTTCAAGGACGCTCATGTCACCCCATGGATCCGTCGCGGCCTTCCCAAATTGCTGCCAAGCCTCGGTGGGGATGGTCCTGGTGGCTTTGATAAAGGGGGCTGTTTCATCGAATTCGAGAATGTCGCCCGGCTTAAGGTGGAGCCGGTTGCGGAGATGAACTGGAATGGTGATTTGCCCTTTGGAAGTAAGAGTCGCTTGCATGAGTGAATTTGTAAGCGTTCAAAGTAAGGCGCTCAAGGAGGATTTTCATGAAAAGGGCGGTGGCACGCCGCTAGGAACCTTGACTTAAGATCGTCGAAAAGATCGACGGTTTTCTTGATAAGAATGGCACGAATATAAGTTAAAATATTGAAATTCAGTGATTTGTAGGCTTTAATGATTGCCGAAAAAATCATCGTAATTGCCACAAGAACTCCCCATTTTTCGTCACATTTCCTCCATGGAACCCGTGCTGCCAACGAGTGGCTGCGGAGAGCTCGCGGAGTTGAGCGTGGAAATTTTCCGCAAATCCGGAGAGCTGGCGGCGACCTTGCCAAGCAAGGCGGTCCGCGCCGGGGTGGCAACCTTGGTGCGGGAAATGAACTCCTATTATTCCAACCTCATTGAAGGCCACAAGACCCTGCCCCGCGAAATGGAGAAGGCCTTGCGAGAGGATTTCCCGGATCGTGAAGAGGACCGCCGACCGAGTCATCATCCGCCGCGCCCTCGACGAGGGGCTGATCTCCTCGTCCAGCGAGAAAGGGCCGCTGCGCATCGCCTTCCCGCACAAGGTGTTAAACGCTTGGTTCCCCCAGCTTTTTACCGATTTACCGGTCGATGGTGAGTAACGGTTTGCCGCGAAATGATTGGATTTTGTCGTGGTGGATCTTGGTCCCGGCAAGTGGGCGTCAGTCGCGGCGGCCTAGGGCCATCATGAGGAAGTAGAGCAGCTGGGCGAGTGAGCCGATGGCGGCAGCGACGTAGGTCATGGCGGCCCAGAAGAGCGCGTTTTTGGCGCGGTCGTGTTCGATGCTGGTGGCGATGCCGCTGCTTTCCATCCAGACGAGCGCGCGGCGGCTGGCGTCAAATTCCACCGGCAGGGTGACGAACGAAAACAAGGTGGTGACGGCGAAGAGACCGATCCAAAGCCAGAGGAAGGTCATGTTGCCCATCAGGCCGACGCCGAGCAAGCTGGCGATCATGATGTAGTTGAGCATCTTGCTAGAGAACTGCACGGCGGGCACCATCTTCGAGCGGAGCCCGAGCCAGACGTACGCTTGTTGGTGCTGCACTGCGTGGCCGCATTCGTGCGCGGCGACGGCGGCGGCGGCGACAGAGTTCATGCCGTAAACACCTTCGCTCAAGTTCACGGTTTTTTTCGTCGGATCGTAGTGGTCGGTGAGTTGGCCGGGTGTGCTGATGACCCTGACGTCCGTGATCCCGCTCTGACGGAGCATCGCCTCAGCGACTTGGGCACCGGTCATCGAGATTGGGATTTGGGAATACTCGTTGAAACGGCGCTTCAACGTGCTGCTGATCAGCACACTGGCCAACATCGAGACGCCGATGATGAGAATGTAGGTCATGGAAAAACCACCGGGAGCGGCTCCGACTTGCGAGAGGATTTCAAAATTCATGCGGTGAGACTATCCTTCATCCGTCGCATCGCAAATGAAAAACCCATTGGAAAACGGGGAAATTTTTCCACCGATCAAAGTGATTTCACTCTTAGTCGCAACCGGCCAACCGTGCGACCACCCCAGCCGGAATCAACACCCGGATGGTCCGGCATCACCTCAGTGCCGCATGTTTTCAAGCGGTGAAAACCCCGAGAAACAAACGGAAATTTTCCAATTGGAAAGGTGTGGCGAATTGGTTCGTATTTCCTTCGTATGAAAAAACATTTATTTCTTCTGATGGGATGCACGGTGGGTTTGATGTGGGTGCCCGCCAAGGCGGATGACACTCCACTGGGCCTACAAATGGAAGCCATGAACGATGCCTACAAAGGCTTCCGCCGTGAAACCGATCCGGCGAAAGGTGCGGCGCAAGCACGCGACGCCCAGTTGGCAGTGATGAAATCGGTGGCGGAAACGCCCACCGTGATCAAGGAAATGCCGGAAGGGCCGGACAAGGAGAAGGCTGCGGTCGAATTCCGCAAAATGATGGCCAAATTGTTAGTTTCGCTTTGTGAGGTCGAAGATGCGTTCCTCAACGGCAAGATCGATGACGTGGCGAAGATCGTGGACGACCTGAAGTCCCAGAAAAAAGCCGGTCACGAAAAGTTCATCAAAGACGACGAATGAGCGCCTGAAGGCTTTTAACTTTGAAATGAAAAGGGCCCGGACGTGCAAGCGTCCGGGCTCTTTTTAAAACCTGCAATCGTTCACTCGATGATGACACGGGTGCCGGTTTTCACCTTCGAATAGACGACTGGGATGGTGCCACTCGGCCCGCGAACGCAGGCGTGAGATGCCGGATAACGGCGGACTGGGCCAATGTGGTGGCCCACGCCGTCATTGGTCAGGCGCATCCAATAGCGCATGGGAGCCCCCTCAAACTTGCCGCCTTCGGGAATCGGATCCAAAGTGGAATCGGCATCGCTGTTCACCACGCTGCCCCCGGCGTTGTAGATTTTACCATACTTGTTGGACTTTTTATCCACGATTTTTTCGAGGATGTAAAAAGTGCCGGCCGGAGTGGGACTGCTCTTGGTGCCGGAGCAAATCGGGTAGTCCAACACCACTTCGTCGCCGTTCATGAGAAATCCCCGCTGCGTGACCAGATTGATCTTGATCGAGGAATTCTCCGCATGGGTGAGGGAAAGCAGTTCTTCATTTTTCCAAACACTGTGGGTCTTGGGATAGGTGGGCTCCGCCTTGAAATGCTCATAGGTTCCGGCCGGGTAAGGATTGACCGGCTTGCCATCTTTGGTGGCTTGTTCGACAGGCTTCTGGTTGGCGCAATTTGCCAGTAAAAGCGTGGCGGCGGCGGCGACAATCTGGGCAAAAATTCGTATCGGGATCATTGGCAGGCGATTTGGGAACCGGCAACTAAGTCAGTTTTTCGGGAAATGCAATCCCCATGAACGAGTAGGGTGGCGCGAAAATGCCTTTGGCTGATGAGAAAATTGGGCAAAAAAAAGGCCGCCGGAGCACCCACTCCGACGGCCAAGCTGATCAACTTCAACACACCCGCGGTTTTAAGCGCGATCCGTATGAGGCAGACAACTGCTGTTCACCCTTACATGAAAACACGAACTTTCGTTGCGGTCTTCACGGGATTGGACTCCCGGGTGTTGGCGGTGTTCAAAAAAATTTCAAAAACCCGGAATGATTTATCGACGGTGGATGGGGCGGAAGGCGGGCTTCTTTTTGCCGGCTGGCGCCGTTGATTCAAAGGTCGTGGTGCTGGTGGTGAAATTGCCAGCGGCCCCTTTCTGCTCCGGGATGGCATCGACGGGCGGAAGCACCCCCGGACCGTCAGCCATGGTGCGGGTATCCTCAGAAACCTTGTAGCGGGAATCCATGTCGGTCTGCACGGCGTAGAGCGAACGATCGTTGCTCACAATGGAGGGTTGGATAAAGACCATCAACTCGCTGCGGTCCTTGTTGTTGGTGGTGGTGGAGAAAAGTTTTCCAAGGTAAGGAATATCGCTGAGAATCGGAATCCCGCTTTTCTCCTGATTGTTGCGGCCGACGATGAGACCGCCGAGGACAATGGTCTGCCCATTGGGGACCGTGGCGGTGGTAAGGATTTCCCGGGTGGAAATGCGGGGCACAACGAGATCGTCGCCGTTGCTACCGCCACCTGCGATGACTTGGTTGCCGTTCTGCTCATCATTGAGCAGGGCGATTTTCATGGTGATTTCATTGTCGGAATTCACCAATGGGATAACCTCAAGCTTTAGCACGACGTCTTGGTATTCGATGTTGGTGCTGGAGCCGCCGCCGCTGAAATTGTTGTTGCTGGTGGGGATGGCAATGCGCTCACCACTGGAGATAGTACCTTTTTGATTATTCGAGGTAAAAATGCTGGGTCTGGAGAGCACGGTAAAGTCGGTTTTGGACTGGAGGGCCTTGAGGTAAACTCCGAGATTGCCCACGGTGCCGATGCCGCGCAGCCCGCTGCCAGTCACCGAGCTTAGATCAAACTCGGGGAACCTGGATATGGCCCCGGCCACCTGAGGAATAGTCACGCCGCTGCCACCGCCGCCGCCGATGGCCGTGTCGCCGTCGTTGAACAAATAGTTCACTCCGAATTCCTTGCTGTCATTGAGGGTGAGCTGGCCGATGACGGTGGAAATCATGACCTGATCCGGTTTGACGTCGATCTGATCAAGCAGGCGTTCGATGATCTCAAGTCCGGAAGGAGGGCCTTGGACGACGATGGAGTTGGTGATGTTATCGGCGACGAGCAGGGTGCGGCCGACGAGGACTGATTCAGGAGCCGAGGAGACGGTAGGGTCGCTGAGCGCGCCACCAGCACCCCCGCCGCCGCCACCGCCGCCGCCGCCGGAACTTCCACCGAAGCTACCGCCAAAGTTGGTGCTACTGCCGGTATTACCGGAACGGCTGCTGCTGCCGGATTGGCGCGAACTGCCGGTGTTGGAAGCTTGTGTGGTGCGGCCGCCTTGGGCACCGCCCTGGCTGCTGGCGCCACCTGAGTCGCCAGTGCCGGAAAAAGCGCGGGTGAGAGCATCGCCGGCGATGGGCAGGAACTCGGAAACCGTGAGGAAGCGGAGTTTGCGGCGAAGGAAGTTTTTCTCGCTGGTTTCGATATCAAACTCGCGGACGAGGCCTTCAACGAAAAGCAGATCGACCGGGCGGCCCATGGCAAAAATCCGGTTGGTGCGCGGATCCGGGATGATTTGTACGGGAGTGGACTCGCCGCTGCCGGACGACTGACCGCCAGCGGCACCGGGGACACCTCCAGGAGGAGCTGCGGGGTTGTTGTCGGCGCGCTGGATCCCGGCGGTGGTCTGAGCGGTTTGTTGGGCGGTGAGCAGCTCGGTGAGCGTGGTGGCGATCTCGGTGACGTCGGCGTATTGGACTTTGATGAAGCGGGTGCCGACTTGTGATGATGGTTTGTCGATTTCCTTTTTCAGATCGATGAGCTTGCGGATGAGCGAGGTGTTTTCGGTGATGACGACGGCGGCGGCATTGGGCACCGGGGCGATGGAGCCGAAGGCCCCGAACTGGCCGATGATCTGGGTGAAGGTGTTCACCGCTTCAGCCGGTTTGATGTAGTTGAGGCTCATCACATAGGAGATCACGGCATCGCCTTCGGGAAGGATGGAGTTTTCGTTGTAAACATCGACGCCGCGACCGGTTGGGCGGATGCCGCTGGTGGAAAGGGTGAGGATGTCGAGATTGGGATACTGGGCATCCGGGACGAATACGAAGTTCTCGATGGTGGCGGCAATTTTCAGCAATTCCGCCGCTTCGCCATAGGTGAGAGGGTTCTTGGGCGAGGCGTCCTGGATGAAACGGAACTCGGCGGTGGAGGCGGCGCTGGACACGATCACGCGGCGGCCGGTGTATTTCCCGTAGAGCGCGGCGAGGGCATCACCGCTGAGCTTCGGTTCTTCGATCGGCTCGGTGATTTCGGTCGCCGCCAGATTGGCATCGGGCAGCGCGGCCGGAGCGTTGGCGGCAGGCGCACCTGCGGCGGGAGCGGGTGCGGCACCGGGAACCGGCACGCCAGGCGGCACGACGGGAACGGCCGGTGCTTCGACAGGTTCCTGGGCGGAAGCGGCGGCGAGGCCGAAGAATAAGAAGGCAATGGAGCGTGGAACTGACATGGAAAAGGTGGGAATTTCAGATTGGAGAATTAATTGCGACGGCGCTCCGGGCGCTGGAGATTTTGCTGCGCTGGCTGGCCTTGCTGGATTTGGGGCTGTCCGGGCTGGGCCGCAGGCGGCGGCGGGACGACGCGTGGCCGCGGTTGGCGCTGAGGCACCGGTGCGCCCGGTGGCACAACCGCTTGGCCGGGGATCGGCACGCCCGGTGGCTTGGCCGTCTGGGGCGCGGCGACAAGGGTGAGCAGCTTTTCTTCATAGCTTACGGTGCCTTTGATATTTCCTTTGGTCAGCGTGACAGTGGTGCCGAGCGGGTCGCCAGGCTTGCGTGAGACGCTGACGACTTTAAACTCTGACCTTGGATTGTCGGTATCAACGGTGATGCGCTCGTCCGGGTTTTTCTTGTGGATCAAGGTGACGCGGTAGCCGCCGCTGATCGGGGAGACTCCGGCCAACGCGTAGTCATCGAGCGGATTGCTCTCCGGACCGGCCTCAGGTGGTGGTGGCTTGGAGGTGAATGGGGAATTGGTCCAAAGCGTGGTGTATTTGGAAAGGGGTGCCTTTTTAGGCGTTTGCGCCACGCTCCAACCGGTGAGGAGGGCGGCGCAGATGAGGATGGAGAAGGAGTGTTTCAAATTCGAGATTTGAGATTTGAGATTTTGAGAATTGAAGCGGTGTATCAAGCGGGCGGCGGCGGAATGAACCATTGCTCGACGGTGGCGGTGCAGTCGATTTTAGTGTCGTCTTGAGTGTTGGGCGAGAGGCGGATCTGTGATGCGATGCGCAATTGGTCGGGAGTGTTGAGTCGGTCGAACCAGCGGTAAAGTGCTTCTTCCGTGCCGTTGACGGTGATTTGGAGTTTGGCACGATGGTAATTGCGGCCCTCGGTGGCATCGGTGGGAAGGGGCTTCTGGGTCTTGATGGTGAGCCCGGTGGACTTGGCCTCGCGCTCCGCGAATTGCTGGAGCTGGGTTTGGACGTCCTGATTGGCAGTGGGCTCGAGCTCGTGCTCGGCAAGCCAGTCCATTTGGTCGGTCACTTGCTCGCGGCTGGCACTGAACATTTCCGCGGTTTCCAATTTCTGGATGGCGAGGTCGCGTGCGCGGTCCACTTCAAGCCGTTTGGTTTTGAAGAAGCCGAAAGCGAGGAAATTGAGGATCACAAAGCCTGCCAGTCCGAAGAAGAGGATGAGTTTTTTTTCGCGGGGTGACATGGATGAGGGCGGAAAGGAGCAGGCGCTGAGTTATAAATGCCGGGGCGGGTGAGTTTTATCGGTGACGGAGGGATAAATCAAGGCTGGGATTACGGCGAGGAAACATCCGCACTGAAGACGAATTCCCAGCCGCGGGTGGACTGGTTGGGCTCCGGGGTTTGCCAGTCGAACTGGGCGAGGTCATTGCTTTTGGAAAGTTTGAGACTGAACGTGTTGACAGCTTGGAGTTGGGGGGCTTCGCCCATCAGCTTGATGTCGGTGGCGCTGATATCAGCAGTGCGGAGGCGCAGGCCGCTGTTGGGCGGGATGCAGTCGGCGATGCGTTTGAGGATATCGACTGGCGAGTGGGTGAGTTCGATGGCATGGGCGAGTTCGTCCCATTTGGCAATGTGCAGCGAGTAAGCTTCACCCTCGGGAGCGGCCTGCTCTGCTTGGATGAGCAGGTTTTTGGTTTCCCTACCGTCATTCCAAAGTCCGTAGCCAAACCAGCCGATCAAGCCGAGGTAGAGCAAAGCCACGGCGGCGGCGGCGAAGATGATGTTCTGCCGCTTGCGGGCTTCGCGGCGGGCGGCGCGGACGTCCGCCGGCAAGAGCTTGCTGAGCGGCGATGGAATGACCGGGGCGGGACGGGCTGAAATTTCGACGGGAATCCCGAAGGCCGCGCTGAGTGAGGTGGCGCTGATGCCTTCAATCCCACTCCAGAGGACGGCGCGGGAGGGATGGATTTCGAGGCCCTGCATGGAAAGCTGCATGAGTGCCAAGCGGATTTCCCGGGCGACACTGTCATCCGGGCTACCTGACGCGACGGACGTTGCTTGGCAGTAAACGAGGTTTCCCTGCTGGGAAATGGCAAAGACCCAACGGCCGAGTTCTTTCCAAACGGCGATGGAATCAGCGGTGAGCGGATAAGCACGTGGCGAGATGTCGAAGCTCTTCGGCCCGCGAGTGGGCATTTCACCTTCGCCGGGGACGCGCAACAGGACGGAAAGCAGCGCGGTGTTTTCCGCTTCGCGAGCAATGACAAAAGTATCGGTGAGCTGCCCGGCCATCGGGTCCGGACGAAGGCCGAGGCGCTCGGCATGGAGGGTGGCGAAATCATCGAAGAGTGCGTCGTCATCGCTCGCGACGCGCATGGGCACGGCGGTGATGGCCTTGACGGGAAAAAACAACAACAGGTCGCCGCTGGGGATATCGGGAAGCTCGCTGGCTCGCTCGATGGAGGTGGCGCTGTGGAGGGTGAATTCGGTGGCGGATTGGCCAGTCCAAATTTCCCATCCGGATTCGCCGGGGATAAGAAGCACGTTTTCGGTGGTTTTGCTCACGGGATGATTTCTTCAGTGCGTTCGAGGAGGGCCGGTCTACCGGTGCGGTTGCGGACGATGACGGTGATTTTGCGTTTCGCACCTTCGGCATAGCCGATGCTTTCGATGCGGGTGGTGGCGTCATTCACCGTGAAGCGCTGGGCAATGTCGGGGCGAGCATTCGCATCCATCCCCAAAAGATCAAGTGCGGCGGCGGTATTTTGAAAAGGAACATCGTCGGTGGTATCGCGCAGGCCATCAGTGCCACGCACGGTTTCCGGGATGATCTCGGCCTGCTCAGGGGTGATTTCGGCAGCGGCGGCGATCAACTCGGCGGACGCCTCGTTGAGATCGAGGCCACCGCTGCTCCAGATGGTGAACCAGTTCCGCCAGTCCGGACGCACGGCCTCGACGAGTTCCATGCCGCGAACGAGGCTGACTTCGTTGATGTCGTAAAACGGACGGTTGAAGGGCTGGTTGATGCGGCCCTCCTTTTCGTAGTAATCTTTTTCCGCACCATTGAGGGCGGCGTCGTCATCGGCATCGATCCAGTCGGAGAGCGCGTCGGCGACTTCCTGGGCGACCTCAAGCTCGATGCCCCAGTCCATGAAGATGGAGCGGAGCAGGGCCTTGTCTTCCTGGAGGATGAGCGAATTGATGTTGAAGCGGCCCCCTTCGGAAATGACTTTCACCTCGAAGCCTTCACCGTTTTCTTCATCCAACTGGCGGAGAATGGGATCGGAACGTTTGACCGCTGGATTGCTGCCGATGGCAATGCCCATTTCGGCCACCTGCCTGGCCCGCGAGCCGTGGACTTTGGCGGAGGTGAGTTCCATGTCGAAGGAGATCACACGCAGGGCAGCCATGCAGGCCATCGACAGGATCGCAACCAGCCAGAGCACCGCCATCAGGGCAGCACCACGGGATTTCCGGGTCATCGAGGCTGGGAAAATCATTGCGGGGGAATTTGAATGGTGGGGGGGCCGCCGCCACCACCGGGAGGACCACCGCCACCGCCGGGGACGGCGGGGATCACGATGTTTGGATTGTCGCCGCCTCCCGCGCCGCCCTCGGCAGTGCCATTGCCGCCGCCTTGCTGCATTTGGCGCATGAGGACTTCGGGGTTTTGCTTCGGCGGCACCCAGAAGATTTGGCGGATTTCCTCACCTTTGGCACCGACGGCCAAGGTGAGTTCGATCTGGAGTGGCAAGCGACCTTGAAGTTCCCAATCGTATTGCCACTCCATTGAGCGCCCGTCGAGAACACGCCATTCGAAGTAGGCGACGTCTTCGAGCAGGATGATTTCGGCGAAAGGTTCGTTCGCCGCGCTACTGCTGCCGAAGGAGGAGGCGGAATCTTCGAGGATTTCGTTTTCGTAATACTTAAGGACGATGTCGAGATAACCGCTACGGCGCTTGACGGTCGATAGCTGGACAGCCTTGGCGATACGCGCTTGGCCGCCCCAAGTGAAGCTGAGCGGGACATTCTGCAGGGTGAGATCGGAAATGTAATGTGAGGCGGAATCCTCGACCTTCAAATCGAAGCGGGTGTTGCCGGGCATGGCGGAAAAACGCTGGCTGAGGAGTTGGAAAAACGCCTGATGCAGCATCTCCTCGTTCTGGGTCTCGACGATGGTATTCCCGAGCGCCAGCGCGGTGCGGGCGGTGCTGAAAACCATGCCCACCAAAATCGTCAGCAGCCCCATCGCCAGCACGAGCTCGAATAAGGTGAAACCGGCGGCGCCGGGTCTGGCTGGGCGGGTGATCATGGCTGATACATGCGGCCGTAGCGCCAGGTTTCGACGGAGCGATCATACCATTGGCCGCTATCAAACCATTTGGCGGTGACGTTGATCAAGTACATCTCTTGGAGAAATTGTCCTTCCTCATTCTGAAGTTCCTCAAGCAGGGAAATCGTGGTGTCCAACTCGATGCCGGTGTCGCCGACGGAGGTATTGGTGACGCCCTCTTCGAGGACAGGCAGTGAGAGCGTTTCGTCCAGGGCGCTATCGAGGATGCGAGTGATGCGGAGTTCACTCTGGGCGAGTGAAGCTGCATCGGCCATTTGCTTCAGTGCGACAGCAAATCCGGTGGCGGCGATGCCAAACACCGCCAACGCAAGAATCATCTCCAACAGAAGAAATCCGCGTTTGGGGCGATGTGCTGGTTTTTTCATCGGGCTTCGAGTTGGCTGTCGCGGATGGTCGCGGTGAGCGGGTGGTAGGTGTCTTCCGACCAGCTTTCATCGATATTCAGGCGGATGGAAACCGGCTCGCACAGGCCATCAGGATCGAAGCGCCAGACGTGCACGGTGTTTTTTCCGGTGGGGAACCATTTATCGGAATTCCAGCGCCGGATCGAGATGTCCATTCCCTCGGACAAAACCACCTGACGATCGTCTTCCAGGGCCCGCGCATCATCATGGTCGTCAAGCATGCGGCGTTCTGCAGCCGCGGTTTTTTCGTCGGCCCCGGCGCGGGCGAGCGGCAGAAGGCGAACCATGCCAGTCCTAAATTCGAGCGCGTAAGGCGTTTGCTGAAGGATGGAAATGGTGCGGGCACGTTTGGCAAGCATTTCGATCTGAGTCGAGGCATCACGCAAGGTCCGCTCGTCCGACGAGTAAATCATCAACCCTACAGCGCCCCCCATCACCATCGCGGCAATGCCCAGAACCATCACAATTTCAAGCAGCGTGAAGCCGCCCGGTTGCTTAGTCGTCCTGACTGCTGAGATCATCTTCGGTGTTATCCAGGCCATCCGGCCCCTTGCTGATCATTTCAAAATCGTTGGCCCGCTTTTTACCGGGATAACGATAGCCATAGTCGGCTCCCCACGGATCCGGATTGACCTTGGTCATCACCTGCACCCAACGGCGCGGGACAGGCGTGGTGGTTGGCTTTTCGGTGAGAGCCTTGAGACCTTGCTGGGTGGTTGGGAACGAGCCGGCATTGAGTTTATACATCGCCAGCGCGTTGCTGAAGCTTTGGAAGTCCGCATCCACCTGCTTGAGCTTGGCGGCATCGCCAATGCCTTTCATGGCGAAAATCGCGCCGCCGAGAATCATCGCAATGATGCCAAGCACGATGACCATTTCAAGGAGCGTGAAACCACGACGGCGGCGAAGAGATGAGGATGATGGATGAATTTGCATGGAGAACGGATGTTTTGCGTCTGGCGTTAGCCTTTCAGGGATGAAAACGCCATGCCACTGAAAAATTGTCAGGAAATTCACATGCAGTTTTGGAAACCTCATGGGGAATTTCTTGCCAGCGGCCTTGGATTCCCCCATTCCTCAGGTCTCGTTTCAATCATGAATAAAATCCTCATCATCGGAGCCGGCGGGGTCGGCAGCGTCGTTGTCCACAAATGTGCCATGGTTCCAGAGGTTTTCGGCGAAATCACCCTGGCTTCCCGCACCCTCTCAAAATGCGACGCAATCGCAGCGGAGGTAAAAATGCGCACCGGCCGCGACATCGCCACCGCCAAGGTGGATGCCGACAACGCCGAAGAAACCGCGGCACTCATTCGCAAGACCGGCGCCAAACTTCTGATCAATGTCGCCCTGCCCTACCAGGACCTTCATCTGATGAATGCCTGCTTGCTGGCGGGCTGCGATTACATGGATACTGCGAATTATGAACCACTGGACGTCGCAAAATTCGAATATTCCTGGCAGTGGCAATACCAAGAACGCTTTGAAAAAGCCGGTCTCACCGCCCTTCTCGGCTCTGGTTTCGATCCTGGAGTCACCAATGTTTACACCGCATGGGCGCTGAAACACCACTTTGACGAAATCCACACCCTCGATATCATCGACGTCAACGGCGGCAACCACGGCAAGGCCTTCGCCACCAACTTCAACCCGGAAATCAACATCCGCGAGGTCACCGCAGAGTGCCGCCATTGGGAAAACGGCGAGTTTGTCGAAACCGCGCCGATGTCCACGCACCAGGCGTTCACCTGCCCCGATGGCGTCGGAACCTACGAAATTTACCGGATGTATCACGAGGAGCTTGAGTCGCTGGTGAAACACATCCCCACCATCAAGCGAGCGCAATTCTGGATGTCTTTCTCTCCCAATTACTTGAAACACCTGGAAGTCCTTCAAAACGTCGGCATGACCCGCATCGATCCCGTCATTTACCAAGGCGTCGAAATCGTGCCGCTCCAGTTTCTCAAAGCGGTTTTACCGAATCCAAGCGATCTAGGCCAATCCACCAAAGGCCGCACCTGCATTGGCAACGTGATCACCGGTCTCAAAGACGGCAAACCCAGGGCCATTTACATCTACAACACCTGCGACCACGAGGCCTGCTTCGCGGAGGTCGGCTCGCAGGCCATTTCCTACACCACCGGTGTGCCGGCGATGATCGGTGCCAAACAACTTCTCACGCAACATTGGCGCAAACCCGGGGTTTGGAATATCGAGCAACTCGATCCAGACGTCTTCATGGCCGATCTGAACGCCCACGGTCTGCCTTGGCAGTTCATGGAACTCTCCCCTGAAGACGCCAACTCGCTTCGCGTGATACACCAATAAGTAAATACAGGGTAATCCCTAATTTTCAGTTTCAAATTCAAATTCCTCTTGTCAGAGCCAGTCACCCGTTTCAAACTATTTCCATGAACCGATTCAAAACCCTCTCTTTTCCGCTCGTTTCAGCTGTCATCGCGTCTGCAGCCCTGCCAGCCGCTGCTCAGGTCTCGATGTCACTCAGCAGCGACAAGGTTTACAGGCAGGATAGAAGGAACGTCAACTTTGAGGGCGGGGATTTCAACGTTTCTTTTGGCGATGGTAGCGTATCGTATTTATCTGCCTGCAGTGATACCATCTACATCCGTCCTGGATTTTTTCGGGGCGTTTGTGCCCCGGGCACCTCCGGCCTGGTCACAGGGGTCGGACTCAACGCAGATCCCGTTGATCTCCCGTATCTTCAGGTCACCGGACTGCAAGGCGCCATCGCAGTTGAGCCACGCAAGCCCGAGTTGATTTTTCTCAGAGCAGCACCCGCATCCGGCTTGGAACGGCCGCTTGGTGGATTCCAAGACAACAGCCTTTCTCTGTTCTACAATCTCCATACCAGTTTTGTTTCTGAATACAACCTCACGGGATATTCCACAAACCGGTCTTACACTAGAAAACAACGAGCTAAATTCGACGAAGAAATCGTCCCCGGTGCTTACTACTATTCGTTTCCGCGACTGGGTCGGCCCAACTTGCCGACCCCGATCAACCCGACCATTTTCCCAATGGCGGAAGGTCGGTTTAAAAAGAACAACAAAACCGAGGGGTTCGAATACACCCAAGTGAACGACAAAAACTTGAAGTGGGGCAAAAACGGTTTTGTTGAGCTCGGCACGCGCCGTCCCGCTACCTTGAGCTGGAATGGCCTTACACCATCAGCGGTTTTCGCCGCTACCGATAGTCTCTTCATATCTCTGCGTTCCCTGCAGGATGCCCAAAATCCAAGATCCCCAACTGGCAGTCGGAGAAATTCGGTCTTTCCTCCTTTTGAAAATGGTAGCGCTACCGAACCTCGTATTTTCCTCGCGAATCCCTACGTAAAGTCATTCACATTTCCCCCGATTTTCCCGTCGGGCACACGGGCAATCGCTGAAATTTCCCTCCAACGAGATTTCCAAACCGGCGGAGTCACTTATGACTTCTCCTCGCGCCGATTCCAAATACCTGTAATCTTCATCGATCGCTACACCGAATACGCAGACCTTTTCTTTAAGACGCAAAAGACGCCTGATATCCTCGCGGATACCGACAAGGACGGCTTCAACAACCTGACTGAATGGATTCTTGATAGCAATGCATCAAGCTCGACAAGCGTGCCTGCAACCTTGACGCCGGTGACGCTCCCACCTATCGTCGATTTCTTCTTCGGCCCCCTCGGCACCACCGATTTCGGCTTTGACGTGAATCGAAAATTGCAAACCGTCCCGAGGGTGGGTTACATCCTGCAACGCAGCACCAATCGCGGCAGAACTTGGAGAAAATTCGTTTCTGATGCGAATTGGAGTGTGGAAAATATCACCTACACCGTGAACGGCAACACAACCGTGGACATCCAAGTTCGAAGCCTAATCGAATCCACTCCTCCGGTACTTCCCCAAAGATTCGTCCAGCCTCCTGGCACCCAAGGTCACCTCTACCGTGTGAAGGTCGTGCTCGCGCAGAAAAAGTGAATTCCGGTTTTGCCCACCAAAGATAAGCCAATCAATCCTCAGGCGATGAATCTTGGATTCGCTGCGGGTGTAATCGGAAATGATTGATTCCACAGAACGGCTAATAGCTCATCTTGAGAAGGTCCGAACCGGGGCCGAACGACCCATCTGCGCAATCGATACCGAAGCGGATAGCCTCCATCGTTATCGCGAGTCCCTCTGCCTGATTCAGTTTGCCGTCCCCGGTGAATGCGTCTTAATCGATCCATTGGCGATTGATGACCTTTCCCCGCTTGGCACTTACCTCTCAGAAGCAACCGTTTGGATGCACGGAGCCGATTATGACATGACGATGTTCAAACGCCAGTTCGGAGAACTCCCGGCTGTCGTGTATGACACTCAAATTGGCGCACGCTTGTTAGGCGTGCGTCGTTTCGGACTCGGAGATCTGGTGAATCATTACTTCGGAGTTGATCTATCCAAGTCCTCCCAGAAAGCCGATTGGGGGAAACGACCGCTATCTCCCAAAATGATCGAGTATGCGATCAATGATGTGCATTACCTCTTGGAAATGGGCGACATAATCGTCGCTGAACTCAAAGAAAAGGGCCGTTACCCCTGGTTTGAGGAAAGCTGCTTGGCCGCGCGGCAAAAAGTCTTGGATCGCGACGACTCAAAAGAGGAAAACTGGCGGGTTCAAGGGTCGGGCAAGCTCGAACCTTTTGGCCTCGCCTGCCTCAGAGCACTGTGGAACTGGCGCGATAGCGAGGCAAAATCATGGGATCGCCCCTCATTCATGGTTGCTCCAAACCGCCAAATTCTAGAGTGGAGTATCGAACTCGCCGCACGCAAGACCGTTTCCCTACCCCACCATTTTCGCCCGGACCGGGTAAAACGCTTTCGAGCTGCAATCGCCGCAGCCGAGCAACTGCCCGAAGACGGATGGCCGGAGCGCCCCAGTGGCAAACGGAGAAAACGGGACCGGGACTTCGACCGGAAAGTGGATCTCCTCCTCAAGGTGCGGGAACAAGCTGCGGAGCGGTTGGCCATCGAAGGCTCCCTGATAGCACCACGCGCTGCTTTAGAGAACATCGCTGCCGGAGATTCGCAAGCCTCGGAATTACTGCTCAAATGGCAGCTCGAATGCCTCGGCATCACTGGCTGACCGCTTCCAAATTGCCTTTGGAAAGTTTCCTCCAAGGGGCCATTCACCCACATTCATGTCCTTGCACGCATGAAATTCCCTTGGGTGATCCGGCAAGGGCGGGCAGTCTGTGTTTCAGCCGTCAAACTCATCGCGAAAATCTCTTTCAACCATCTAATTATAAGAACGTTGAGTATCGAATTGGATTACCAAAAAAAGCTTTGTTTTGACGACGAAGTTCCTTGTCTCCCGGCGTAGGATTTTAGACCCTCTGGTCCCACTATGTCCGAGTCTTCGAACGAGCCACAAAAAGCCGAAACACAGGTAGCCGCAGCGCAGGTTTACGATGCCGCCCAAATCGACAAGCTGGAAGGCCTCGATGCCGTCCGCAAGCGCCCCGGCATGTATATCGGCGACCCCGATGAGCGCGGTCTCCACCACTGCGTTTTCGAGGTTCTCGACAACTCGATCGACGAGCACCTCGCCGGCTACTGCAGTCGCATCAAGGTCGCCATCCACGTCGATGGCTCCGTTTCCATCTCCGACAACGGTCGCGGGATCCCGGTGGACATGCACTTGAAATTCGGCATGCCCGCCGTCGAACTCGTGCTCACCAATCTCCACGCCGGCGGCAAGTTCGGCCAAGGCGCCTACAAATATTCCGGCGGTCTCCACGGCGTCGGTGCCAAATGCGTCAACGCCCTTTCCGACTGGTTTAAAGCGGAAATCATGCGGAACGGCAAAGTCCACCTGATCGGTTTCGAGCGCGGAAAAACCACCATCCCGCTGCACGTTATCGGCGAGGTGGACGCGGGAAAAACCGGCACGATGATCACCTTCTTCCCGGACGCCACCATCTTCGTCGATACCATCGAGTTCAAATTCGACCGCCTCGCCACCCGTCTCCGCGAGCTCGCCTTCCTCAACCCCGGCCTGACCATCGACCTCGAAGATGAGCGTCCCGAATCCGCCAAGAAGGCCACATTTTTCTATCAGAAAGGCATTGAGGAATTCGTCGCCCAGCTCGGCGAAAACAAAACGCTCATCCACGACGATCCGGTCATTCTCCATGGCAAGCGCGCCATCGACCTCGATTACGACGGCAAGAAAACCACCGACGACGTCTTCGCCGACGTGGTTTTCCAATACAACGATTCCTACAACGACCAGATCCTCTGCTTCGCCAATTCCATCCCTAACGGCGACGGCGGCACTCACCTCACCGGCTTCCGCACCGCCCTCACCCGCGGCATCAACCAGTATGCCAAGGTCAACAAGATCCTCAAGGACAAGGACCCCGCCCTAACCGGTGACGACGTCCGCGAAGGCCTCATCGCGATCATCTCGGTGAAGATGCCGAACCCGCGTTTCAGCTCGCAGACCAAGGATAAACTCGTCAACAGCGAGATCGAGGGCGTCATTTCCTCCATCGTTTACGAAGGTCTGATGCAGTTCTTCGACGAGAACCCCGGCCTCGCCAAGCGCGTCATCGAAAAATCCGTCAACGCCGCCCGCGCCCGCGAGGCCGCTCGAAAAGCCCGCGAGACCGTCCGCAAATCCGCCCTCTCCGGCGGTGGACTCCCCGGAAAACTCGCCGACTGCTCCGAGCGCGATCCCGCCAAGTCCGAGCTCTATATTGTCGAAGGAGACTCCGCCGGTGGTTCCGCCAAGCAAGGCCGCGACCGGCGGACCCAAGCCATCCTTCCACTCCGTGGAAAGCTCATCAACGTCGAGAAATCCCGTCTCCACCGCGCCCTCCAGAACAAGGAAATCCAGTCGATGATCACCGCCATCGGCGCTGGCATCGGTGATGGGGAACAGGAAGGTGCATTTAATATCGAGAAGGTCCGCTATCACAAAATCGTCATCATGACCGACGCCGACGTGGACGGCTCCCACATCCGCACCCTGCTTCTAACATTCTTCTGCCGCCACATGCCGGCCCTCGTCAAAAGCGGCTACCTTTACATCGCGCAGCCACCGCTCTATCTGGTCAGCCGGAAAAAGCGTCAGGAATACGTCCAGGACAACGACCAGCTCAACCGCATCCTCATCGATCTCGGTGCCGGTGAAGTCGAGCTTCGCACCTTCGACCAATCCCGCAGCTTCACCGCAGACGAGCTCAAGGTCATTCTCGAAAACCTCTCCTCGCTATCACGCTTTTCCTCCACCATCGAAGGCAACGGCGGCAACTTCAAAAACTACCTCGCAGCCCGGATCAACGGCATCCTGCCGGAGTTCATGATCCGCATCCGCACCGGTAATGACGAGGCGCTCACCTACTTCTCCAAGGAAGCCGACCTCCGCACCTTCGCCGCCCAGAACCGCGACCTCCGCCTGTTCGACGAAATCCTAACCGAGGAAGAGATCGCCGCCCACGCCGGACCATCCCGCCGCGCGAACCTGCACGAACTCCACGAGTCCCACGCCATCGCCCGCATCTTCTCCCGCCTAACGGAATGCGGCATCGACACCAACGTATTCTTCAACGACGACACGCCCATTTTCGAAATCATTGAGGGCGACGGCGAAAAACAAAAGATCACCCCGGTCTTCGCCGTTCCCGAAATCCTCGGCAAGGTCCTCGAGATCGCCAGCCGCGGCGTCTCCATCAAACGCTTCAAAGGACTCGGCGAAATGAACGCCAAGCAACTCTTCGAAACCACCATGGACCCGGAAGTCCGCCAGTTCCTCCGCGTCCGCCTCGACGAGGACAACGCCGTGGAAGCCGACAAGATGTTCGACGTCCTCATGGGCGACATCGTCGAACCCCGCAAACGGTTCATCGAAGACAACGCACTGAATGTGAGAAACCTGGACGTGTAATACATTGCAATACGCCGCAATACAGTTATCTTTTGACCCATGACCACGACCCTCTCCGTTCGACTTCCGGAAACTCTTGCCAGCCGACTGTCCTCAATTGCCGTCGAGACTGAACGCAGCAAGTCTTACCACCTCCAAAAAGCCTTGGAGTACTATTTTGATGAAGTGGCGGATTTGCAGATTGCCATGGACCGCCTTCATTCCTCGGACCCGGAAATTGAACTCGATGCCGCCATCATTGCCCTCAAAGCGTGAAAATCGTCTTCAAGAAACCAGTTCTCAAGGAACTCAAGCGCCTCGGTGCCGCGGAATCCCTTCGCGTTGCCATGGCAATCGCCGAGGAACTCAGTGATCAACCCCAACGCCACAAACCCCTCACCGGTCCACTTGCTGGACTCCGCCGCCTCCGCCTTGGAGATATCAGGGTGGTTTTTGCCATTATCAATTCTCCCGAACGGGTCGTCATCCTCCGCGTAGGCCACCGCAAGGATGTTTACGACTCGCCCATTCCCGATCCTGAAGACTAATCCGCTCCTTTCCCATGTCCGACACTAACATTAAACCGATCAACGTCGCCGAAGAACTTTCCAAGTCCTTCTTGGAATATTCGATGTCGGTCATCATTTCCCGCGCCCTTCCCGATGTCCGGGACGGCCTCAAGCCCTCCCAGCGCCGCATCCTTTATGCGATGCGCCAGTTAGGCGTCGGCCCCGGCAAGCCTCACGTCAAGTGCGCCAAAATCGTCGGTGAGACGATGGGTAACTTCCACCCGCACGGCGACATGTCCATCTACACCTCGCTCGTCAACATGGGCCAGCCATGGTCGATGCGGGAAATGCTCATCGACGGACAAGGTAACTTCGGATCCGTAGAAGGCGACTCCGCCGCTTCCATGCGTTATACCGAGGCCCGCCTCCATCCGCTTGGGATCGCGATGATGGACGACCTCGACAAAGACACGGTCGACATGATTCCCAACTACGATGGCTCGCAGTTGGAGCCATCCGTCCTGCCCTCCGCATTTCCTAACTTCCTCGTCAACGGCAGCACCGGTATCGCCGTCGGCATGGCCACCAACCTCGCCTCGCACAACCTCGGCGAGGTAGTCGATGGCATCTGTGCCCAAATCGATAATTCGGAAATCACTCTGCCCGAGCTGATGGAGCACATCAAGGGCCCCGATTTCCCGGTCGCCTGCGAAATCCGTGGTATCCGCGGCATCGAGGAATACTTCCGCACCGGCCGCGGATCCATGCGCATGCGCGGGAAAATGGAGATCGAGGAAAACGCCAACGGACGCTCGATGATCATCATCCGCGGCGTTCCCTACGGGGTGAACCGCGCGGTGCTCCAAGAACGCATCGCCGAGCTCGTCAATGAGAAGATCCTCACCGGCATCTCCGGCATGCGGGATCTATCCGCCGAAGACACCTGCATCGAAATCGAATTGAAGCGCGACGCCCGCCCGGCAGTCGTCGTCGCCCAACTCTTCAAGCTCACTTCGATGGAGACCTCGTTCTCCGTGAACATGCTGGCGATTCACAAGAACCGCCCGAAGCAACTTTCGCTCAAGGAGGCCATCGACGCCTACATCGAGCACCGCCGCGAAGTGGTTATCCGCCGGACCCGTTATTTGTTAGGAAAAGCCGAGGAACGCGCCGAGCTGCTAGAAGCCTTCCTGCTCGCGCTCGGCCACCTCGACGAGTTCATCAAGATCATCCGGAACTCGAAAAACCGCGACGAAGCGCGCGAACGCCTCGCCGCCTACAATTTCCCGGTCGCCACCGCCGAGTCACTTGGCATCTTGATTCGCTCGCAGGCATCCATCTCAGGCGACACCTACACGTTCAGCGAACGTCAGGTTAATGCCATTCTCGAACTTCGACTCTATCAACTCACCGGCATGGAGCGCGACAAGGTGAAGGCGGAATACGACGCCGTGCTCGCCGACATCCTCGACCTGATGGACATCCTCGCCCGCGAGGAACGCGTGCTCGTCATCATCAAGGACGAGCTCCGCATGATCAGAGACAAGTTCGCCACGCCGCGAAAGTGCACCATCGTAGCCGAAGTCGGCGAGGTCGCCATGGAAGACCTTATCGCCAACGACGCGATGATCGTCACCCTTTCCCACCGCGGCTACATCAAGCGCACCCTTTCCAGCGAATTCCGCGTCCAAGGCCGCGGCGGCAAGGGACTCAAAGGCATGGAGACCCGCGCCGCGAAAAAGGACGAGGCGAACGATTTCATCGAACACCTCTTCAGCGTCCAAGCCCACGACTACCTGTTATTCTTCACCAACACCGGGCGCATGTATGTCGAGCGGGTGTATGAACTCCCCGAAGGGTCGCGCACCGCGATGGGCCGCAGTATCCAGAACGTGCTCAACCTCAAGCCCGAAGAAAAAATCGCCGCACTTCTCCGCCTCGAACGCACCGTGGACGAAAACGGCAACGACATCACCTTCCGCGAAGAAGCCGGCTATGTCTTCTTCGCCACACGCAGCGGCAAGGTAAAAAAAACCGCCGTCAACGATTTCCGCAACTACCGCAAGGACGGCATCATCGCCATCAACCTTGAGGAGAATAACGAGCTCATCGGCGTCCGCCTAACATCCGGTGGCGATGAAATCGTTCTCGTCACCCACGAAGGCATGAGCCTGCGCTTCCACGAGGACGACACTCGCCCGCTCGGTCGCGGCACCGCCGGCGTCATGGGCATCCGCCCGAGCGATACCGACTTCGTCATCGGCCTCGCGCTCGTCACCCAGGGATCAACTTTGTTAGTCGCCTCGGAAAACGGCATCGGCAAACGCACCACTTTCGAGGACTACCGCAAACAATCCCGCGGCGGAAAGGGCATCATCACCATGAAGGTCACCGACAAAACCGGCCCCGTCGTCGGCGCAGTCACCGTCACCGAAGAAGACGAACTGATGCTCATGACTTCCAGCGGCCAAAGCATCCGCATCCGCGCCGCCGAAGTCCGCGAAACCGGCCGCAATGCCCAAGGTGTGAAACTCCTGACACTCAAAGGAAACGAAAAACTCCAGGACATTTCTATCGTCATCCCTGATGGCGAGGACTCCACGAGCGATGACGCACCCGGCGAGGAAATTGAAGGCGAAACCGAAGCAGGCACGGACGAAGCAGCAGAGTGATCCGCTGATACCAGCGCAGTCATCCAATGAGCGCGGAGCATCTATCCACAGCGCTGTTCCGCGAAACGCGGGGCAGCGGCTTCTTCCGCGTGCTCTCGGGGAAAAACGCTCCGTTCTATGTGGATGTCCTCGACTCGCTCGAAACCGAGGCTGCCGAGCGACCTGACGGCATGGCCCGCGAGGAAGTCCTCGCCATCATCGCGGACACGCTCGAACAACACCCGGGCCTCGAATTCGATGATGAAACCGACGCCCAAGACCCGACAGAGCGCTCACAGCGCGAAAAAGCCCGGATATTGTTAGAGTATCTTCTGAAAAACCGCTGGCTCGAGGAACCCCCGCGCCGCGACTGGCGGCGGACCCTTCAGTTCGACGCACACGGAGCCACGCTCATCGCCGCACTTCGTAAAATCGCCTGGCCGGATGCTGCGGTGTTCACCGACAAACTGATGGCGGTCTGCGCGCTGCTGGCCAACGAAGTAGAAATTCTCGAACGCCCGTGGCAGACCGTGGAGAACTGCCTCTCCAACGTTCGCGAGGGACTCAATGAATTGCGATCGATGCAAAAATCCGTGCAGCGCTTCACCCGCCGTCAGTTGGAGGAAGACACGTTGAAGGGAAATCTATCCGTCGTGTTCGACGACTACTCAGAACAAGTCTCACACGCCTGTTATTCAGAACTCGTCCGCGCGCGCCTGCCGCTCCGCCTGCCCGAGGCGGTGAGAAGAATCGACGAGCGTCTGCTAGGCGACGGCGGTGCGATGGCGGAAATGCAAACCGAAGTTCTCCGCCGCCATCCCAACATGGATGCCGAAACCGCCCGCGCCATCGTCAGGAATAAACTCGATGACCTCGCTTCGATGTTGGATCGCGTTCTCCCCATGGCTGATGAGATTGACCGCGGGACCGCGGATTTCACGCGGCGATCATTGGCCAGATTCCGCTACCTTCAGGATGTCACCGGCGAACGGCGCAGCGAAATCAAAACGTTTTTCGAGCGCGCGAACTCACTTCTATCAGGCAAGCGCCTCTCCCATCACGCGGCGGATCTGCCGGAGCTGCCCTCGCCGCGTCTCCCCGAGGTCAAACTACCCGCCGGCCTCGATTCGCTGTATTCGCCGCCGGTCCGCCGCGCGCCTGCCGAGCAGGAAGCTTTCGAGGATTCCGCCGAGGATCTCGATCGCGAGGCGGGGCTTGAAATGATGGGAAAATCCCTCCGCGATTCGCTCTCGGTGCTGCGGGCGAACACCTTCATCGGCTCGCTCAAAGGCGGCAAGGGCACCCGCATTGCCAGCGCGGATCTCCCCGTCCACGGCGAGTCCGGATTCACGGATCTCATCTCGCTCCTGCTTCACTCCGAGTCCGCCGAGGCCCGCTACCGCATCGTGATGGACCGCACCGAGAATGAGGAGAAATCCCCGGCACTCGACGCCCTCGAAGGCTGTGTGGTCGAACGTTTTTCCGTGATTAAAAAATGAACGACGAACCCGAAATCTTCGAAATCCCGACCGAAGCGCCAACCCTGCTTGCTCTATCAGACGAGGATCGCGCGCGCTTGGGCGAAGCACTTCAGGAGCTGATGGCGCATGGTTCGATCCTCGGTCTCGATGTCGGCCGCTCGGCACTCTATCATTGGTGCCGCCAGTATTTCGACTGGGTCAAGGAAGCCGCCGCGCTAGTCGGCCTCGACGTCGCCCTGATGCACGAGGAGCGCATGGTGCAGGCGATCCCGCGAACCGCCGCCCTCCAGATCCGACTGCGGCAGGATGCGACGCTTGTATGGCTTGCACTGTGGTATGCGGGCGATGTCCGCTGGCGTGATGAGGGGCAGACTCAGGCATTTCTATCCGTTGCAGAATTGAATGGCCTGATCAAAGACCAGCTCCTGCCCGACGCCGTCGGTTTGTTCACCCGCTCGCGCATGCGGGAAATACTGCGACAAGCCGCGCGCTTTCATTTGATCCGCTTTGAACCCGCTGATCCCTTCGAGGAATCCGGCATCGAAGTCCTGCCTGCGATCCGCCGCGTCGTGCCATTCCGCGACCTAGCAGCCTGGACGGAAACCGCGGCCCATTTTCAAAAACCCGATGATCTCACCGAAGATCCCGCACCCATGGAGGAAGACGAATCATGAGCCGAGCCATCCGCCTGACAAAGATCCACGCGCTCAATTGGTATGGCTACCGCGACTCGCTGCCAGTCGTGGGAAACCTCGTGCTCGCCGGGGTCACCGGTTCGGGAAAATCCATTCTGATGGATTTGCTCATGCTGGTGCTCGTCGGCCCCGAGCGCGCGCGCCATCATTTCAACCGCAGTGCGACCGGCTCGAAAAGCGACCGCACGATCAAGGGATATTGTCTGCTAGATACGAAGCGCGAGGAGAACGGCCAGCCGCAGTATTTCCATGACAAAGGCGTCACCACCTACATCGCCGCCGAGTTCACCTGGCCGGATGGCGTGCGCAAGGAGACTTGGGGGCTGCGTTTTGAGTTCCGCAACACCACGGAAAACGATGGCCACACCACGCCGTTCTACTGCCCTGCATCGCTGGAGCGTGAGGACTTTCTAGCAATTTCTCCGGAGGACGGAAAACAACGCACCCGGACCTTGGCGGAGTTCAAAAGCCTGATCGAATCCAAAGGCGGGCGGCTTTTCACCAGCTCCCGCGAATACCTGCGGGACATGGCGAACCCGAGCCATTTGAATTTCAACAAGGAGGTTTTGGAGCGCCTGCTGCCGAGCGCGATGTCGTTCACCAACTTGAAAAGCTTCGACGACTTCTGCCGCCAGTTCGTGCTTCCCGCAGAATCGGTGCCGGTCGAAGATGTGACATCGAGCTTCCGCAACTTCGAGTCCTACGAGCGGGAATTGAGGGAATTGCGATCGCAGTTAGACCGGCTCCTGAAAATCCGTGGCTTGGCCAAAACTCTCAAGGATGCCGAGCGGGACCGGGATGTCGCAGGATACCTCGCGGCGGAGCACGCCTGGGAACACGCCGCCGCCGACGTGACATCCATGGAAACCCGCCTTGCGAAACTCAAAGAGGATTTCGCCGAGGACGAGGCACGGCTCATCGAACTCACCGAACTCACCGACGAGACCCGCAAGCAGCGCGAGCGCTCCATCGCCCTGCTCAACGAATCCACCGAAGGCCGCCTCTACAAGGATCTTGCCGACCGCATCCGCAAGCTGGAGGTCGATATCGAGCGTCTGCGGGCTCTCGCCAGCAAGATCGACGGCGGCCTCGCGCAACGCTTGAAATCTGCACGCAAGTGGATGCAAGACGTCGCGAAGGCACCCGTTCACCCATTCGTGGACGTCTCGCGAATGGATGAAGCGCTGCGCTTTCTCGATTCCTGCGAACGCGCGGAAACTTCTAACACGCTTGCCCATCTCGCCAGTGCCGCCGACCAGCTTTGCAAACAACTGCGCGAGCGATTCCGCGGTGATGCCGAAGAACTCCGCCGGAGCCGGTCTGAAAAATCCGATCTCGACTCCCAGATCGACGCACTCAAGCGCGGACTGCCTCCCGTCCCCCAACCGCTTCTAACAGCCCTTCGCGAACACCTGCCCACGCTCCCCGGCGAGGCACCACCGCGGGCGTTGCGCGAGCTTTGCGAGATCGAGGACGAAGCCTGGCGCGCCGCGGCGGAAGTGGCCTTCGAGGAAAAGTTCGCAGTGCTTGTTTCTCCCGAGCACCACGCCCAGGCGCTCGAAATCCTCGCCGGGATTCCCGCTGCGGACATTCTGAAAGCCGGGCCGCAGCGGCTGATTCATTCCTCGCAAGTCCCCCACTCCGGCAAGCGCGTGAAAAACTCCCTCGCGGAAATTTTCCGGTGCAGTGACGGTGCCGCACAAAACCATGTCGATTCACTCTTCGGGCAAACCGTCCGCGTTTCCTCGCCCATGGATTTCGCCCGCCACGATTCCGCAATCATGCCCGATGGACTGCTCAAACGCGGTGCCATCACCATCCGCCCGCAACCCTACAACGGCCAGCCATTCATCGGCGAAGGCGGGTTGAAACGGCAGCTCGAAATCAAACTCGCCCGCCTCGGTGAGATCGATGCCGTGTTGCGCCGCCTCGAACCCGTCGAACGCGAGGTCGAGCGGCTCATCGCTTCCCGCCAGCAGGAAATTCCGGATCACGCCGATATTTCACGCGAACTGGTGCGCGTCGAGGATCTGCCTAACAAACAATCGGAGCATGAGGATTTGATGTCCCAGCTCGGCGCGATTGCCACCGACGAGCTTGCGACTCTTGAAGAGCGTATCGTCGAGTTCCAAGAGCAGATCGAAGCGTGGGAACGGGAGAAAAACTCGATTCTCCGCAAGGGTGGCCATAAGGACATCGAACAAGCGGAGAAAATCCTGGAGTCTCGGCGTGAGGAAACGTCGCGACGCGAGGATGAGTTCTCACGCGCGAAGCTCCGCATCGACATCAGCGCCCACCTCGAACGATACCGCAGTTGGAAACAAGAAGCCGCCGATTACACGCCCGCGCTCGATGTCCGCGCCCGTGAATTCTCCAAAGCCGCCGCCGCCGCGGAGATTCTAGCAGCCAACACCATCGGTGACCTCAAGGTGGCCATGCTGGATTTCAAGAAGACCTTCCAACCGAAATTCGACGATCTCCCGGACGACGGTCGCGACGCCCTTCCTTACGAGCGTGTGCTCGCACTCATCGAGGACGCGAACATTCCCGAGTATGAGAAAAAATCCGCGACCGAGCGCAAACGTTGGGAATCGTTGTTCCGCACCCAAGTGCTCAGCCGGATGCAGCAGGCAATCAAGAACGTCGAAAACATCATCTCGCTGCTCAACCACCAGCTCAAGCGCCCGATCGGCCACGACCGCTATAAGATTGAGCGCAAGCTGAACCCGGAGTTCCGCATCTATCGCGAACTCATTGATTTGAATGCGCTGCATCACGAAGATGAACTGTTCTTCGCCAGCATGGGCGAGGACCTCAAGGAGGCGCTTCAGACTTTCCTAACAACACTCGTCAAAAACGCGAACAGCCCGGACGCCGCGCGGCTGTTGGATTACCGCCAGTATTTCGATTACGACCTGCTCGTCACCGACATCCGCGACCCCGACGGCAAGCCGGTGAGCGTGGACAAACAGAGCGGCAAGATGAGCGGCGGCGAAAACCAGAGCCCGTATTTTGTCGCCATTCTCGCGAGCTATCTGCACGCCTACAATCGCCACGAAACCCGCCGCAAGGAGCCGTCACTCGCCTTGGTGCCCATCGACGAGGCGTTTTCAAAGCTCTCCGGCGAGCGCATTCAGAACTGCCTTCAAGCGATGGCCGAGCTCGACCTGCAGGGCATGTTCTCCATGTCCAGCGGCAACATTCCCTACGCTTTCAGCCAGTGCGACGAGTTGATCGTCATCACCCGCAAGGAAGAACGCCGCGGCTCGCGGGTGGGCGTTCGCAACGTGCCCTCGGTCTTGTTCCGCGACACGCCAGAAGGTAGAAAATGGATGGACGACCATGCATCGTGACGCTCCACCCATCTTGCTGGCGCTGGCGGATCTCTATCGAAAATCCGCTTCGAGTGGTCTCCGCGACTATACTTTCGGATACGAGGAATTGTTGCGCATCGCAAACTGCAACGACGGCGATGATCGCGAGCGTGCCGAAGATGATTTGAAACGTGCGGAGCTAACATCCGGCGGCTTGCTCTTGCTCGACCGCGCACCCCGCTCCGGACTTCCGACACGCGTGCGCCTTGCGAAAACTGGTGGCGAAACCTGGTTGTTCGAAAACATCGCACAGGATTCCCCAAGCACGCGGAAAGCAGAACTCGCCAGCTTTTTCAGTGAAATGGCCCGACATCCCATCCCGCAAAGCTGGCATGACCACTGGCAGACATGGTGTCTCACGTTGAAAGAAAACGCCGCTTCCAACAGAAGCATCCAACCCTTCAAACGAGACGATCCCGAGGGCAACCGTGAATTTCTTAATGTCCTGCTAGGCGTGATCGAATGGCAGGGGGAATCACTCATTCGTTACGCAAGCAGCGTGATCTGCAAGGATTCCAAAAAATTGGAAGCACTGGAAACCAGGCTCCTGTTCGCTCTTCAATCCATTCGCGGTGGAGCCGCCGTCACTCTCGAAGACCTCGGAATTCTAACAAAACCACGCACCCTGACATTTCATGGCCCGCTCGTTCTAATATTGGGTTCGGCCGTCGTGGATTTCGCCCCGCTGCCCGGACCCACACGGATTTCCGAAGTCAACCTGATCCAGGCCGACGAGATTGCCACCGCCGCCCGGTTGTGCCTAACCGTTGAAAACGAAGAAGTGTTCCTGGAACTCGCCAAGCGCAATCCCGGATGGTTGATGATACACACCAGTTTTCCGGGATCGGCGGTCAGGCGTTTGTTTCGCCGACTTCGCCCGGACTTGGCCTGCTGGCACTTCGGCGACAGCGACCCGGCAGGCTTCGACATTCTGCGAGATCTAAGGGAAAAGACAGGGCGCGATTTCCAGCCTGTATGCATGGAGTTCCGCCCCGAGCCCTCGGCGCCCCCACTCACCGCGGACGAGCGAAAGACCATCCACAGGCTGCTCGCCGCGCAACCGCTGGAGGATGTCCACCCGATCTTGAGCTCCATCCTGGAAGCCGATTCAAAAGGAAATTTCGAACAGGAATGTGTGCCACTTGAACGCGTGCTCGCAGCGCTCGACTCCCTCACATGAACCCGCACGGATTTAAGTGCTTAAAAATCAACGGAAGCGTTCCGCTGCCGGCACCACGACTCGACATCCCGTCACCACGCTGACACTTTGGAGTATGAGCGGCGCTACCGATGGAACACTCACGGCAGCAGCTCCCGCCGGCGTGCACGCTCGCAGCCCGTCCGAGGAAAAGGTCGCGCTGTTCCGCGCGTTGTTCCGCGGGCGTGAAGAGGTGTATCCGCGCCGTTTCGTAAGCAAGAAGACCGGGAAACCCGGATATGCCCCGGTCTGTGCCAACGAATGGGTCCGCGGCATTTGTGAGAAACCCCGGATCAAGTGCGGTGATTGCCCGCGCCGCGCATTCCTGCCGGTCACCGAGGAAGTGATCCGCTGGCACTTGTCAGGAAAAGACAAGGCCGGGCAGGAATTTATTGCCGGAGTCTATCCGATGCTCGCGGATGAGACCTGTTATTTTCTCGCCATGGATTTCGACAAGGAATCTTGGCGGGATGACGTGCTCGCAGTGATGGAAACCTGCCGCATCCTGCAAATTCCGGCCGCACTCGAACGCTCGCGCTCCGGCAATGGCGGCCACGTCTGGTTGTTCTACAGCGACGCCGTTCCCGCCACGCTCGCACGCAAGCTTGGCTCGTTCATTCTCACTGAAACCATGGAGCGGCGGCCCGAACTCGGACTCGCATCATACGACCGGCTCTTTCCCAACCAGGACACACTGCCCAAGGGCGGTTTCGGCAATCTGATCGCCCTTCCGATGCAGAAAGGTCCGCGCGAGAATGGCAACAGCGTGTTCGTGGATGAAACCCTCACGCCCTATCCGGATCCGTGGGCATTTCTTTCCTCCATCCAGCGGCTGTCCCGCGACCGCATTGAATCCATCACGCAGGACGCGGAAAGCCGTGGCCGCGTGGTCGGCGTGCGCTTTGCTCTATCAGCCGATGACGAGCCGGAACCATGGAACGCTCCCCCATCGCGGCGCCATCGCGAGCCGCCTCTCACCGGCCCTTTGCCGAAAGAGGTCGAGGTGGTGCTCGGTGATCTGGTTTATCTAGCAAAAGATGCCCTGCCGCCTGCCTTGCGGAACCGTCTGCTGCGCCTCGCTGCGTTTCAGAATCCGGAGTTCTACCGCGCCCAAGCCATGCGGCTTTCGACCCACGACAAACCTCGCATCATCGCCTGCGGGGAGGATCATGCCGCGCACCTCGGCCTGCCGCGCGGATGCTTGGAGGAAATTCTAACGCTATTCGCAGAGTTGAAAATCAAACCCCTGATCCGCGACCAGCGCGTAACGGGAACTCCGCTCGATCTCCAGTTCACCGGCACTCTCCACCCGGAACAAGAAACCGCCGCCACCGCGATGCTCGCGCATGACACCGGCGTGTTGTCCGCCACCACCGCCTTCGGCAAAACCGTGCTTGCCGCCCACCTCATCGCCGCCCGTGGAGTGAATACCTTGATTCTGGTTCACCGCCAGCAACTGCTGGAACAATGGGTCGAGCGCCTTTCCTCATTCCTCGGCCTGCCCGCCAAATCCATCGGCCGCCTCGGCGGCGGGCACAAAAAACTCAACGGAAAAATCGATGTCGCCCTCATCCAAAGCCTCGTCCGCAAGGGCGTCGTCGATGACCGCGTGGCGGACTACGGGCATCTGGTAATTGACGAATGCCACCATCTATCAGCACATAGTTTCGAGCTGGTGGCCCGCCGTGCCAAGGCCCGTTTCGTGCTCGGACTTTCCGCCACCGTGGCGCGCAAGGATGGCCATCACCCGATCATTTTCATGCAGTGCGGCCCCGTCCGTCACCGCGTGGATGCCAAACAACAGGCGGATGCCCGACCGTTCACCCATCATGTCATCGTCCGCCCGACCGGCCTCCGCTCCGTCTCCGAACCGGATCCCGACCGGCGGTTGGAATACCAAAACCTCTGCGGGGAAATCATCCGCTCCGAGCAGCGCAACCACATGATCCGCGATGACGTCGCCGCCGCCCTGCGCGAAGGCCGCTCGCCGCTGGTCCTAACCGAACGCACCGAACACGTGGCGCTCCTCGCCGATTTGATCCGTCCGCACGCCCCGCACCTGATCATCCTCCAAGGCGGTATGGGCCGGAAATCCCTGCGCGAGGCGATCGCACAACTCGCCGCCGTCCCGGAAAATGAAAGCCGCGTGGTCATCGCCACCGGCAAATTCGTCGGCGAGGGCTTCGACGACTCACGGCTCGACACGCTTTTTCTAACCATGCCCGTTTCCTGGCGCGGCATCATCGCCCAATACGCCGGACGCCTCCACCGCCTCCACGACGGCAAGCGCGAAGTCCGGGTTCACGACTACGCCGATCTGGATATCCCGATGCTCTCGCGGATGTTCGACAAACGTTGCGCTGGATACGAAGCGGTCGGCTACACCATTCTGTTGCCTGCCAGTGCCCTTCCCGGTTGGCCGAGCGAGGTTCCACTACCCATCGATCCAGCATGGAAAAAAGACTACGCCGCCAGTGTCCGCCGCTTGATCCGCGATGGCGTAGACATTCCTCTCGGCAACATGTTTGTCACCGCCACTCGCTCTAACAACGATTACGAACGCGCCCGTAGCGCCTCTGAAGCCTTCCTTTTTCATCGCCTTGAATCCCTGCCCGAAACCGCCGGCCTGTTCCGTCTCAACGCCAAGCTGGCGATCCCCTTCGACGGCTGGAGCGAGATGGAGATCGACCTGTTTTGTGCCGGACTCAAGCTCGCCATCGAGATCGACGGGCCACAACATCTATCCGATCCCGCCGCCTATCGAAGAGACCGGCGCAAGGATGCCTTGCTTCAGGAAAACGGCTGCCATGTCCTCCGCTTCCTCGCCGAAGACCTCGGCAAACATCTGGACGCCACGCTCGATGCGCTCCTCCGGGCGATCGTATACCTTCGGCGGAAGTCATAGAAACTAAGAATCCTGCCCGAGCGGGAGATGAAGGAGTTTTTCACTTAGATTCAGCAGGGGCATGCGGCGGGCAGCAGTTTGGGGGCCTGCGGCAGTCGACCCAAGCGCGAAATGCCGAATCGGCTCACCAGTCTTGCCTTGCCTATATGTCTCACGCTAGAATTCCGTCAGGAATGGAGATCTTGATAAAAGAACACCTGAAACTCGCGGCAAAAATCGCCAAAGAGTTCGATAATATCCCAAGCTTACCTCACGCAGAAATTGAAATAGCCGCCCAAGACCGCGATGGCAAGAGCTACAGCGAAATCGGCGCTTCTCTCGGCATTTCCAAACAAGCCGTTCAGAAAATCGCCCACGCCGCCATCACCTCCCTCAGGGAAAAACTCGAAGCCATGGGTTTCCTCGGCATCGATACCCTCGGCCTACTCAAAAGTGGCGCGGGTATCCTACCCGCAGCCCAGCCGACAGCCCAGGTTGACAATTTTCCACCTCATCCGTAATCAAGGAGTGTGGGCGTCTCGCCCACATGTTTGCTTCAACTCTTCCCAATAACAAATAACCTCTAACCAGTAGCCGTGCCCGCCTCCGTCCACCTCCAAGTCCAAAACCCCGACGGTACCACCCGCGCCTTCGAACTCACCGAGCACGATACCTTTCTGCTCGGCCGCATGAAGGACTGCCACCTCTGCCTGCCGGACGACGCTCAAGTCTCCCGCCACCATTTCCTGCTCGAAGCCTGCCCTCCCCAAGTCGCCCTGCGCGACCTCGGCAGCATGAACGGCACCCACCTGAATGTTCCAGAACCCGTCTCCGACGTCTGGAGCTTCGCCGCCACTCTCTACCACCTGCTCACCGGAAAATTCCCTTACCGCTTCGATCCCAAGCGCGACCCCATCGACATCATCCTCAACGAAAACCCCGTCCCTATCCGCGACCGCCTGCCCGGCCTCGCCAAGGAAATCGCCACCACCATCGACCAATCCCTCGTCCGCAATCCCAAAGACCGCTTCCCCGATGCGGGAACACTCCTCGGTGCTATCTCGAAACAAAGGCCATGATCCAATCCTTTCAACTATGAATCCACCCATCACACCCGGCGAAATTCTTCTGGAAGAATACCTCAATCCCATGGGCATCTCCCAGAACGCCATGGCCCGCGCCATCGGCGTCGCCCCGCGCGCCATCAACGAGATCATTCACGCCCGCCGCTCGATCACGCCCGCCATGTCCATCCGCTTCGGAGCATTCTTCGGCCAATCCGCCGAATTCTGGCACGGCATCCAGGTCGAGTGTGACTTCCGCGCCCTCGCCAAGGACCAACAAAAGCTCACCGCCCACATCCAGCCTGCCATGTCCATCGCCCGCGCCTCCTAAAGTGGCTGTGGCGTCTCGCCGCAGACCGTTGAGGGAGGCGTCTCGCCTCCCGTCGTCGTCCTCCGGTTGACGATTTCCCGCCTCGCCCGTAATCAAGGAGAGTGGGCATCCTGCTCACATCTCTTCATCTTCACAAACACCACCCACCGACACACATTCTTTCTCACTGATCACTCGTCACTTACCATCCTCTCCCTCAAGCACAACCCACCGAAACACTCAACCCCTTCCTGAACCCATGAGCCACTCAATCACCCCATTCGCGACCATCCTCCGCACCAACCCGACGGGCAACGAGTTCTGGTCCAGCCGGGACTTCGCCAAAGTGCTCGATTACGCCGATTATCGGAATTTCCAGTCCGTCATCGAGTCCGCCCGCACCGCCTGTTTCAACAGCGGCCAGCGGGTGGAGGACCATTTCGTTGAGGTCACCGAAATGGTCGAGATCGGCAGCGGAGCGCAACGCCAGCTCAAGACCGTGATGACGTCCCGCTACGCCTGCTACCTCGTCATCCAGAACGCCGATCCATCCAAGGAAATCCAACCACATAGGCAGCACCGAACTCGCCGCCAACCTCTTCCGCGCCACCCAGGCCGAGGAAAAACTCCGTCGCGAGAAGATCACCGGCAAGGACAAGGCCAACAAAGCCCACCGGGATGTCGGAGCCAAAGTCCGCCAGACCATCAAGGAACTCGGCGGCACCATGCCCGAGGAATTGCCCTCCGTGGAAAGCGTCAAGAAGCTCGAAGCCATGGCAAGGAAGGCACTCAAGAAACCGAAATCATGAACGCCCTTCTGAAACACCGAAACACCGTCTTCCCCACTGATCACTGCTCACTCGGCACTTTCCACGCTCTTCATTTCAGCGTTTCAGCGTTTCAGCTTCTACCCCATCCCTCCATCGGCGAGATCGCCATCACACAGATTCGAACACTACTCTCCGCCAGTGGCATCAGACGCCTCAAATAGCCGCATTTTCCTCTTCCAATCTAAAATCCAAAATCAACAATCTTCGATCGGCAATCCCTCCCTCTTCCCATGCTCGTCCCCCTCACATCTCGCGCCGTTCCGAAGGTCCGCCAGCAGCGGCAATGCTTGTTAGTCGGGACTGGTGACCTCATTCATTCACCATTCCATGAACTCCTCATGCACTGCGTGTAGCAGTCTTCCCTACCATGCCCTACCATGAAAAATTCCATGCTTATCGCAATCTTGTCCACCGCTTGCCTTTCCCTTGTCCCGGCAGTCTGTCTGGCTCAGGACAACGCTCCGCCCGCGAACCCGACTGTGGCCCCGGCGGGCTCCAATGCGAAAGCGGAAGAATACCGTGCTAAGGCCGAGTCGGGAGATGCCCTCGCTAAAGCGATGCTGGCGGACGCCTTGTATTACGGTATTCCCAGCGACTCCGCCTTCGAAGAGGCCGCCATTTGGGCGGAAAAATCTGCGGCACAAGGTTGCCCCATCGGCACCGCCCTGATCGGCGACATGCACAAGACCGGAAACGGCCGCCCTTTTGACGTCAACAAGGCCGCAGATCTGGCCGATAGCTGTCGAGACTCACTTCTGGCTGGAGCTGCGACAGACAACCCCGTCTGGTTGCGCTGGGCAGCTCAGGTCAGAGGCCGCTTCCAAGCACTCGAATTTCCGGAGGACCCCAAAACCCTCCCCATGGTTTCGACCATGCGCAAAGCGATCGAGGCCGATGACTCCCAATCCCTGGTCGAGCTGATTCGAAGTCACAAATACAGTAATGATCCCGACGATCCAGATCGCCAGTGGATCGTGGACCAGTTGAAAAAAGCTGCCGAAAAAGGCTCGCCCGCAGCCATGCATGAATTGGGGATGGCCTTTCACTACGGCCGCCTGCATTTGCCGAAGGATGACGCGGAGTCGGCCCGATGGCATGAAAAGGCAGCCGCAGCCGGTTGGACGCCGAGCCTCGTAGAACTGGCGAAGCTGGCCTGCTCCAACCCCGGCAAGAGTGCCATCCCCGCGCAGTTGAAGGACTTGCAGGAAAGATCTCTCTCCCCCAAGAACTCGGCAGTGGCGGAAAAATGGTTTCACGAATTTGCCAGCGGCAAGATTCTGCCGAAGGACGAGGCAGCTGCCAACGAATGGCTGGCGAGACTTGATCACGAGCGCTCGGCCCTGGCGATCGCGCGACTTATCCAGACCCTTATGAGGGACGGTGCTGGAGAGGAAGCGGAGCGCTGGTTCCGGAGGTTCACGGCATTGGAACCCGGACCGAACGCCTACGGGCTCATTGGTGACGTGGTGCACTCCACGCGCACCGACTCGTCAAAGTCCAACTGGTATGAACGCGCAGCCAAGGGCGGTAATCCGTCCGCGATGATAGATCTCGCAGGACAGTTCGAGGAGGGCTTTCTTAGGCGCAAGGATGAGTCGGCCGCCCGGGACTGGTATGAGAAGGCGGCAGCTTCCGGATATCCGCATGTCATGTGGATGACCGCTAAATATCTCATTAAACAAGAGGACTTCCATGAGGCGAGGGAAATTCTAACGAAAGCGACGGACCAAGGACACCCTCACTCATGCGCGGATCTGGCCGAACTGGTGGCAGAAGGCAAAGGAGGACCGAAGGACGATGCGATGGCGAACCGTTACTTCCGCAAGGCTGCGGAGGCGCGCCATTTCATCGCCGCCGTCCGGCTTGCCGAACGACTGGAGAACAATAAAGGCAAGCCGGTGGACAGCAAGGAGATCTTCCGCTGGCGCTCGGCCATCGATTTCACTCTCAAGAACATGAGCGATTTGTCCAAGCGGGTGATGTGCCGCCAAATCATCAGTTTGTATAGCGGCATGAAAAACAAGAAGGAGATCCTGCGCTGGTGGATCGTCAGTGCGGAGGCTGGAGACGAAACCGCCGCCGGAAGCATCGCAAGGGCCGATCCAGCCCTTTTGAAAAGTCTGAAATCCTCCACTTCAATCATTGATACCCTCAAGAAGTCGGCGGAGGAAGGCGACGCCGAAGCGATGTACAACCTCGCTAGCGCATATGAAAAAGGCAACGGAGTCAAGGCAGACCCGATCCAAGCACTCCGCTGGTACGAGGCGGCCGCGAGGAAAGGCCACTACTGGGCGTTGGACCAGATCGGCCCGATGTGCCTCTTCGGAAGAGGCGTTCCAAAGAATCCCAAGAAGGGGATGGAATGGCTCAAGAAGTCCGCCGAGAAAGGATCGACTTTCAACATGTACTTGCTCGGCTCCGTTTATGCCTCCGGCAAGGACGTGCCGATGAACGGGGCTGAAGCGGTTATGTGGTATGAGAAGGCCGCCATAGGGGGAAACGCCCATGCCATGGCCGATCTCGGGGTGATGTATTCTAACGGCAAGGGCGTTCCGAAGGAATACGTGACCGGTTACATGTGGGCGAATGCCGCTGCGGCAAAAGCAACTGACGATAGCACCCGGAAATACGCCCAGGAACTGCGGGCCTTCCTCGAGAAGCGGATGTCCCAGCCGCAGATCGCTTTGGGCCAGCGGCAGACGCTCGATCTGCTGGAACGAGTGGAGCAAGAGCGGCAACGAATCATTACTGAATACGCCAGAGGTGAAAAAACCGGGAAGGCCGCCAAACCATTCGTACCGGCTCCCGCACCGGGACTTGCAAAAGCCCCCACCCCCATCGCGACGGGCACAGCATGGGCGGTGACCGCAGACGGCTACCTGCTGACCGCCGCACATGTGGTGAATAACGCCAGGTCCATCCACGCGGTGGACAGCAAGGGCAAAAGCCATTTAGCAATGGTCATCAAGTCGGATGAGGGCAACGACCTCGCCCTGCTGAAGATCGCGAGCGACTCCAAGGCGTTGCCACTGAGGAATAAGGTGGTCATGGGGCAGAAGGTGGCCACCATCGGCTTCCCTAATAGCTCACTACAGGGAACCGAGGCGAAGGTGACCGAGGGCATCGTGAACAGCCTGAGCGGAATCGGGGACAACGCGCGGCAAATGCAGATCTCCGTGCCAGTGCAGCCCGGCAACAGCGGCGGACCGTTGCTCGACATGACAGGTGCGGCGGTCGGGCTCGTCAGCTCGCGGCTCTCAGACGCCGCCACCTTCAAGCAGTCTGGCGCACTTCCGCAGGTGGTGAACTATGCGCAGAAGATCTCTCACGCGGGAAAGCTTTTGGAAGGCCTCACGCTATCTGTCCCACCCCCTGAGGACACAAGCATGGATCTTCCGACACTGGTGGCATCCGCTAGAGAATCGGTGTATTTTCTTCTTTGCAAGACAGAAGAGAAGTGAGGCATGCCGAACGCTCAGTTAGATGCTAGTCAAAATTCAATAATGATCACAATCGCTCAACTGATAAACACAGCCAGTCAAAGTACAGCCAGTTATTTGGCTTTGCTCACCCAAGCCAACAAGGGAGGAACGAGGCATTCCGCATCAAATGTCAGGCCGTCACCTAAGAATGTTGCCCTGGTCGGCAATCAGTCATGGCCTGTCATCCTGTGCGAGCTGCCGAAGCACGAGAAATTTCCTCCGGATTCCGGTGCGATCTTCGTGTCTTCCAGCCATCCAGGCAAACAGATCGGCGCGCAAATTCTTGACTACGACAGTCGTTCGGGCAGAGCCGAAATCGCAGTAGAGGAGATGCCGTCCGGCGAAGAGGGAGAGCTCGTGATCGACTTCAAGTGGCTTATCAAACGCTGCTTGGATTGGTTGACGAAAAATGGAAGTAACATCTCCAACCCGTTTTTGTTGCCGACCTGTGATTCTGTTCACTTCCGGCCTGCTGTGAGTCATGTATCCCTGAGCGGCGAACAGTCAGATGCAATCCAATCGCTTCTCTCAAATCCAGTGGGTTACGTATGGGGACCTCCGGGAACAGGCAAAACGCGCCATGTTCTGGCAGAAACAGTCGCCAGTTTGATCGGTGCTGGAAAACGTGTGATTGTTACCGCGCCCACCAACCTTGCGGTCGATAATGCGCTCGACGCGGTTCTCAGGCTGTCCTGTGTGCCGGATCATCAGATACTGAGGCTGGGCATTCCATCACCAGATTTCAGTCTAAACTGGCCTGAGTGCTGTGAGGAAAAGGCATTGCAAGGCAAGCTGAAAGAGTTGGAGGCGCATGCGCTGCTGATTGCCAAACGCATGGATTCAAGGAGAAGAAGCGAGGAGTTGGATGGGCTGATTCGCGAACAAAAAGAAATCGCCGACATATTCTCCAAGCTTGAGGGTGATGCGGATGAAGCCTGTTTGGAAATGAACCGCCAGATCAGCGAGGTGGAGAATCGGCTTTCTGTCGCAACAAATGCCTGTCGTCTAACTGAGCAGAAAATCGGAGAAAAACGGACCGCTCTCGCATCCCTGAAACTGGACGAACTGAGAAATGGGATCGCCGCGCTTGAAGTCGATCAAATGAATTTGGTGGCTGCGAGGCAGTCGCTGGAAAAGGAACTTGGGAATATCGGCTGGCTTACACGTGTGTTCACAAAGAAACGCGGGGACTTGGAACGTCGGAGAAGTGAGATTGATAGACGCATTGCGGACGTGGAAGGCACCTTGAAAAGCCAGCGTCAACGATCAGGGGTTTTGGAATCCCAAGGGGCTAAGCTCCAGGCGGAAATCGCAGTGCTGGAGCCCGAGTTGCTCTCATTTTTGACGGCAAGACAAGAAGGCGAGCTGGCGCAGAATCAGTTAACCACCAACCTTCACCAGTTGATCGAGAGACAAAACCTCGCGAAGACCGAATCGGACGAAGCTGGTGGGAAACTGAAACAAATGCTCCGGGAACAAGAAGAGTTGATGTCTTTTGGTGAGCTACCAGACGAATCCGCAATCGCATCTTTAGGCGCAGAGTTGATAGCTGTTCGCAAGAAAATGGCCAAAATCACCCAAGACCTATCACAAAAATTGGTGCTCGGCATGACGCTCGATGGATTCATTGGATTGACGATGAACCAAGCTCTTCACTTCGATCACATCGTTGTGGACGAAGCTGGATATGCGCCGCTGGCAAAGGTCTTGCCGCTGCTGATTCAAGGTTGTCCGATCTCCTTGCTCGGAGACCATCGGCAGCTTCCTCCTATTTATGAGGGAAAGAAGGATGTTTTGTCAGAGTCCTATTGGGGCGTTTCAGCACTGTATCTGGAAGAGGCGTTTCAATCCGGAATCGGTGATGATCCGCAGCAAATGGTCATCTTTGCGCAAAAGGATCCGAGATTCCAGAAGATGCACCGCAATCAACTGACCATGTCGTATCGTTTCGGCCCTGAACTTGCGGATTTGTTGGATCGGCATTTTTACAAAATTGGTCTGCGGAGTCACGGTTCGACAGGAACAGACATGCGCTCAAGAAATTGTCCACAGACAGGGCCAGTTAGTTCGCCATCTCGGGAAAAACGAGAGAATCCAGCAGAGGCAAATCGCGTGATGAAAGCGGTAAAGAGCTGGGTGGAATGGGAGCCGGATTCCGACAAAGGCACATTGGCAATCCTCACTCCCTACACAAAACAAGTCCGGCTGATCCAGGATTCCCTGAAGAGCCTAGGAAAATCTAACGATATCAAAACTTGGAAGGCCCGAGAATGGGAAGACTACGGAAAGATTGAAGTAATGACAGTTCATCGCTCACAAGGGCGGGAATGGGACACGGTTTTCTTCAGTGCCTCCGATACGGGGCGTCTCGCAGGGAACGGCCCATTCTTGGCGGACACTTCATGCCACGAGGGCAAGCTCGTCGTGAACACTGCCATCAGTCGTTCGAAGAAATATCTGCGATTCTTTTTTGACCGCCAGTATTGGAAAGATCGTGCGATGCCGAGTCTATTGTCAGAAGTCGCCGAATCGGATTTACGAGTCCAAAAAGCCAGCCTTTTTCAGAGCACTGCGTGGGGAAATGATACGCATCTTTCAAATATTGAATGAAAACTTTCAACGAGCGGATGCCTCAATTGCCACATTTTTCCCATAGTAATCCCAAGAAAACTTCCCGGAGCGAATCATCTCACGCAGGGTATCACGTGATTGAACCCTCGCATTTTTGGATCGGCATCTGCAAGACAGTGGATTTGGAGCTTTCCACGCTGCTCGATGCGGCAGCACCGCGGTGGAAGGTGGCGGAGGAACAGATTGCAGCGGATTTGTCAGAGTTGAAGGAAGCCATGATGGCTGTCGGGATTTCGCCGGTGAAGCTGCGGCGGGCCTTGCGGGCGGAGTTGGGGCCGAAGCAGGAAGCGGCGGAGCGTCCTTTGCATCGAAGCATGGCATTGAGGAACGTTTTCAAATCCGGAACCGCAATCGCCAAGGATAAGGGTGAATCTTTACGGCCCGCCCATCTGATCGTGGCACTTACCGAGCAATTGATGCCGGAGCTTGAGGCGGCGATGGAGAAACTTGAACTCGATTCAACCAAAGTGATGCAGGAATTGAGAGACAAGATTTCAAGACCCAAGAGGCAAGAAAAGAGAAAGAAGGGGCAACAGCCCGTCGCGGAAGAGGATGAAAAGCCGGGGAAGAAATCCGCGCTGGAGCGTTTCGGCCGCGACCTCACTGCCTTGGCGGCGGAAGGAGCCTTGTCGCCCTTGATCGGCCGCAGGGCGGAGTTGATCCGGATGACGCAGGTCTTGCTGCAAAACCGCAAGAACAACCTGATTTTGATCGGCGAGCCGGGCGTTGGGAAAACCGTAGGGCGTGGCGGCCTCGCCGCGCCGTGACTGCCCCGTGGGGTGAATCGCTCAATGGCCGTTCATGTACCGCGCTTATGCGCCGCCCATGCGGGCGGAAAAGTGGGCGGCCCGAGGCCGAACCGCCCTACCTGCATGCGGGTGATCGAGATTTCCCTGACCGCGCTGGTGGCAGCAGGGATCCGGCGAATCGCCTTGTCGATGCGGCGAATTCGCGTATGGTGCCGTTATGAGTTATCAAACTGTGGAAGTGGACTTGGAAAACGGACGAGTGCGCCCGCGAGGAGCGGATGCATTACCTACCAAGGCGCGCGCTTTGCTGACAATCGTGGAAGAGTCGCTTGAGACTCTCAAAGAACCAACCCGCACCATGGCCGATGCCTTGCGCGACCTGAAGGTCATGGGGCAGGGGAAACATACCGACCTCGCCACCAATAAAGCACACCTCGAAGATCTTGGAAAATGAAGCCGGTCATCATGGACACCGGGCCATTGGTCGCATGGTTTTGCGTCAGAGACTTTCATCACGATTGGGCCGTCCGGACCTTTGATCGTCTTCCTTCGGGGGCGATCATTTGCGAAGCGGTCCTCACGGAAGCCTGCCATCTCGTTGCCAAGGACGGTGTGCCCCCCGAGTCCATTTTGAGATTGGTTGAACAAAACGATCTGGTTCTGGTTTCCTTGGCTGGAGAGATTGCGACGGTCCGCTCGCTCATGGAGTGCTATGCCGACACCCCGATGGATTTCGCGGACGCCTGCGTGACACGTCTGGCGGAGATGCATGGGGGGTCCAACGTCTGCACCGTAGATTCCGATTTTCTGGTGTATCGCAAGAACCGAAATGAGACGATTGCCCTGCTCGCACCATTCAGCGAGTAAGTGCGGTAAATGCAATTGATGCCGGCGGGTGAAGCGGTAGGGCGTGGCGGCCTCGCCGCGCCGTGACTGCCCCCGTGGGTGAATCGCTCAATTTCAGTTCATGCTCCGCGCTTATGCGCCGCCCATGCGGGCGGAAAAGTGGGCGGCCCGTGGCCGAACCACCCTACCTGTTTTGGGGCACGCGGGTGATCGAGATTTCCCTGACCGCGCTGGTTGCGGGCACCAAGTATCGGGGCGAGTTTGAGGAGCGCATGGAGGCGGTGGTGCGGGAAGCCTCCTGTGGCTCGGCCCTTCGTAGCCTTGGCGAAGAATGGGAGCCGAAGCCGATTCTGTTCATCGACGAGATCCACCTGTTACTAGGCGCGGGATCGGCCAGCGGCAGCATGGATGCGACGAACATCCTCGGTTGGAAGAGCACAGCGTTTCCAAACTCATCGGCTCGTCGCCGGGTTATGTGGGACATGACGAGGGCGGCCAGCTAACAGACGCGATTCGCACGCATCCCTACAGCGTGGTTTTGTTTGATGAGATCGAGAAAGCACACCCAAAAGTGCTGGATCTGTTTTTACAGATTTTTGACGAGGGCACACTGACCGATAGCTAGGGGCGGAAGTGTAGCTTTCGGGAGTCGGTGATCATTCTCACGAGCAATCTTGGTAGTGGTGTGGCGCGGAAGAGGAGGATGGGGTTTGGGATGGAAGAGGAAGAAAACAGGCAAGATGCCTGTGCTCCATTCGAAGAGGCGATCCGGCGGCACCTGCGGCCTGAGCTGGTCAACCGGCTGACGAAGATCGTGCGGCTTTGTTTCTCGACCTGCTCATCCGCACCCGGCAGGCCGTCTAGGTCGCTGAAATGAAATTCCGCCGCAACATCGGCCCCGAAGTGATCGGCGAGGTCCGCGAAAAAGTCGCCCGCCTCAAGCTGCCGAAATCCCAGTCCGTCCGCACCATCCTCATCCACTCCACCGGATCTCCTTTCGGATCCCCCCACGGTATTCGTTGACGAAGTGCGTGGAGCTGACCCGTGCGCGACTGGAACAGGATCGCAACTCAGACTGCTCCTTCTTGGTTAGAGGACGGTCGATGGCAGTGAACTCGTAGTATTGGCATTCGCTCATGGGTCGTGGCGGCTTGGGATAAAAAGTGGTCCGACTGTCTCAGTTGGAAGCGGTGGCATTGCTCCCGGCTGAGACCGCCGGACCGCATTCAATGCCTCCGTGGGTTGTTCCTGTCACCCTCTTCACTCTTTGAATTCATCGATTCGCAGCCTGATCCTCAAGCGTGATTCTCAAGCGCATTGCGCCAAATTTGCGAACCAATAATATTTAATATCTAAGATATTATATGAGCGTGGAAAACGGCCGGTGTATGATTTTAGATTTCTAGGAATTTTTCGCAATCCGAGGTGCCATTCCTCGACTGCGGACCACAAATAACGGAGAAAATCCGCCCCTCCGGAAAAAATCCCAGGGGAACATCTGTGGGGCAAATCTCTGGGGGAAACGCCCGGCCTTCAAATTTGAAAGCGATCTCTCTCACTCCCCCGTCTTGTCATGCGCGGCGGCACTGCTGCTTGCCTGCTAATTTATAAAATATCTAAGATATCGAATATGATCGCCTGCAAGGTTGAAGCTGCGGGGCTGGATGTTTCATTGGGCTGAGAGCTTCGCACCGGGCACTGCGGAAGAATCCAAAGCGGTGTCGCCGCTATCGCTCTGACACCGCACTCCATACATTGGCTCTTCACTGGGCTGCGGTGGGAAGCGATAGCGGCGACACCGCTTTGAATGTTTCATCAGGCTGGGGGCTTCCTCGCGATCGCTTCTCGACCCGGGGCTACTTGCTTGAATCCTTTCAGATTCAGATTCCCCGCATTTGCCTGCGCCAATTCTTAAAGGCATTGAACTTAAGCTCTCGGAATTTCTGTTCGAAAAAGGTCAGCGCGTGTGGCACGAGCCAGCCGATTCCGTTTGGCGCTTGATCGATGGCTCCTCCCCGGAGCATCGTGAGGGCGGAACATGAAGGAACTCATCGAAGAACTCGAACGCTGGGGAGCGGATGTGATCTTCGGTCGCGCCAAGGGCTTCCGGGCGGCGATGATGCGGTTCCTGATGCGAGCGCTTTCCGGGGTGTTTCGCTTGATCGTTCAAATCCGCATCTGGCGTTACCGCAGCGGTTGGCGCGCCCAGCATCACCTCGGCACCGTGGTCGTGGCCATCGGAAACATCACTGTCGGCGGCACGGGAAAAACTCCGGTGGTCGAGCTGATGGCCCGGTCCCTGCGCGACCACGGCCGACGCGTCGCGATCCTCTCGCGCGGCTACAAAAGCAAAAAACTCGATCACCCGCAAAAGTGGCAGAATCCCAAAGGCAACGCCATCCCCGGCGAGAAAATGCCGAAGGTGGTCTCCACCGGCAGCGCGCTGTTGCTGGATTCCAAATTCGCGGGAGACGAACCGTTCATGCTCGCCCGCAATCTGGATGGCGTCGCGGTGGTGGTGGATAAAAACCGGGTGAAAAGCGGCCGCTTCGCCATCGCCAATCTGGATTGCAACACACTTCTGCTAGACGACGGGATGCAATATCTCGATCTCGCCCACGCGATCGATGTCGTGCTCGTCGATTCTGGCGCACCGTTCGGCACCGAGGCGCTGCTGCCGCGCGGCACGCTGCGCGAGCCACCGAAAAACCTCCGCCGCGCGAGTTACATCCTCATCACGAAATGCAACGGCTCGTCCAACGAAGCACTCATCGCCCGCATTCGGAAATACAACCGCACCGCCGCGATCATCGAGTGCACCCACGGCCCGATCTATCTGGAAGATGTCTTCACCCGCGAGCGCCAGCCGCTGGAGTTCCTCAAGGACAAGTGGGTGGGGGCGATCAGCGCCATTGCTGTGCCCGAGGCGTTTGAAGGCTCGTTGGAAAAACTCGGTGCCCGCGTGGAAATCCGCCGCCGCTTTTCCGACCACTACCGGTTCTCCCGCAAGGAGGTGGAAAAGTTCATGCAGCGCTGCGTCGAGCGCGACATGCAGCTCATCGTTACCACCGAGAAGGACGCCGTGCGATTCCCCCGCCCCGGATCGATCGATGTGCCGGTCTATTTCCTGCGCATCGAAGTGGAAATCCTCAAGGGCCGGGAAATCTGGGATGACCTCATCCAACGCATCTGCAATCCCCCACCCGCTTTCGAGCCGGTGCTGCGTCACCGCCACGCCTATCGCCCGTGAAGAGGTTGAAGTTGACGTGAGAAAAATGAACGGCCCTCAGCTTGTTAGGCTTTTCTGAAAAATTCAAGAGTCCTGGCAAGACCTTCATCAAGGTTGTGCCGAGGCACCCAACCGGCGGCACGAAGTTTATCAGCGCTTGCGCGGGAATGCCGGACATCGCCGGCGCGCTCGGAGGCGTGGAGAACTTTCGAGGTGGAGGCGGCTGCCTGAATGAGCCCGTTGGCAAGATCGTTGATGGTGATCTGGCCGCCATAGCCCGCATTAAAAACACCGGTGACGCCAGGCGTCTCGACGGCGAAGGACAGTGCACCGACGATATCCTTCACATAGATAAAATCCCGTGTTTGGCCGCCGTCGCCGAAGACGGTGATGTCCTCGTTGCGCACGGCTTTTTCAATAAAGATGGGAACGGCGGCAGCGTAGGCCCCTTGCGGATCCTGGCGCGGGCCGAAGACATTGAAGAACCGAAGCACGGCGGTTTCAAGCCTGCCCTCACGCTGAAACATGCCAAGGTAGTATTCGCCGTCGAGCTTGGTGATCGCGTAGGGACTCTTCGGCTCGGGCAACATGGTCTCTAACTTCGGAACCGTCGGATTGTCGCCATAAATCGCAGCGGATGAGGCAAACACCAGCTTTCGAACTCCGGCGGCAGACGCTTCTTCCAGCACGTTGAGCAAGCCGTGGACATTGATGTCCACGCACTCGCCGGGCTTCGACATGGATTCAGGGACACTCACCATCGCCGCGAGATGGAAGATATAGTCGATGCCTTTCACGGCTTCGCGGACCAGGTCACGGTCGGTGACCGAACCTTCGATGAACGTGTGTTTGAGTCCGTCCAGATTGTGGCGGTAGCCGGTCCGCAAGTTATCCAGAACCCGGATTTCCTTCGCCGTGTCCTGATAGTGCTCGACGATGTGGGAGCCGATGAAGCCGGATCCGCCGGTGATAAGGATTTTCATGAGTCAATAACTGAGAACCGGAAGATCTCCGAAGCGATACAGGGAGGCCAACATTTTTTTCACTTTCTAAAACGGCGGGGAGCTTCATCGATTGTTAGAACTTCTGCCAGTCGGGCTTGTTGTCATAGACCCAGCGAAAATACTCGGCGCGCTGGAGCTGGCTTGCGGCTGGTTCATCGAGACAAACCTTCACCACCGGGTGCATTTGCAGGACGGAGGCGGGATTGATCGAAGTGACAGGCCCCTCAACCGCCTCGGCGACGGCTTTCGCCTTGCTGGGTCCGAAGGCAAGCAGGAGATTCAGCCGGGCCTCCATGATGGTGCCGATGCCCATGGTGATGACGTGATGCGGCACACGGTCCTCGCTGCCGAAGAAGCGGGCGTTGTCCATGCGGGTCTGCTGGGTGAGCGTCTTGATGCGGGTGCGCGAGGCGAGCGAGGAGGTCGGCTCGTTGAAACCGATGTGGCCGTCGGTGCCGATGCCGAGGACTTGCAGGTCGATCCCTCCGGCGGCTCGGATTTGATCTTCGTAGCGTGCGCAGAAGGCGAGAATGTCCGGAGCATTTCCGTGAGGGATGTGGACGTTTTCCGGAGCGATGTTCACATGTCGGAAAAGATTTTCCCACATGAAGCTGTGGTAGGACTGCGGGTGCTCGCGCGGCAGGCCGATGTATTCGTCGAGGTTGAAGGTGGTGACCTTGCTCCAATCGAGATTCATCGCGATCAACGCCTGATAGAGAGGCAATGGCGTGCTGCCGGTGGCAAGTCCGAGGACCGCATCCGGCTTGTCGCGGAGCTGGCACGCGATGATCCGCGCGGCGATGCCTGCCGCGGTTTCGGTGGTAGGTTGGATGATGATTTCCATTAGATCAGGCCGAGTTGTTCGCCGAGCTTGTGGCGGACGTCGGCGTTGAACTGATCGATGAGGCCGCAGACGTAGTCGACGATGTCCGAGGTCTCGTCCGTGACCAGCGGCGTGAGATCGAGGCCGAAGATGAGTTGCGTGGCGGAGTCGGTGGCGTGAGATTCAAAGAAGGTGGCGTTGGCCGCGCGGCGTCCGAGGGTCGCGAGGTCATAGCGTTTTCCACCAGCGATCTGCGAGTCGAAGACTCCGTTGAGGGCGGCGGCGAGATTGTCTCGGCCGCTCACGTCCATCAGCACTTTTTGCGAATCGGGCAGCCAGTCGAGGTTGCGCCAGACTTCGCAGCCGATCACTTGCTTGGGGCGCAGATCGCGAGGCATTTCGCGCATCGCCTTGAGCGCGGCGATGGTCACGCCGATGTGGGTGTCGTGTTTGTCGGCGGGATTGTGGGTGTAAACGACCTCGGGGCAGGTGGCGGTTAGAATTTCCAGTAGATCTTCTGTGAGACTCGGGTCAGTGGAGCTCTTCACCGCGCTGCTCGGGTAGTCGAGCTGGATCATTGCGCCGAAGCCACCGACGGTGGCGGCGGTGTTTTGTTCCTGACGCCGGATCGCCATCATGCGCTCGTCGCTGAATGCGGCGTAAGGACCGCTGCGCGAGCTGCCGGCACCGTTGGTGCAGGTGACGCCGCCGAACCACAGGTCGTCGCCGGCGAAGCAATTGAGAATGCCATGGAAGGCCATGAATTCCAAATCGTCCTGATGCGCGCCGATCCCGAGATGGGTGACGCGCGCGACGGCCTCGCCCTCGGGCTTGCCGTCGGGGATGAATGTCGAACTGCTGGGGTTGTGGAGTTTCATGAAATCATTTTTCGGCTTTTGGCAAACTCGCGGCGGCCACCGCCTGGCCGACGCGGCGGGATTTTTCATCCGGCACATGCATCGCGATGGAGCCTTCCGGGAACTCCATGGCCAAAACTTCGCGGGCTTTCGCGATTACGATGTCGCCGCCCTGGCCAGTCGTCACGCGGCCAAGGATGAGCATGTGATCGAAGTCATAGAAATCCCGATAGTGGGGAATGGCGTAGCCGAGATAGACACCGATGGTTTCATAAATTTTCGCGGCGCGTTCGTCACCGGCTGCCATTAGATTTTGGACTTCCTTGAGTCGCTCCGGGAGATCCATCGCTTTCGGCAGTTTGATCTTCGCGGCGGGCAGCAGTTTGTTCACCGCTTGTTGGGAAAAATACAGTGCGCCGACACCTGAGTCGCCAGACCATTCATCGGCGGGGGCCTTCGGGTTGTAATCGATCGGTGCGAAGGCCAGTTCGTTAAGCCAGCCGAGGATGCGGCCGCGTTTGTCCATGAATCCGGCGGCTTCGCTGGAACCCATCGCAATCCCTAACATTCCCGTCTGTTGGAGTGAGAGCGCGCCGGCGAGCGCGGTGACATCGCCGTCATTCATCACCACCAACGGCACATTCCATTCCTTCGCGATGCGTTTGAAAACCGCGGCGGCGGTCGGAAAAAGTTTTTTCGGAATCGCCCGCAGCAACGAGGCGACACGGATTTCATTGTCCACGATGACGCCGGCCGAACTGCCACCGATCGCATCGACACGCGGCATGCAGGCGGCGGCGCGGTGAAGCGCGGCCGAGATGTGGTGATAGTGATACTCGGGGTTTGCCTGGACCTTCGGGTCCCATGGAGTTTCCTCGGTGAAAATCGCCTCACCATCGACGACAGCCGAAACCTTGTAATCGCTGGCGCCGAGATCGAAGCCGATGCGGCAGCCTTTGAGGTGTCCCCCGGCGGCGACCTCCATGTCCTTGGCGGCGGGAACCTTGTCAGCCGAGGTGAGAACAACCTCGAATTTCTTGCCATAGGCGAGTGCCATCATGTCACAATCGAACTTGCGCGTGCCACGTGCGGAATACGTCTTGCGGATGAACTCGCCAATCGCTTTGGGGCCGCCGAAGTGGAGCTTCCAGCCACCGCGCCCCCAGAGTAGGAACTTCACGAGCCGCTCGACATAGAGCAATGTTTCGGCATCGGCGATGGAGCTGACGACGGTTTCAAAGCGGGAAACCAGCCCACATTCGCGCTCCAGGCCGAGCACCAGCGGCACGGCCTTGCCGGAGACGCCGACATTGCGGATATATTCGCGGTTGAAGAGGACAGCGGGTTGAAAACCGGGGTCGAGTGGGGCGGTAATGAGTGGTTTGCTCACGGCTCTAACTGTGTGATTTTTTGCCTTCGAAGTGTTCCTCGATTTCTTCGAGCGTCCTGCCCTTGGTTTCGGGTAGAATAAACGCGGCGGTGATGAAATAGACGACGGTGCAAGCCGCCCAAAAACTGAACATCGCGAAGTAGCCGTAGTTCCCGACGATCGGCAAGAAAAACGCCGCGATGCCGGTGGAGACCCCTTGGTTGACCAGCAACGCGAGTCCCATTCCAACAGAGCGGATGCGGGTGGGCATCAGTTCGGATAGGGCGAGCCAGACACAGACACCGGGACCGACCGCGAAGAAGGCGATAAACACCGCGAGGCAGACGGCCACCAGGCCTCCGGTGGTGCGGGTGGGCACCGGACCGGCTTTGGCGCGGAGAATTTGTAGCGGCTGGCCGGCGTTTTCCTTGTCGTCAGGCAATAGTGACACATTGATCTGCTGATTTTTCGGGTCGTTGCTGAGGGCGACGGCGATGCCTTGTTTCTTGCCGTAGGCGTAGAGGATGGACAATTGCACCGGCTGGCCCTCTTCCACCACCTCTCCAAGATCGGTTTTCGTTAGATCGAAGTTCAAGCGATCGTCCACAATCAAGGTTTTCACTTTTTCGGCGACATCGACCCGCTTGGATTCGAAGGAATAGAAGACCGCGGAGGCGACCAACAGTGAAACAATGATGCCGCCGGTACCGATCTTGAGCAGGAACTTACGGCCTTTTTTGTCCACCAACATCACAGCCACGACGGTCATCACGCAGTTAAGAACCTTGATCCAGAGTCCGCTTTGCGAGGCGGCCTCGGCGGCGAGTCCCGCTTGTTGCAGGATGGTCGTCATGAAGCCGAGGATCGAGTTGATCCCGGTCGCCTGGGTGCAACCCAGGATCACGCAGGCAAGGATGAATGGGATGATGTATTTGCGCTGGGTGAAAATTTCGCCGATCGATTCGAGGAGGGTGACCTTGGACTTGCCGTGCTCGTGGACGAGCGCGACCTCAAGTTCGGCGATTTCCGAGTCCGTTTCAGCGACCGTGCGCGACCGCAGCATGGCGGCGCGGGCCTGGTCCTTGCGGCCCTTGCGATAGAGCCAGCGCGGAGACTCGGAGATGAAAAATCCGCCGATGAGGAACAAGATGCCGGGATAAATCACTGATAGAAACATGCCTCTCCACGCATGATCGGCCGCGGCGACAATCGCCTGCGGGTCACCAGCGGCGAGGGTCATGGCAGCCTCGGCGCTTTTCGTATAGTGATCCCCGACAAAGGCAGCTACGACGATACCTAAGGTGAGCATGAACTGGAAAATCGATGCTCCCCTACCCCGCGTGTCGGCCCGCAGACATTCTGCCAGATAGAGCGGCACCACCACCGCGATGACGCCGCCACTCATGCCCTGGAGGATGCGGCCAAGCAGCAAGGGAAGATAAGTCTGCGATGTGAAAATGATGCCGACACTGGCGATGAACATCACCGCGCTGATCAGCATCATGATCTTGCGGCCCAACAGATCCGCGAAAAACCCGGCGATCACCGAGGCGAACATCGAACCACCGAGCACCGCCGCGACGATGACGGACTTGTTTTCCTCAGTCATCGACATCGTGCGTCCCAGATAGCCCAAGGCGGGATCGATGATGCCGATGTCGATGCCGTAAAGCAGGCCGCCGAGGCCGGCCACGAGTAAAAGGAAGCGATCGTATCCGCTCTTGTTAGGAGCTGCAGTGTCAGCTATTGGTCCACTCATGTATTTGGAATGTTGTCCGATGGTTAGAGAGCCTTTTCAGGGTTGGAAACTTGCGGGTAGCCGCTGCAGTAGGCACATGTCGCGTTTGAAAGTTGAGCAAATGCAGGAACGACGTCAATTTAATTTATCTCGTGCTAACCCATTTTTGCGGAATAACCCCACCCGCCGGGGCAAAACCCATCAAACCGGACGCCGGGACGACTCGCGGACCGCCAACGTGGGACGCAAAATCGCCTGTTGTGGCGGACGCGTCCGCTCCTCAAGCCGCTGTTGCAGAAAACCCCAAGCCGTCGCACACATCTCCGCAACAGGCTGAACCAAAGTCGTCAGTGGGCATTCCAAATATTCAGTATCTTCGATGCCGTCGCAACCAACCAAAGCAATTTCTCCAGGAACCGAAATCCCGGCATCGCACAATCCGCGATAGATGCCGAGTGCGACATCGTCCGAATGACAAAAGATGGCCTCCGGCAGGCCGTGATTGCGGACATAATCCTGGATCAACTGCCGGGCCACCGGCCGCTGGTTCTCGCTGAGTGGATAGTGGATGAACTCCGCTTTCAATCCCGCGTTCTTCATCGCCGCGACGTAGCCGAGGCGGCGGCTCTCGTGGGGAAGGCTCCGGCGCACAAATGTCGCATGGGCTATCCGGCGGGAGCCGGAGCCGATCAGATGCGCCATGACCTCCATCGTCCCTGCATGAAGGTCCACTTGCACGTGGTCGGTGGTATCCGAAGCATACGCGCCGAGACTGACGAGCGGCACTTTTTTCATGGCCAACGCTTCAAGCTCGGTCTGCACCGCCTTCGAAGCATCCACCGCCACAATCCCATCCACCGGGACGTGCGACCAGATCTGCTTCATGTCACTGACGCCCACTTCGGAAATGATCAATTCGTGACCGGTGGCCTTCACCAAGCGGCTCAATTCACGTGCCACATGGGTGTAGTGCGTCGAGATCTGATCGGGAATCCAAAGCGCGATGATCCCGGTTTTTTTCGATCGCAGGGCCCGTGCGTGGGGATTTGGACGATAGCCCATTTCCAGCGCTTTCGCGAGAATCCGCTCTCTCGACTCCTTGGCAACCTGAGGGTAACCCGCGAGGGCGAAAGTGACGAGTTGACGGGAAACTCCCAACTTGCTGGCAATTTGTGCTTGGGTGACCATGGTGGACAGCACACTCAAGACCGCCTGCCGCACGATGGCAAGCCGGGATAAATCAAAGGATAAATTTGCCATTCCACGAATGGTTTACCCAGTTTTTCAACCCGATCTCAAACACCCGACTCCACTATTTTGCTTTGGATGTGTGTTTCAACCCAGCCATCGTGCTGCATGCGGTCGGCAAGGGCATTGCCGAGGATGCAGACGGTATCGCCATCCTGCAGGGGCAGTTGGGCGGAAAGGGTTCAGACGAAAGGAGTCGATAGGATGACGACGAGGGATCTCAAAATGGGTTGCATGGAATGGGCAACTTGGATTTTAATTTCAGACCATGACTAAAACCATTCGAGCCGTCGTTGCCCAGCTCATCGCCATCACCGCTTGCAGCCTCGCCGCGTCGGTGCATCTCGTCGATGAGACCCCAGTCTCCATCAAGCGCGTGAACCCGGATTTGATTCTCGTAGATTTCGGGCGGGCATCATTTGGCAACATCCAACTGACTCCTCCCACCGGGGCGGACCATCCCGTCTCCGTGCATTTCGGCGAAGACCTGCGCGACGGGCGCATCAACCGCAAACCGCCCGGGACCGTCCGCTACGCGATGGCGAAAATCCACCTCAAGGGATCCAAACCCATTCTCACAGCGCCACCCGCCGGCGAGCGCAACACTCAGAAACACTTCCCGAATACTCCGCCCGCCATACTAACCCCGCCGGAATGGGGCGTGGTCCTGCCATTCCGCTGGTTGGAGATCGAAGGTTGGCCGGGCGAGCTAACACTTCAGCAAATCACTCGTAAATCCGCCTTTGCCAATACCTGGGATGATGATGCAGCCGCGTTTGAATCCTCCGACGAGATGCTCAACCGCATCTGGGACCTTTGCCGCTATTCCATCAAAGCCACCACCTTCGCCGGCGTTTATGTCGATGGCGACCGCGAACGCATCCCCTATGAGGCCGACGCCTACCTCAACCAACTCAGCCACTACACCACCGACAACGACGTGCACATGGCGCGGGACACCTTCGACTGGTTGATGAAACACCCGACCTGGCCGACCGAGTGGGCTTTGCACATGATTTTCATGGCCCACGCGGATTACCGCCACACCGGCGATACCCAGTGGATTTCCTCCCGTTATGACTCACTCAAGCCCAAGCTTCTGTTGGAGCGCGCCCGTGCGGATGGCCTGCTCGTCAGCAATGACAAACAAGTCAAAAAAGAGGACATCGTGGACTGGCCGAAGGCCGAGCGCGACGGCTTTGTTTTCAAACCAGTCTCCGGATTCGTCAGCATCGTGGTGGACTGATTCCCGCACGTGCATTCAGTCCGCGGTTATGAGGCTTGGTGGGAACCATCGAGCACGGGTGATTTCGCAGCGTCATCAGGCACCTGATCCTGCTTATTCCCAGCACCACGCGACAACAGCCCGCAAACTGCTGGCACCACAAAAAACGTTAGAGCTCCTGAAAATATCAACCCGGCGTCCATGCGCGGGTTGACGAAATCGACGATGAGAGTCCCGTTTTTGGTGACGATGCCGATGAGCATCATGGCACGCCCCACGGGCAGGCGGCGTTCAAGCGGCCTGTTGCGGAGCCAGATATCGACCGAGTTCGTTGCGCGTGCCCTTTTTCGGCGACCAGACTTCCATGTGGTCGTTGATCAGAGAAGCGCAAGACCTACGAGCTGTTCACCCAGGCCATCAATGAAGCCCCCTTCGTGGCCGAACTTTCGGGTCCGCCTCAAGCCTCGTCGAATCGACGATCTTTGCGACGAAACGGCGTTGTAGGGGGCTACTCCCTGGCCTCATGACGTCATGGGCATATTGTCAGGACATACACCGGCCGGGCGGCCTAGGCTTCGAGCTCGAGAAAGCGCTTCGCGGCGGTGCGGCCGAGTTCGAGTTCCTGCGGCGAGTTGCGGAACTTGAGCAGCAGGCCGACTCCGTAGGGCGTCCACGAGTGGACCAAGTCGCGGCGCACGAGCGTGGAGCGGTCGAGCTGGGTGAAGGGGTGCGCAGCGGCAAATTTTACCCACTCGCTGAACCGGCGGTGGTCGGGATAGCAGCTGCTGCCACAATAGACGATGGAATGGTCGCGGTCGGCCGCCACCGCCGCCACGGCGGCGAGGGAGATTTGCAGGCGCTCGCCCCCGCCGCGGTAAACTTGGACGACGGTGGAGGTGGGGTTGTGCGACGGCACGAGCTTGGCGAGCGCGCGCAGCAGGCGTTCCTCGCTGACAGGTTTCACCATGTAATCCAAGACATTCGCGTCGAACGCCTGAGGCCCGTAATCGGTATGAACCGTGGTGACGATGACGCGCGCGCCGGTGGGAATGCGCGGCAGCAGGTCGAAGCCGCAGCGGCGTCCCAGTTCGATATCGAGAAAAACCACGTCGGTTGGGCTTTCCGCCAAGGCGGTGCGCGCTGCGGTGAAGGAATGGGCTTCCGTGACCGACTCCAAGCCGGGCATCCGCGCGAGCAACATGCGGAGGTTGAGCGCATCCTCGCGGCTGTCGTCGATGATGAGGGCTCGCATGGGGTGGGAAATCAGAATGACAGGGCCTATGGAATTTCCACGGTGTCGGTTGCGTCGGTATCCTTGTGCGGCCGGTTGGGGATTTCAACCTCGAAGCGCATGCCGCCGGCGTTCTTAGCCATCTGAAGCGTGCCGCCGAGGAGCCCGGTGTTGAGTTTCACCACGGCCAAGCCCAAGCCCACGCCGGCGGCCATGGGCAGCGCTTGAGCACTACCGCCCTGATCGAACTCGTCGAAGACTGCATTCAGGTGCTCGTCGGCAATGCCCGTGCCCCGGTCCTCGACGACCATGTGGAGACCACGGGCGTTTCTCTCCAAAACAATCGAGACGGATTCACCGCCGCCGGAGGCAAATTTGAGGGCGTTCTCGACGAGGTTGAGGATGATTTGGGTGAGTCGCATCTCGTCGGTGCACAGCCGGGCCTCTTCGTCAGCCGGCAGGGTCCATTCGAGGTGGCCCTGATGGAAGGCGGCAATGGGCTCGAGGATATTGCGGATCTCGCCGGCCCAGTCGGCGAGGTAGAACTCGGTGAGACGCACCGGCACGCGTCCGGACTCGGCCGCGGAGACATCGAGCACATTGCGCAGGAGCAGGCTCAGGTATTGGCCGCCGGAGCGCACACGGTTGAGAAATTGTGCAAACTCTGGATCCACCTCGCTCGTGCTGCAACGCAGCCACATGGCCTGCGAAAGGCTCACCAAGGCACTGAGCGGGGTGCGGATTTCATGGCTGACCTCCGCTAGGAAGCGGGACTTGGCATCCCGCTCCTCCTCGGCCAACGAGCGCTGGGCTTCCTTCTCGGCGAGCTGGATTTGCAGACGCTGCAAGCTGCGCTGGCGCGCCATGCCCACGAGGAAAAACGCAGCGAGGATGGCCGGAATGAGAAGCTTCTGGAGAGCATGCAGCGGAATCCCCAGCGGCAGTAATTTGCTGAATCCCAAGGTCACCAGCGCGACACACACGACGAAGGCGAGCCATGTCAGGAAAAACCCGATTTCCTCCCGCTTGCGGTGGTGGCGGGCCCGCAGGATCATGACCGCCGTGGCAAGGACGAGGGACAAGGCCATGAGCAGGTTGAGCAGGAGCATCGCCGGGCGGAAGTCGAGGACGACAAAAAGGCCCGCACCAAGCAGCATCATGCCTTCCGCCGTGCGCTGCAGGACGCGTTCGTGGCGGACCATGGTGCGGGTGTCGAGATACGTGCCGGTGAAGAATAGGAAAACGAAGATGCCCAGCGCACTGGCCACGCCGAAGCCGAGGCGCTCGATCCAAAACGGCCGGCCGGGCCAAAACTCCGCGATATAGCCATAAAAGATCGTGTAGTAGCTCGCATACAGCAGCGCGAACAGTGCGAGATAGAAAAACAAAGGCTGGCGCTGGGTGAAACCCGACATCGATAGCAAGGCCGCCGCTGCCAGACAGAACCCGACGAGCATCAGATCGATGGCCGAGCGTCGCCGCTCGACCTGCTGCATCACCACCGGGGAGCCCGCCTTGAAGGGCAGCAGCAACGAGGTGTCCGAGACGGCGCGCGCGAAGACCGTGCGGGTTTCTCCGGGGGGGATCTCAAACTCGATCACCGGATAGCGCCCGGCGGTGGGTGCGCGCTCCACCGAGCCGCCGGCAACGGACTTTTCCACCAGCCCGTCCGCCACCACATACCACGTGACCTGCGAGATCCGGGCGCTGCGCAACTCGAAGTGGACTATTTCTGCGGCTGCACCGACCGAGCGCACCTCGCACCGCATCCATATGGCCGCGCGCGAGAATCCGAAGGACGGCGGGTTCCCTGCAGCAGGTTTGAATTCCCGATTCCATGGCGCGGCAGCCACTTGCGCGATGTCCAACTCCGCTGAGGGATCGATAAGAAATTCCGCCGGCGGCACGATTGCGGCGAGCGGCCGAGGTGACTCCCCGATGACCAGCGGCGCAGCCTCCACCGCCCCGGCCAAGGCGAGAACAAGTAACACTTTCAGAATCATCGAGGGCTTACTCACGGGAGGCTAAAATCCGGGTGACGTACGGTCAAAACCGTAAAATCGGTGAAATGAGGTCTGGCACCCAAGTCGTGCCCGCTCTTATGGATCGGCATGAGTATCGCTGCTAATCAAGCGGAAAGGGAAGTGTTGCGGGGGAAAGGCTGAAACGCTGAAACGCTGAAACGCTGAAATTCTTAAATGAAGAATGCTCCGGAGCACGCCGTGATTGGGTGGAAGTCGGAGGTTTTACGGCACTTTTCATTTAGTGCGAGCCTTACTACCCAAACTGCTTTGCCAAGATTTTTTTTGGCAGCGGTTGTAATCCTAACAGGCAGGATGCCTGTTTCCCTTTCTCAGGAGTATTCGAGAACCAAGGTGCGGCCGTCGTCCAACTGGATTTCAGGTGCTTGCCAAGTGAATGAATGATATTGAGATGGTGCGCGATACTGGGTTCGAACCAGTGA
>JBBECN010000188.1:0-16560 GCA_040881795.1 Akkermansiaceae bacterium
GGAGCCGGGCTCTTTTTTGCCCGGATCACGAGAATCTAACGAAATTTCGCGGGGGGCGCGTGTCGGAATGTCTCAGCCGGTGGGTATACGTCCAGGCTCATGCCGCGTGCACAAGCTGGAGAGGCTAATTCCTGTCATTTTCCACCCTACGATGAAGAAGATCCATTGCCGTGGTGTGCCTGAGAGTGTGCGGCGTCACTTTTTTTCGCTGCAAGGAAGGGCACGTTTTCCAGCTCCTGACCTTCACCTTCCGCAATTGGCTCGACGCGATGGGTTTGCCTTCCGGCAGGTAATTCTGCTCCAGTGCGAAGGAGAAGAGGATATTCACGTAAAGCAGCATCGAGTTGCGAGAACTCGGTGACACATTCAACCCGCGCAGCCAGGCATCGATGTCCGACGAGGTGATGTCCAGAATCTGACCGGGGTGGGAGGTGGCGAAACGATTGAGGACGGAGCGAAGCTGGGCCAAATGGCGCTTGCCGGATCCATCCTATTTTCTGGACTCGAGAACTTGGGCGACGATCTCGGGCACCGTGGCACGGCGGGTGACGTTGCCGAAGTGTTTCAAGTATTCGGACGCCATCGCGGCAAGGGATTCCGTCTCGGCCATTTTGCGTGCGCGTAGATCATCCTCCATGGCGGAAACCAATGGCAGCCCGGCTTCGTCCGCCATTGTGCGCGCGGCAAGGTAGGTCTCGCGGTCATGGGGCTTTAGGTCAGTCATCTGCTGCATGCCGGACTGGATCCGCTGCGCCACGAGCTGCGCCTCCTTTTTCGCCGCGTCGAGCGTTTGGAAGGCCTGCCTCAGCCGCTTGCCATTCCGGTAATAGGCAACCGCAAAACGCACCCTGCCGCCGGATTCCATGCGGTAGACTGGAACCGCTGCCGAACCGGATTTCATGACCGCGATAGGCCCCTGTTTCTTCCTCCTGCCACAACGCACTGGCTTTGAGTTTGTTGGCTGGGCCGAACCCGCATTTGTCACCACCCGTATTCATGACCGGGTGAGGGTGTCAATTTGGGCCTCCTTTTCGGAAGCCAACCCATTGATATTAAATGGTGTATAAAGAGTACACCCGGAGGAACTCGAATCCCCAACCTTCTGATTCGTAGTCAGACGCTCTATCCAATTGAGCTACGGGTGCCTTGCGACAGGCGCGGGGCGGAAAGAAGCCGATTTTTCGAGCGGGTGTCAAGGATTTCGGCAGAAATTTCATCAGATTTTCAAGGCATTTGTTTTTATCCCGGGTAGAGCTCAATCTGCACCTGCCAAGTGCCGCGCAGGCATTTTTTGTTAGGCCGTCTTGGTGACGATAGATACCGATCTGGAAATCGAACTGAAAGTCCGGACTCGGGAAGACGACCACAAAGCAGCCGTCAACTCGCCAACCTCCCGATCCAGCCCGCGTTCTGATGCAGGACACGAAGAAGTTCTCGCCAATCCGGGCGAAATCGGGAAGGCTATTTGCCCACCTTACTGCATCATGAAATTAGCTTTTCCCCTCGTTCTGCCGTTTGTTGCGGCCATTATTCTGGTCATCACCCTGCCAAGCTGTTCGAAAGACGCGAAGAAGGAGCGCTCGTTGGAGTCGGCCATGAAATATTTTGAGAGCGGCGATTTCGCGGCGGCCGAGATTGAGTTTAAAAACGCCTTGGACTCCGCTCCCGGGAATCCTGAGGCGATCAAATACATCGGCCTCATCCGCGAGGCGCAAGGTGCGACCTTCGAGGCCGCGGGAATTCTCACTCAGGCGAAGCAGAAGCTGCCCAACGACGATGAAGTCGGAGTGAGTCTGTCGAAGACTTTGCTCGGCCTTGGTTTTATACCGGACAGTCGCAAAGAGTTGCTCGAGGTTCTGGATCGGTCACCGGAGAATGGCGAAGCTCTGGTGCAACTTGCCGAATCATCGGTCACGCCGGAGTGGATGGAAGAATGCAGGGAACGGATCAAGAAATCGGGAAAGAAAACCACCTCCTCGAGGCTGGCCAGTGTATTGATCGAGTTGCGCAGTGGAAACATGGAGGAAGGGACGGCGTTGCTTGAGGAAATCCTCAAATCCGACCCGGGTTCGGCACGCGCCCACGCGCTCAAGGCGTCGATCCTCAGTTCGAAAAAGCAGCCGGACGAAGCGCTTGCCGAATTGAAGACCGCCGCAGACTCGGCGGGGCTTCGTTCGAGTGAATCCCTCGCGTATGCCCGCATGCTGATGGCACGCGAGCGCAAGGATGAAGCGGTGGCCTATTTGGAAAAAATCACCACGGCCACTCCTGATTTCCTACCCGCTTGGGCGTTGCTTGGCCAGATTGCCCTCGGCGCCGAGGATGACGAGTTGGCGACGAAACATTTCACAAAGGTGTTGTCGAAGAATCCGGCCGATATGATCTCCGCGATGGCCCAGGCCGATATCCTGGTGCGGGGCAAGCAGGGGGAAAAAGCGATGGAGTTGCTTGAGAAAGTCGCGACGGCCTTGCCCGGGCGGCCCCAGCTGGAACTGGCCTTGGCCAAATCCTGCATCGCCGCCGATAAGGTTTCCAAGGCGGCCGGAATCTTGGACCGCATACTTGCAGCCGCGCCGGAATTCGCCGAGGCGGTCCAAATTCGGGCGGCAATTTATCTTCAGAACGGGAAAGCTGCCGACGCCATCAGCCTGCTGGAGCCGATTTTAAAAAAGACGCCCGAGGATTCGACCAGTCTGGATATTCTCATCCGTTCCTACCGCGCCGCTGGACGCAATGACGATGCCATCGCCCTGCTCCGCGACAAAGCGGAGGGGGATGACCAGACCGCTGCGAACCGCGTTGAACTTGGCAGAATGCTGGGCTCCCAAGGCAAGCTCGACGAAGCTCGTTCGATCTTCGAAGGTGCGGTGGAAACGTTCGCCGACGACCTCACGGCGGTTTCGAATCTCGCGGGTGTTGATTTGAAAGAGGGTAAGGGGGATGCGGCGCTCAAGCGCATGGAAGATTTCATCGCCAGCCATCCGGACTCTTCAGAAGCCTACACGTTCAAGGCTGGCATTGCCTTGAGTCTGAAGAAACCGGAAGTCGCGGAGCAGGCCTTGGAAAAAGCGATCGAGCTGAATCCGAAAAGCACCCAAGCCTACGGACTTCTTCTTCAAATGAAGAGTGGCTCTGGCCAGGAGACTGAGGCGTTGGCGGTGATTGACCGCTTCCTCCAAGTTTTCCCGGGAGATCCGCGAGCCATGCTGCAGCGTGGGTATCTGCTCCAAGTGCTTGGACGCAACGAGGATGCGCGTGCTACATTTACCGCTTTAATTGAGGCTAAGCCCGAATTTGCCGCCGCTTATAACAACTTGGCGTCGCTCGAGGCCGAAGTCTTCAGCAATGTCGAGGGTGCCGCCTTACATGCCCGCAAGGCGCGCTCGCTCGATGCCGCGCAGCCTGCGATCGCAGACACCCTGGGTTGGATCGAGTGGCAGCTTGGGAATTATCCTGCCGCTTTGGCGCTGTTGACGGAAGCCGCTGAAAAACTGGGTGAGAACCCGGAGGTCCAATATCACCTCGGTATGGCTCATTATTCGATGGGGCAGGCTGATCAAGCCAGCGCGGCACTGACCAAGGCCGTTGCCGCCAGCACCGAATTTCCGCAAAAGGCCGATGCCCAGAAATACCTCACCTTGCTCGGTGGGGCCGGTAAGGCGACTCTTGAGGAGTTGCAAAAGCAGGTCGCTGACAACCCGAAGGACGTGATGTCCCTGCTCCAACTTGCGGGATTGCTCGCCAGCAGCGGCCGCGCCGAGGAGTCCCTTGAAGTCTATCAGAAAGCGCTGGAGGCGAATCCGGCGATTCCGGCAGCGCTCGTCGGGCAGGCCCGCCTCCACGGTGGTCCGCTGAATTCTCCGGAAAAAGCGCTGAAGGCGGCGACGGCGGCGCGTGAGCTTGCGCCACGCGATCCGCAAGTGCTTGCTGCTCTAGGATTTGTAAAAATGATGGTGGGGGAATACGAAGAGGCCTACGGGCTGTTGAAGGATGCCGCGGTGGTCCTTGATGATGAACCATCGGTCACCTTCGATTACGCTCGCGCCGCCTACAGTCTTGGCCGGATCACCGAGGCCCGCACGGCGATGACGCGTGCGGCCGCTGTGGAATCCCCAATCGCGGGGGATGCGAAAAATTTCCTGCTTCTCACCGACGCCGAGGCACTCGCCGGATCGGGAATCGCCGCCGAGGTGGAGAAAACCTTGGCCAAGGATTCGAAAAACGTGGCTGCGCTGATGCGGCGTGGTGCGCTGGACGAAGCCGGCGGCAAAAGCTCCGAGGCGACCTATTTGGAAATCCTCAAGATTCACCCGCGCTTCGATCCCGCCCGCGTGCGTCTTGCCGCGTTTTACATGGAGGACCCCGCGAAGCTGGATCAGGCCTTGTTGCTGGCCCGCGAGGCACGGGTGAGCATGACGGAAGATCCTGAGTTGGCCGGGATTTTCGCGCTCATCAACTACCGCAAGGGTGATTTCAAGTATGCCGCCCAGCTTTACGCCGAGCTATCGATTGGGCGACCGCTGGTGGCAGGCGAGCTCTTTGCTTACGGCTTGGCGCTGATGAATTCCGACCAAGCGGCAAAGGCGCGCACAACTCTCGAGGACGCGTTGAGAGCCGGTTTGCCGGAGGCGGATGCGGCGGTGGCCAAAGAGGCTCTTTCCAAGTTGGAGTGATTCAGGAAGCGAGCGCGTGCTCGATGGATTTGAGAATTTCCACGCGCCCGCTGCGGTTTTTCGACGAGCTGAGGATCACGGGAGGTGTGATGTTCAGAAGATCCACCACACTCTGCACGAAGACCTCGGCATTCGCCCGGGTTCTGGCGGGCGATTGTTTGTCGGCCTTGGTGAAGACCAAGGTGAAGGGCACCGCGCAACCGGCTAGCCAGGCGATGAAATCCAGATCGATGGGTTGAGGGGGCAGGCGGGAGTCGATCAGGACAAACACCCGCCGGAGGTTGCCGCGCTGCTCGATGAAATCGCCGACGGATTCATTGAAGTTGATCTTCTCGCTTTTGGCGATTTTGGCGTAGCCGTAGCCGGGGAGGTCCACGAGGCTCCAGTTCTCATTGATGACGAAAAAATTGAGGAGTCGGGTCTTGCCTGGGGTGGCGGAGACTTTCGCCAGCGCGTCCTTGTTGGTGAGCATGTTGATCATCGATGACTTGCCGACGTTCGAGCGGCCGATGAAGGCGAATTCCGGGCGACTCCAACCCGGGCAGGCTTGGAGGTCCCGGGCACTCATGTTGAAAACGGCGGACTTGATCTGCATTCGGCTCGATTTCTGACAGGGGAACTTGAGGCCGGATCAGGGTTTGAGGACCTGGATCTCGATTTTACGGAATTCGACCGGGTGGCTCTCCGACTGGAGGCAGAAATAACCTTCGGACAGCATCACGTTTCCGGCGACCTTGGCGAGAGCTTCAGAATGGCCGTCACCGCCGAGCTGTGGCTTGCTGTAGGAAATCACTTCCTCACCGTTGATGATGTGTTTGATGAGTTCGTTGCCATGGACTTCCACTTCGATGGTCACCCACTGCTCGCCGTGGAAGGTTTTGGATTTGGAAGTGATGCAGTGCTCTTTCACCAGTGCGTCATTCATTACGACATGCGTGCCGGGGGTACAGAGATTGCCGGTGGTGCGTTCGTCCTTGCCATTTCCGCCGAGGATTTGGACTTCGAGAGAGGCGGGGAAATCCTGCTCGAGTTCCATCGTCGCGGGTGACTCGCTGTGGATCATGATGCCGCTGTTGCGCAAGGCCCATCCAGGACCGTCTTTGATTTGCTCTCCGGTGAAGCGGTATTCAAGCCGGAGCCGGTAGTGGGAGAACTTTTTTTCGTAGAACAAGTGGCCGAAGCGCTTGTCCCATTGCTCGTAGTCCGAGTAGTCCACCTTGAGGACGCCGTCTGCGACGCGGAAGGTGTTTTTGAAATTTTCGCCGGCTTCGCAGCCGCGGATTTTTGGAGTCCAACCGCTGAGGTCTTTGCCGTTGAAGAGGGATTCCCATTTCGCTTCTTCGGCGAAGGCGAGATGGGTGGCAGCCATGAGGGTGAGTAGAATGATGGATTTCATGAGGGTGGGATGTGGGTTTGAATCAGTGAGATGGGATTCCGGGCAGGCGCCGAAGAATCGATGGTGGTATCCATCAAGTCGAGAACTGGATTTCTAACAAATTTCACGGCGCTCAACGTTTCTCGATAGCCACCAGCGTGATATCGTCCATTTGCGGGCCATCCCCCGTGAATTGCGCCAGATCTTCCTGCATCCGCGAGAGCACGATTTCGGAGCCCAGGGGTGCGGCCATCCGGAACGCTTCAGACATCCGTTCCATGCCAAATTCCTCGTCGTTCGAATCGACTGCCTCCTTCATCCCGTCCGTGTAGAAAAGCACGCAGTCGCCGGATTTCAGGTCCACCTCCTGATCGCGGGTGACGCGCTCGAAAACCGCCCCACTGTCGATGCCGAGGGCGAGCCCGGGCGAACGCAGCAGCTCGACTTTGCAGGTCGCCCGGCGGTAAAGCAGCGCGGGATCATGTCCGGCGCGGGCGAGCGTGAGTGTGCCAGTGGTTTCATCGAGAATGCCATAGGCCATGCTGATGAACATGTCCTCGCGAATGTCTGGGAAAAGCTGGCGGTTGACGGCGGCAAGCACTTTCGAAGGCGAGGTCTCGCCGGGTGCAACCGAGCGCAGCGCGCTGCGGCACATTGCCATCAGCAGGCCGGCGGGCACGCCTTTGCCGGAGACATCGGCGATCACGATGCCGAATTTACCGTCCTCCAACTCGATGTAGTCGTAGTAGTCGCCGCTGATGATTCGGGCGGGCAGATTGGTGCCGCTGATGCGGAAACCTGAGACCACCGGGTCGGCCTGCGGGAGCAGGATGCGCTGGACCTCGCGGGCATTTCTCAACTCGCCCTCCATCGCCCGTTTTTCGTTGGCTTCACGGTGGATGCGGGCGTTGCCGATGGCGAAGGACGATTGTTCGGCAGCGGCGCGAAAGACGGCAAAGTCGTTGGTGTTGAATCCACCGTCTTGATGACGGCGGGCCACCACCAGAACACCGAGATCCTTGCCCGCATAGCGCAAGGGCGCGAGCAGCACGGAAACATCATCGGTGTAGCGGGTGAACGCATCGCGAAAGGATGGGTGGTTTTTCACATCCTTGACGTGGATCGGCTCGCCCAACGAGAGGCAGTGGCCGAGGATCCCGTCGTCAATGGGCACACGGGATAGCCGGATATGGCTTTCGAGCGCCCTTGGGTCCCGCTGCGCTTTTTTCCGCACCTCCACCGGGATGCCAATGAGTGGCGGGCATTCTTCGGAGATGTAGGAGGGATTGAGAAAATTGTTATCCGCGCCGACGAAGTAGATCGCGCCGCCGCGGGCTGTGACAACTTTGTCGATGCCATCCACGATGATCCGCGAAAGCACCGATGCCGAAGGCTCGTTTTCGATCGCGAGCCCCAAATCACCCAGAAAGCTGAACATCCGCTCCTCTTCGCCTTCGAGGTCATTGAAGCGCCGCCGGATCAAGCGCACGCGGCGGCGTTGGTTGCGGAGCGCCAGCAGCAGCACCACGATGACGAGGGCAAGGGCGATGAGGGCGATAATCTTGGGATCCAGCATCTGGAGTGAAAATCAGGATTTCAGATGCGCCAGTGTCATGGATTCCGCTACGGTTGATCCTTTAGAGATTTCCCGCGTTGCTCTTTCTCTGCAAGTTCGTTTTCCAGCATTTTTACCACGTTGGAAAACTCTTGGGCGTTTCTTTCGTTGGCGTCGGAGAGAACCTGATGCGCCTCTAACACATGTTGCGCCCGCTGAACTGATCCGGGGACGTTTGGCTGCGCCGGTGGTACCAATTTTGCGCGGATCGAATCGACGTTCCCACGCCAGCGCGCGGATGGTGGATCAATCTCCATGAGAAAATCCAACCCGAGGTCCTCGAGCGAGCGGCGGTTGCGCGAGCCGGAATCCGCGATTTGCAGCATCCCCCCGTCTTGGGCGGACACGCGGGCGGCCATGCCGGCAAGCGTGCCCATGAACGTGGAATCCATGCCGGTGCACGCACCCAGATCCACGACCACACAGCGTTCTCCGGCCCCGATCCGTTCGTCGCCGAATGCCTTCATGGTCGGGCTGTTTAAAAATGAACCCTTCCCTTCACAGCGGATCCAACTGAATCCATCGAAGATTCCGATCAAAATTGGGCATTCCGTAGTCACAGAGAAAAGGCCGTCAGTTCAACGGACCGAAGTGGATAATATAAAATCAGAAGGGCGGATGGTCAACCTTCCATCTGCAAAATCCCGAACTCATTGCCAGAGGTAGGACTGCTGGGTGGCAATCACCCGCGTGCCGCGCTGGAGGGTGGCTTTCCAAGCCAGGACTTTACCGCCATCAAAGTAGTTCGAACCAATCACGGCAAACTCGGCGATCCCTTCAGGAGCGGCGGCATCGAAGCTCTTGCTCATGCGTTTCACTCGGCTAGCAGTGGCTCCCTGCTGGTATTGGAAAATCACCTCGACCGCTCCCTGTCCGGCTCCCTCGGGGTCACTCCAAATCAACGTGTAATATTGCCCGAGCCTTTCCTTGCGCTCGGCCATGCTCACCGCGCCGCGCAGCCGCCGCTCTTTTTCCATCCGGATCATCGGTTCATCGGCGGAGTCCTGCTTCTCATCGCGCAATTGAAATTGTTTCACCACAAGCGCTTGAGGCGGCCCCGCGCAGGCACCGAGTAATAACGCCGCTAGCAGACAGTAGCAAAGATTCATGACCGCGAATGATGGAAATTACTGGCCGTCGCTTGGGTCGGCCTCCACTTTGGGTGTCGCTTCGTTGGCTTTTCTCATCGCTTCCAGCTCTTCGCCGTTAGGCGGGAGTGGCACGTTTTCCTTAACGGCTGGCACGGGCATCTGGATGGCAGATGCTTCGGGATCGATCACCGTTGGAATCGCACCTTCCGGTGGCAGGCCCGCCGGATCGATGATCGGCATTGGTGCCTCGAAGCCCGTCGTCAGCGGCGGGTAAACTTGGAACTCGTTGGGATTGGCCGTCATCATCGGGTCAGGTGCGGCGTTCGGGTCCTCCACCATGATGCTCGGCACAAAGCCGACTTCGCCGCTGTCGAGTTCGACTTTGACATAACTGCCAGTGGCGGAAATCACCTTCATCGAAGTGTTGCGATTGAGTAACTTGTCGGCATCCGCATCACCATTCGGGCGGCTTTTGAAAAACGCCGTGTTGTCCATCGATGCACGCACGAACTGGCCGGCTTTGTAGCTGGGGCTGGTATTCACCGTGCTGATGGCGTTGCTGCCCGGTGCCTGTAAGGGATCAAAATCTCCGCCGGTGACCGGTCCGTTCATGGTTTCGCACCCGGCGAAACTGAGGACGGCGACTGCTGCCAATGCCAATTTACACTTCATAGGTGGGCGAAACTAACGCACGCGCCCGGTCTGGTCAACGTCATTCCTGACGGTGATTACTGGCTCGTGCGGACGATGGTGTTGGTTTCATCCAGCAGCAGGTTTTTCGAAGCCACCGGGGTTTCCGAAAGCGCGAAGGCCATGATCGCCACCCGCTCGCCCGCTTTGATCAAATGCGCGGCACCGCCGTTGATCATGATGTGGCCGGTGCCGGGCTTGCCGGCGAGAACGTAGGTTTCCAAGCGGTTGCCGGTGGTGATCGAGGCGACCAGCACCTTTTCACCCGCCCACAGATCGGCCGCGGCCATCAGGTCCGTCGGGATCTCGATGCTGCCTTCATAATCGACATCCGAGCCGGTGATCATGGCCCGATGCAACTTGGATTTCAAAACCTCGCGAAACATGCACGGGAAGGAAACGCCGCCCGCCCGCCCGGTCAAGTCGCAAGCGTTTCAGTCGCCTCCGCACCAACCCGCAACCATTGCGCAATTGTTCCGATCGACCACGCGCGACCCAGATTCATCTTGTCCCGCTGGGGGCGGTGGACCAATCTGCTGCCGACCAACCACGAGAGCGTCATGGAATCCGGTGAGACCCCGGAGCTGTCGCGCAGCGGTATCCAGATACGAATCCCCATTCAGCCAATCGTTCGAAAGACCGGTGAAGGCGGGGAGGAGGCCAAGCTGGGAGCCCGAATACTTGCGCTCTCGTAGCTCGTCACCCGCCAGCCGGATTTTTCCGGGGAAGCGGATCCGTGGTCCTCCGCGAAAGAGGGCCGACGAGAGATGGCAACGCGTTTTCGCGCCGAGCCCTCTCTTCGTGAGAAGATCGAATACCGAAGAGATAACAATGAAACTAAACCAAACACGGCGGGGATTCCTCCTTGCTGTCGTCGCAGGCGCTTGCCTGTTTCCGTCCATTTCCAACGCCGCGAACATCATCGTCGGCACTGGAAATGATACCTCCTACTTCGTGCTGCAATCGACCAATCTGGGCGTGCGCACATACGAAGTCCATTACACCTATAGTCCCGGGACTTCCCAAGACGGATTCTTCCTCTTGTCTCAAGTCTTGGCCCTAGACACCTCCGTGATTGCCTCCTTGAGCAATTATGGAACTCTCGCTTCGCCAAATTATTTTGTCGATTCATTCATGTATAGCAGCGTGACCGAAACTAGCGTTTCATCGCCACCCTATGTTCCTTATTGGGCGCATTGGGTTTCTGGCGGCGAAGCTGGTTTCCCTTCCGCCTCACCGGTCGCTTCCGGCGCGTGGAGTTTTGGCTCAGGTATTTCCGCCCCGTATCGCTTGATCGCGCCTGGCTCGTGGGATGCGCTTTCCTATTCGGATGGGAGTGGTGCGCCCTCGGTAGCTCCGATTCCAGAGACATCATCTGCCTTGCTCGCGATCATCGGCTCGCTGGTGATTTTTAAACGCCGCCGTAATTCCTGAAATTTGAAACCACCACGCTGCCGGATTTGTTCCGGCGGCGTAGTTTTTCCCGCCATGATCCAGATCAGAATATCCACCGCGTTATTCATCATAGCGCTTGTCACCCCTGCGCTTGCCGGGCCGTTTCCGCCTGCCGCAGGTCAGCCGGGCTCCGATGCCATCGCGGCGGCGGACGTCCGTTTTACCACTTGGGCTACCGGTTGCGTCGTCGAGCGCGGCCCTTCGGAAATCGGCTACGAAGGCAGTACCCTCGCCACCTACGGCAATGACGCCGCAGCCACCGGCCCGTCTGATGCCACCCCGGATTCGCCCTATCCCGTCGTCTCCCTCGGCGATGGTGGCACCGCTACTCTCGAATATTTACAGCCATTCGGCGATGTGCCGGGTCCAGACTTCGCCGTGTTTGAAAACGGCTTCGGCACAGATTTCCTCGAACTCGCCCACGTCGAGGTCAGTTCCGATAGTGTGAACTTTTTTCGCTTTCCCTCCACCTCACTCACCGTCGCCAGCGCCACCCTTGGCGAGGGCGGATCCGTCGATCCCTCAAACGTGCGCAACCTCGCCGGGAAATACATTGCCAGCTTCGGCACGCCCTTCGATCTCGCCGAACTGCGGAACGTCTCGCCCCTGCTCGACATCCAGCGCATCACCCATGTTCGAGTCATCGACGTGATCGGCACCAACGATCCCGCTCTTGCCTCGTTCGATGCCGAAGGCCATCTCATCATCGATCCCTACCCGACACCCTACTTCTCCGGCGGTTTCGATCTGGATGCCTTGGGTGCATTTTCCCAAACCTCCACCATCTTCGCCGCCTGGAAAACAGCCCAAGGCATCATTGATCCCGATCCTGCCGCTGACTCCAATCACGACGGTGTGCCGAACATCATCGAATACCTCACCGGTACCGGCCGCGTCTCCATCGGCGTTTCCGGCGGTAGTTGCACCGTCAGTTTCCGCCGCCTCGCCTACCGCGCCGATGGAAATCTCCGCCTTGAAGGCAGCACAGACCTTGTTCACTGGGCACCCCTCGCTCTCTCTGACCATGGCGCATCCATGACATCCACCGCACCCGGCGTCAGCATCATAGAAACCGGCACCGCCGCCCTGCAAACCACCATCACACTTCCCGGAAACGCCGCTTGGAAATTCTTCCGCCTTGCCGCCGAGCCATGAACCGTCATCCCGCCATCCACTCAGACCGCGGCTTCACCCTGGTGGAGCTACTCGTCGTCATCGTGCTCATCGGCGGGCTGTCTGCACTGGCACTGCAAGGGTTGAGCGCCGCAAGGACCCAAGCCTACAAAGCGATCTCCACGGGAAACTTACGTCAACTCGCTGCCGCCAATTTACTCCACGCCGCCGATCAACAAACCTACTGCCCCACCGACCTCGATGGCCGCAATCTCATCCTCTGGCACGGCGCTCGCCCTAGCATTTCCGCCCCCTTCGATCCCGAAAAAGGCCTGCTCTCCGAATACCTCGGCCAGAGCCGCACCATCGGAAAATGCCCTCAGCTCGAGCGCATGATCAACGCTTCCGCCTTCAACGAAAGCGGTGCCGGCGGTTATGGCTACAACGACACCTACATCGGTGGTATCCCCTCGGAATACCTCAAGGCGAACCGCCCCGCCAACGTCTCCAACCCCTCTCGCACCCTCATGTTTGCCACCACCGCCTTCGCCGTGGCAGGTGGTATCCAGGAATACGCCTCAGCCGCTCCGCCCAACGAAGTCGATACGAACTGGCGCATCCGCGGCCCGCTCCAGCCCAGCATCCACTTCCGCTTCAACGGTCGCGCCCTCGTCGCCTGGTGCGATGGACACGTCACTGAAGAACTCCCCACCGGAAATTCCCAAACCAATTTCTACGGCGGGTCTAACATGATCTCCAAAATCGCCTTCTGCGGGCCCACCGAGAACAACGGTTGGTGGAACCCGAGAAACTAACCAGTCACTTCCAGACCGCAGCAAGCTGCGCGGCCTGCTTTCTCCACAGAAATCTTGTAACAAATCCCCCGGATTGCTTCTGAGGTGGGTATGGCGACAATCGCCGGAAAAATCATCGGCACGCCCCAATACATGGCCCCCGAGCAAATCGACCACCCCTCCGATGTCGATCACCGCGCCGACATCTACGCCCTCGGGGTCGTCTTCTATCAAATGCTCACCGGCGAACTCCTTGGCAAGGACCTCCAAGCGCCATCTCGCAAAGTGCGAATCGACGCCCGCATCGATGAGATCGTTCTCAAGGCGATGGAATAGGAACCGGAAATACGCTATCAGACCGCCCGCGAATTCCGTACGGTGGTCGATGAGGTCCATGCACCGGCACATCCACCGCCGCCATCACTTCCGCAGCCGGAAGCCAAGCGCGGCATGTTGCGGCGCTGGTGGTGGGTGTTTCTCGTTATGTTTCCGCTCGGGCTGCTGATCGGATTGGCGGAGGGCTCGGCGTGGACCTACATCATTCCGAAGAAATATGAAGCACAGGCGATCATGGGAATCCGTCCTTCCCAAGAAGCGGTGCTGACTCCCGGATCTTTCGTCAGTGAGTTCGAAGCGATCACATCCCGGGAAACATTGACGGCGGTTGCGGATTAGTTGGAACTTTCTAACAGTTGGATAGCAGGACAGGACGAGGTGATTCGCATCCTGAAGCAAATCATCACTGTCGAAAATATTTGTGGAACCGATTTGATCAGCATTCGAGTTCGTCACACCCCTAAAAGGGATGCCGTCGCTATCGCCAAGGCGGTCGCGCTGAACTATCAGCGGAGTTTTCCTGGAAAAGTCGTCATTCATGAAGCGCCCATGGAACCGACCAATCCAGTATCACCGAATCTAATCCTGGTGCTTTTCACAGGTGGCCTGCTAGGACTCATTCTCTCACCGCTATTGGCCTTCATTCTGATCATCGTCTTGCAGCGGATCATTCCTGAAACGAGGCCCCTGAGGTCTCCATCACTCGCAAACCAGCAAACTTTCTCCGGGGATCAGGTAGTTGAGAAAGTGAAGCAAGTGCGTGATGGCACTTCACGAATCCATACGCACGTTGATTCATATGCCGTAACCTCGTTTGTTTGTGGGGTAGCCTCCTGGATTTTCGGGCCGCTCGGATCTCTGCCCGCAATTATTTTCGGGCATTTTGCCCTTTCGAGAATCAAAGCGAGTTCATCGATCACTGGGCGGGGCTATGCGACCCGGAGGATTTCGTGAACCAACTCACACGATGATGCCCGCCTCACCTGATGGGTTTTTCGCGACGACGCGCTGGACGATGGTCAGCGTGGCGTGAGCGTCGGCGGGCGATGCGTTGGAGTCGCTTTGTGCGGCGTATTGGTTTCCGCTGTATGCCTATGTCCGGCGGTATGGGTATTCCAAGGAAGATGCGGAGGATCTGACGCAGGCATTTTTCGCGAGACTGCTGGAGCGACAGGATTTCTCAGGATTGAAGCAGGAGAACGGCCGGTTCCGGGCGTTTCTGTTAGCCGCACTCAAGAATTTTCTATCCAACGAGCGCGACCGGGCGGGACGTCAGAAACGCGGGGGGAATATTACCCATTTTTCCCTGGATTGGCAGAGCGCGGACACCCAGTTTCAAATCGCGGATGGCACGCAGATTCCGCCGAATACGGCGTATGATCGTGAGTGGGCGGTCGCGTTGCTTGAGGGGGTGATCTCCAAGCTGCGCGCGGAGTCGGTGGTGGATGGAAAAGAAGAACGCTTCGAGCAATTGAAATGCTATCTAACGGTTGGAAAAGGCGAAATCCCGTATGCCACCGCCGCCACGGCGCTGGCGATGGACGAAGGCGCGGTGCGGGTGGCGGTGTATCGTTTGCGCAAACGCTATCGCGAGTTGCTGAGAAATGAAGTGGCCGACACACTAACAGATTCGGCAATGGTGGACGAGGAACTGGCGGTGCTGCTGCGGGCATTTGGGTGATGCCACCCCGCCGCACAGGGCGGGAGGGGTTGGATTGGGGTGGGGATTGGTGGAAATGAAGTTTCGTGCGTTTGCCATGCGGTGGGAAAAGCGTCGGGGGCTATTTTTACTCGCTTGGGAGCTGCGCGCTGATGGCCACGACCACCCTTTCCGCCAACGCCTTGCTGCCTTCCGGCGTGAAATGAACGTTTCTTTTGAGCTGCCACTTGGGATTTGCAATGACCGCGGCGCACAGGTCGTTGGTCGGGATGCCGGCATTTCATGAGGGGTATGGTAGTTCTTCGATCCGCTTTGCCAATTTGTTAGTCGGCAGCGGTTCTTCGTAGGGTCGGGACTTAGCCAGTGCGCACATGATTCTGCCTTCGACAAATCCGTGCGGCTTTGGTTGGGTTTGGGAGTCCCAGCCACCTCTGCTGCCACAATGACCGCCGCATTTCATGGAGCCTTTTAAAAACGAATTTTCCTATCAGAATGCCTGCCGCCTCGCCGCCCGCGTGGCCTTGGCTCACCCGGATTTCCCGCTCGCCGCCTTCCGCCGCGGCTTGGGAAACGCGCTGGAGCCGCTGGAGCTCAAGCAGCGCATGCACTTGTTGGCCGATCGTTTGGAAGCCTGCCTGCCCACTCATCCGCCCGAGCTTTTCCGCATCCTGGTGAAAACCCTCGCCACCGATGAGGCGGACCGCGACGGGCTGCGCGGCTTTCTCGTTTGGCCACTCACCGAGATTGTCGCCCGCCGCGGACTCGCGCATTTCGAAGAATCCATGCATTCATTTAGCGAAATGACGAAGTGTTTCACGGCGGAGTTCGCGATCCGGCCGTTTTTGAGGGAGCATCCGGAGCGCACCTTGAAGCAACTGCACGTGTGGTGCGGGGATCTGAATGAGCACGTGCGGCGTTTGGTTTCCGAAGGCAGCCGTCCGCTGCTTCCTTGGGGTGGGAATCTGCCGCAGCTGTTGGAGCCGCCGCATCCGACGTTGGAGCTGTTAGAAAAGCTTCATCGTGATCCCAGCGACTACGTCAGGCTGTCCGTCTCGAATCATCTCAATGATTTCAGCAAACATCATCCGGACCTGGTGATTGAGACTCTGGCGCGGTGGATTAAGGCAAATCCGGGCGATGCGCGGTTGGAAAAACTCGCCCGCCACGCGTGCCGCACGCTTTTGAAAAATGGCCATGCGGGTGCGCTTGGATTGCACGGCTACGGCTCTGGAAAGACATTGGATCTTGAGAGTTCGGTTCTAACAAAAAGTTCGGTTCCGCTTGGCGGCCACCTTGAATACTGTCTGGTCATCCGCAACACCAGCCGCCGCACGCTCAAGGTGATGTTCGATTATGCGATCCTTCACCGCAAAGCCAACGGCACGCTCAGCCCCAAGGTTTTCAAAGGCCGCACCCGCGAACTTGCGGCGGGTGAACGCTGGGAGATCGAGGGTCGGCATTCGTTCAAGCCCGTCACCACCCGCGTCTATCATACGGGCGGCCACGGCTTCGAACCGCGGCTCAATGGCCGGATTTTCACCGCTTTGGATTTCACGCTCGGAGTCTGAAACGAACCACGATTCTTACAAACTGGGCGGCTTCGGGGCAGTTGGGGGAGCGCATGTTAGGTCTTTCCCGCTCCATCTTCACGCCTTCAGCCGCTCGTGGGCCACTTTATCCAATGTGATTATTTTCATATCTTGTGGGTGCTCGAGTGTATGCAGGGATCGGAGTTTTACGAGCCCTTTTCCATTCAGG
>JBBECN010000189.1:0-16536 GCA_040881795.1 Akkermansiaceae bacterium
AAAACCATAAGCACTTGCGCCCCTCATCCTCAACCCCAACTGCGGATTAGAGGTTGATGGATCGAGTGCCGGACCGGATCTATTTCAAGGATCTGGAGGGTCGGTTTTTGCGGAATAACCGTGCTCATTTGGCCCGCTTCGGCCTGACGGACCCGGCACAGGCGTTGGGAAAAACCGACTTCGATTTTTTCCCCAAAGAACATGCCGGGCGTGCCTACGAAGATGAATTGCGGGTGATCAATGGGGGGCAGCCGTTGTCCTTCGAAGAGAGCATCTGCTGGCCCGACGGCCGGGTCGAGTGGGCGTCGATCATCAAAATGCCCTTACACGATTCCGACGGGAGGATTTGTGGCACCTTTGGGATTTCACACGACATCACCACTCGAAAGCAGGTGGAGCAGGAGCTGAAGCTGATGACCAACCGGCTTTTATTGGCGACCCGCGCGGCCTCGATCGGCATTTGGGATTACGATCCGGTGAACAACTCGTTGGTATGGGACGAGCAGATGTTTCAAATTTTCGGCGTCGACCCAAAGCGCTTTTCCGGCAATTTCGAAAGCTGGCAAATCGCGGTGCACCCGGATGATGTGGCGCGGGAAACCCAAAAAGTCAGACAAACTTTGGAAGGTGGCGCGGAGTATGACAGCGACTTCCGCATCGTTTGGCCGGATGGCTCCATTCGTTACATCAAGGCGAACGCCATCGTCCAACGGGACGAGTCTGGACGGCCGGTGCACATGATCGGCACCAACTGGGACATCACCCAACCGAAACGGATGGAGGAGGAGCTCGCACGCTCGAATGCGGACCTCGCGCAATTCGCCTCGATCGCTTCACACGATTTGCAGGAACCGCTGCGGGCCGTCGCCGGCTGCGTGGAGCTGCTGGCAAAAGGCTACCGCGACCGGCTCGATGAAAATGCCGCCGAGCTGATGCAGCACGCTCTCGAGGGCACCCGGCGGATGCAAAACCTGATCCACGATTTGTTGGCATACTCGCGGGTGGACTCCGGCGGCAGGCCGCTGGTGCCGACCGATGCAAATGCCACGCTCGACGAAGCGCTCGCCAACCTCACGATCATGCTGAGCGAGCGCGACGTGCTCGTCACCCGCGGTGCCCTGCCGACGGTGGTGGCCGATCCCCGGCAATTGTCGCAGTTGTTCCAAAATCTGATTGCCAACGGAGTGAAATTCTGTGCCGAACGGCGGCCGGAAATCCACGTCAGCGCGGAGTTTAAAAACGGCTGCTGGGAATTCGCGGTGCACGACAATGGCATCGGCATCGAGCCACAATATTTGGAGCGCATCTTTGTGATTTTCCAGAGGCTGCACACCCGCCGCGAATACCCCGGAACCGGCATCGGCCTGGCAATCTGCAAGCGCATCGTCGAGCGCCACCGCGGGCGGATCTGGGTCGAGTCGGAGCCGGATAAGGGTTCGACGTTTTTTTCACTCTCTCTGAATCCTCCAATCACGCGCCATGAACTCGCAGTTCCCCATCAAACCGATTGAAATCCTACTCGTCGAAGACAGCCCGAGCGATGCGCTGCTGACCAAGCGGGCGTTGGCCGACGCGCGGCTGATCAACCGGTTGCACATCGTCGAGGATGGCGTGCAGGCGATGGCCTTTTTGCACCGGGAACCGCCCTACACGGAGATGGTGCGGCCGGATTTGGTGCTGCTGGATTTGAATCTTCCCAAGAAAAACGGCGCGGAGGTGCTTGCTGAAATGAAAACCGATGACGAGCTGAAGGTCATCCCGGTGGTGGTCCTGACAACGTCGCGCGCCGAGGAGGATGTGCTGAAGAGCTACCAACTCCACGCGAATTGTTATGTGGTAAAGCCGGTGGATTTCGCCTCGTTTGCGGAGGCGATCGGTATTTTGGAGAAGTTCTGGTTTGCGGTGGTCACGCTCCCGAAGTAGATTCCAAGATGATCGCGCAACCGATCAAAGTCCTGCTTGTCGAAGACAATCCGACCGACGTCTTGTTGGTGCGGACCACCTTAAAGGCGGTCTCTGGGCTCCAATTCGAGCTCGCCACCGCCGATTACTTGGCCACCGGAATCCAGCGGGCGAAGGATGAGCTTTTTGACGTGGTCCTGCTGGATCTCGGGCTGCCGGGTAGCCATGGGCTGGAAACTTTCGAGAGCTTTCACGCGGCAGTGCCGAAGGTCCCCGTCGTCATTTTGAGCGGCCTCGGCGACGAGGAAGTGGCGATGCGGGCCGTCCAACACGGCGGGCAAGACTATTTGCCCAAAGGGGAGGCGATGGACGACGCCTTGCCGCGCGCGATACGCTACGCGATCGAACGGCACCGCGCACAACTCGAACGGGAGCGCTTCGCCGCAGAATTGCAGCGGAGAAATGAACTGCTGGAAGAAGAGCTCCGGATGGCCCGTGAAATCCAGTGCGCGCTGCTCACCCACAAGTATCCGGAATTCATCGTTCATGACAGATGTGCGCTGCACTTCGCCCATTGTTATCGGCCGGCCGTCTCGCTCAGTGGTGATTTTTTCAGCGTGCTGAGGCTGTCTGACAACAAGGCCGGCGTGCTCATCTGCGACGTGATGGGCCACGGCGTGCAAGCCGCTCTGATCGGCACTCTGATGCGCGGCCTGATGCGTGGCTTGGTCGATCAATTCAAAACCGTCGCCACAGAGCCCGGAAAATTCCTCAGCGCACTCAACCAACAAATTTCGGAAACCTTCAAACAAGCCGGCATCGATACCTTCGCCACCGCCTTTTACTTCATCGCGGACCTCGCCAACCAGCAAGTCCACTACGCGAACGCCGGCCATCCCAGTGCGATGATCCTGCGGCGCGACGCCCAAGTCGTCGATTGGCTCGGCGTGGGTGGCCAAAATCGGCCGCCGCTCGGTTTATTAAGCGGCACCGTTTATCCCACCTTTCACGAGGCACTCGCCCCGCATGATGCGATCCTGCTTTTCACCGACGGCCTCTACGAAACGGAGAACGACGCCGGTGAGCCCTACGGCCGCGAGCGGCTTATCGCCGCTGTCCGCCAGAGGTTGCATGAGCCGTGCGATCAGTTGTTGGATGAACTGCTCCACGAATCCCAGAAGTTTTCAGGCCACGAGGACTTTGGCGACGACGTCTGCATCCTCGGCATGGACGTCGTCAATGGCGTTGCGGCGGTCCACGACGCCGCCGCCGCCTGAGGATCAATCCTCCTCGTCCTTCGCACCTTTCACCCGCACTTTACCGCGGAGCTTGGCCTCGATGAACGCGTCGATGTCGCCATCCATCACTTCCTGGATGCTACCGGATTCCTCGCCGGTCCGCAGGTCGAGGACTTTCTGATAGGGCTGAAAGACATAAGAGCGGATTTGGTTGCCCCATGAGACATCACCTTTTTCACCGTAGGCGCGGTCCGCCTCGGCTTTTTGTTTGTCCTCCTCGATGGTATAAAGTTTGGCCTTGAGGATATCGAACGCGAGTTCCCTGTTAGCCCCCTGCGTCCGCGCGGCGGTCGAGCGGATGAGGATGCCGGAGGGAAGGTGGCGAAGAATCACGGCGGTCTCCACCTTGTTGACGTTTTGCCCGCCTTTGCCGCCGGAGCGGGTGGTGGTGATCTCGATGTCCTTCTCGTTGATCTCGATGTTGATCTCCTTCGAAACTTCCGGAGTGCAGTCGAGCGAGGCAAACGACGTGTGGCGCTTCGCGTTGGAGTCGAACGGCGAAATTCTAACAAGCCGATGCACGCCACGTTCGCTCTTCAGGAAACCGTAAGCGTAGTCGCCAGTGATTTTCAAAGTCGCGGTGCGCAGGCCGGCTTCATCGCCATCCTGCCAGTCCAAGGTTTCCACCGTGTAGCCCTTGCGTTCGGCCCAGCGGGTGTACATGCGGTGGAGCATTTGTGCCCAGTCGCACGCTTCGGTGCCACCCGCGCCTGCTGAAATCACCAAGAAACACGGAGAAATATCGCTCGGCTGATCGAGCAACGTCAGCAACTCGAAAGAGCGGATGTCGTCTTCCAGACCCTTGGCATTGGCGAGCGCCTCGCGCGCAAGGTCCGCGTCGTCGTATTCCTTGGCCAGCGAAACGCCCTCCTCGATGTCCGCCACGCGGCCCTCAAGTTTCAGGAAGGCCTCCAGCTTTTTCTTCAGACCGGCGGCCTTGGAGCTGATGGATTTCGCCTTGTCCGAGTCGTTCCAGAACTCCGGAGCGCCCATCGCCTCCTCGAGCGTATTGATTTGGTTTTCGAGAGTCGGGACGTCAAAGATACCTCCTGAGTTTCGACAAGCGGCTTTTTAAGCCAGCCGTATCGAGCGCCAGGAGGTCAGCGGTAGGGAGTAAGGACATGCGGGCGGCAGGAAACGCCATTCGCCGCAACGAAGCAAGGCGGAACATCCCAGCCTTTGCTCCATAGAGGATCACTCGCATATCCTCGCATCCTTGTTTGGGACTTCTGGATTCCCCGGTGATCCTGAAAACAGTCAGACACCCCTCGCAAGCCCTTACATCCATGGAAATCGATTCCTCCGATTCACACTCTGTCTGATATAGAAAGCCTATAAAAAGTCTGGCTTTTAAACATAATCTTCTTGCGACTTTGGGTTTAGTGGTTAGCCTGTTTCCATTATGAGCAGCCGTAAGCGATGGATTGTGCCTTGGAAGAACTCGACGACGAAACCGGCCATTTACCACTCCATCTCGCGGGTCGTGGGCCGGGACTTTGTGTTGGAGGTGGATGAACGCGAACATTTCAGGATGCTGATGCGGATGTGCGAGAAGTTCACGGGTTGTCGTGTTTTGTCGTATTGCTTGATGTCCAATCACTTCCATGTGCTTTTGGAGGTGCCTCCGATGCCGGAAGGTGGGATCACGGATGAGGAGTTGTTCAAGCGGTTGGGCGTTTTTTACAGCGGGGCACGGGTGGCGGAGATTGCGAAGGAAATGGAAGACGCGACATCGGTGCGCAAGCGGGGAGAGTTTGAGCTGCCGCCCGTGGATGAAAACGGCGTGCCATTGACTCCGGCTCAGGAGCTTGCAATGGCAAAGCAGCAGGCGGCGCGACGGTTGGAGGAAATCCGCAGCCGCTATACCCGGCGGATGCATGATTTGAGCGAGTTCATGAAGTCTCTACTAGAACGCTTCACCAAATGGTTCAATCGCACGCATTCGCGCTCCGGCACGCTGTGGGAAGATCGGTTCAAGAGCGTGATTGTGGAAAGCGGCGTGGCGGCACGGACGGTGGCGGCCTACATTGATCTCAATCCGGTGCGGGCGGGCATGGTCGAAGATCCGGCGGATTATCGTTGGAGCAGCTACGGCGAAGCGGTGGGCGGCGGCAGGAAGGGAAATGGGAAAAAGGCCCGTGAGGGCCTAGTACGAGCGTATTTTTGCAATCAGGGAGTCGGGTTCGAGTCGGAGAAATGGCGTGATGTCTCGCGTTTATACCGACGCTTGATGGGGCTGGCCTTGGGCCGGAAACCGGGGCGAGCTACCGTATCACAAGTGCAAAAAGGCATCGGCCAAATCACCAAGAACAGCGCCGAGATACTGGAAAGCGAGGACAACGAAACGGTTTTGAAGGATCTACGAATTGCGAAAATGCTGCGTTGCCGCGTCCGCTATTTCACGGACGGCGCGGTGATCGGCAGCAGGGAGTTCGTGAACGAAGCGTTCGCGGATGCAAGGGAACGATTCGGAGCCAAACGAAAGAATGGCGCGAGGAAGTTGAAAGGCGGAGCGGCGGCCGCAAGCGGTGTTTTGTGGAGTTTGAGAGATCTCCGGAAAGGGATCGCTTGAGTGGTGAACATGGTAAAGTGAACTCGAACGAAAGCGTCAACCCCGACTCTTGGTTGGTAATTTTGGTAGAACCTTGAATTGACAGTTACTTCAGCTCGGCGGCGGTCCAGGGCAGTGTGCGGCTGCGGTGTTGGGCGCGGGCTTGTTTGACGGCGGCGGCGGAAACGGGGGTGTCGTCGTTGGACCAGGATTGGCGGACGTAGGTGAGAACATCGGCGATTTCCTGGTCGTTCAAATCGACATGTGGCGGCATGACGCTGTTGAATTTCTGGCCGGCGACTTCGATGGGGCCTTGAAGGCCGTGGAGGACGATGCGGATGGGCCTGGATGGATCGCCGACGGACCACTCGGAGGCATCCAGCGGCGGGAATGCGCCGGGCACGCCCTTGCCATCGGGGCCGTGGCAGGCAATGCAGGTTTTGGCGTAGACGGCAGCCCCGCGCTCGTGGACGGCGGGATCGGGTTTGTGGATTTTGACGACGGTTTTTGCGACAGCGGGTGCGGCTCCGAGGCGGGCGCTGAGTTGTTTGGAAAAGTCATCGCTGCGGCTGGAAAGGGAGGCGGCAAGGGCGCTGCGCGAGGCGGCGTCCGCTTGGTTGCCAAAATGGTTGGCGACGGCTTCAATCGGTCCTCCGATACCTGAGGAAGCGGTCACTTCATGAAGATAGACGTCATCGAATAGCGCGCTGCCAGTGGCTCCGCCGTAGCCGCCGAAAAGGCAGTGGACGAGGATTTCCGATTGGTTTTCAGTGGTGAACTCGGTATTAAGTTCGGTCCAGTCCTTGGTGCCGGAAATCGCGCGGGTGGCATTATCCAAACCGTGGACGTTGAACAGGGCTCCGCGCCCGCCGAGGTTGGTCAGGTTCTCGGTTTTCACCCAGCCGCCGATGCGGTAGCGGGTGTTCGGCTTGACGCTGACGACCGCCCCGGCACCGACGTCGGCGCGTTGTGAGGCGCGGATCATGAGGGCGGTGCCGCCATTCCGGCCGGCGGATGAAAGTGACATTTCGACAGTTTCAGGGCGATCAACGACGTAATTTTTCAGGCTCCAGCTTTGCAGGCCGGGTTGGGAGAAGTCGGGGTTGGGCAATAAATTGACGGGGGCGGTGGCTGCTGTGGTGGCCGGGACGTTATCGGCGGCGGCGAGCAGAACTCCGGAGGCATGATGGCGGGCGGCGATCTGCCAGGCGTCGGCGAGGGTGCGGTCAGTTAGAATTTTTTCGCTGGCCGCTTGGAGCGTGGCATGGAGCGATTTACCGATGCTCTCTGACGGGGTGTGGCGGGTAAGGGCGACGAAAATTTCCGCAAGCTCGCGATCGTCGTTGGCGGAGATCACACCATCGCCAATGACGGCTTTGAGCGACGTGTCGTCGAGCGGCGCGTGCGCAATGGCGGCACGGCGCAGGCCGCGGTTTTTCGAAGCGAGGGCAGTGGTGGTGGTTGGCGGATCGATGGCACCGAGCGCTTGAAGGGCGTAGAACGCGTGGGTGGCGGCGCGGGTGCCGGATTTCACGATTTCCTTGAGCTCTGGAACGACGGCGGCGGATCCGGATTCCACGATGAGGCGCTGGGCGTTGAGGCTCCAGAAGAGGTTCGGGTGGGAGAGACCAGCGATGAGGCTGTTAGGATTCGCCGGGTCGAGCTTGGGGTTCGTGTCGTCGCGGCTGCCTTTTGGATACACGCGGTAAACACGGCCGAAGCTGGTATCGCGGACCGGGCTTTCGTAGGCGTTGCCGCGGCCGTTTTTCGCGTCGTAGCCGGCGGAGTTCTTGTTAGGTGTGGGGTTGTGCTGGATGATCAGGTTGTACCAATCACAGATCCAGACCGCACCATCGGGGCCGGTTTCCGCATGGACAGGGCCGGACCAGGCATCGGCGCTGCTGTAGAGATTGTTAGGGAGTTGTTTGGAAACAAATCCCGCGCCTTTGCGAGTGATGTCGAACTGGCCGACGAGCTTGCCGGTGGGCTCGCAGACGAAGGCGATGCGATCGCGGTAGTTTTCCGGGAAACGGTCTGAGGTGTAAAAGGCGTGGCCGGCAGCGGAGGTGTAGCGGTCGAACTGGTCCACCTGGCGAATGTCCATCGAGCTAGGGAAAAATTTCGGGTTTCCGTCCTCGTTGGGAGTCCGTGGCTGGGACACGCCGGCTTGGTCGTAGGCGGACTTGGCGAAGGTCGTATAGAACGATGGATTGCCGTTGGCGGTGGAGCCGAGGATGTCGAAATCGGAGGTGAAGCCGAGGCCCCAGGTGTTGTTGGTGGTGTTTTGGAGGAATTCCAGCTTGCTGCCATCGGGGCGGAAGCGGAAGACGCCGGTGGAAAACTTGTGGTTTTCGCCGCCGACCGTGCCGTCGAAGCCGGCGTAGCCGATGGTGGCGTAGATCCAGTGGTCGAAGCCGTAGCGAAGGTTGGAAACCCCGGCGTGGGTGTCATTGGTTTTGAATCCGGTGAAAAGCGTTTGGCGGACGTCCGCCTTGTCATCGCCATCGGTGTCTTTCAGGAAAATGATCTCGTGAGCGTTGGCGCAAATGACCCCGCCGTTGGCGAAAACCATTGAGGTGGGGATGGAAAGCTTGTCGGCGAAGAGCGTGAATTTATCGGCGCGACCATCGCCGTTGGTGTCCTCACAGATGCGAATGCGGTCGTGGCCGAGATTTCCGGCTTGGAGATTGTTAGGATAATCCACGCTTTCCATGACGTAGGCGCGGCCGCGGAGATCCCAGGCGATGTGGATGGGGTTGACGATGTCCGGCTCGCTGGCGAAGAGGGAAATTTCGTAACCCACCGGGACTTGCGCGAGTTTGATCGACTCGCTGGCTGGGATCGGTTTCTGGCCCTCGGTGATGGTCTTGCGTTCGCGATAGCCGGGCAGGATCATGGCCTCGGTTTCGAGTTCGGGGAGTTTCAGATCGGTGAGCTTGGCGCGCACTTCCGAGCCCACGCTCCAGAGGATGGCACGGCGGAGGAGCTCGTGAAATCCAGCTTGCTCCCAGCAGCGCATGTCGTGGCCGTAGGCGGTGTAGAAAACGTTGCCCTGCCCTTGTTTGCGGATCCAGCTCCATGGCTCTTGCTCGCGGAGTTGAAGGATGGTGCGATCGTCGCCATGGCGATCGTGCACGTAGGTTTCATCCCACGTTTCGAAGCCTTCGTAGCCCTTCATGATCGGGTGTTCCGGGGCGGTGATGGTGGTGCGGAAAACGCCTTCGCCATGCGATTTGAATCGGCCACCGACGAGTTTCACAAACGCCTCGGAGCCGCCAAAACACGCCGACGCGCAATGAATCGGCAGAAACGCGCCACCCTCTTCGACGTAGCCGAGCAGCGCTTTTTCCTGCGCCGGGTCCATCGCTTCGTTTTGCTTCCAGTTCGCGTAAAGCATCACCGCATCGTAGCGGTCCAGCACCTCGCGGCGGAGGTCCGCCAGATCTTCGGTGTAGGTGAAGTTGATGCCATCGGTGCCGAGCGCTTTGCGAATCACCCGGTAGCGTTCGATGGGATCGTGCGCCGGGCCGTTGGCCGTCGGGGCTCCGAGGAAAAGCACCTCCACGCGGCGGGCCTCCTCGCGCGGCTGGACGAGGGATTGTGAAAAGCCGATAGCGGCGGCAAGGATCCCGAGTGGGATAAGGAGGATTTTTTTCATAAAGTGAGATGGTGCGAACCACTCGCCGGATCCGCCGGCGGGCTGTTTTCCAATGTGATTCATTTATCCGGGTCATGCTTGTAAGATTGCGGAGGCTTTGTGTAAAATTACGCCAGATGAGTCCTGAAGAATCCCGAAAAAATTGGTCCGTGCAGCTCTCAAGCGGGCAGTTCCGGCATTTGTTCGATCATCTCCCGGGCACCCTTTTTTTCGCCAAAGACGGGGGCCGCAGGCTCATGGCGGGCAATCCAGACTTCATCAGGCGCTGCGGTTACGAAACGGAAGACCAAATCATCGGCCTCACCGACGACTCGATTTTCCCGCCCAAACTTGCGGAAAAATTCTGCCGCGACGACGAGCAGGTGATGACGTCACGCAAGCCGCTGCTGGGCATCATCGAGCTTTTTCCCGGCAGCACTGGCAAGCCCGAATGGTTCGTCACCGACAAGCTCCCGCTCTTCAACATTGCGGGAGAGGTCTGCGGCCTGTGCGGCACCGTCCGGAGCTATGAAGCGCAGCGCGCCGCGATGCAGCCCTACCTCGAACTCGCAACGGTGGCGGATTATTTGAAAATCCATTTCCGCGAAAAACTCGATGTCCCGTCGTTGGCGAAAATGGCGCACATGTCGGTGCGCCAGTTCGAGCGGAAATTCCGCGCCACTTTTCAAATGACCCCGCGCGACTACATGATCCGGATGCGGGTGATCGAGGCCTGCCATTTGCTAGCCAGCACCCATCATCCGGTCACCACGGTGGCGCTGGATGCCGGGTTTTATGACCACAGCGACTTTGCCCGCCAGTTCCGCCGCCAGATGGGCCAAACCGCCAGCCAATACCGCCAGGAGCGCCGCCAGGAAGCGCCGAAGCCGGCCCCGTTGAGGTTGCCATGAGGCCGACGATGGCGGAATTTTACACAAGCTCGCCGTCAATCTACAAGCGTTCCTCAGCCATCTCATTCAAATTAGACGGGTCGGTCCCAACTAACAAACTCAACCACTTTCATCCATGTCACAAATCAACATTGCCATCGTCGGCCTCGGTTTTGGTGCCGAATTCATCCCGATCTATCAGCGCCATCCGGATGCCAACATGTATGCGATCTGCCAGCGGACACGCTCCAAGCTGGATGAAATCGGCGACAAGTATGGCATCGAAAAACGCTACACTTCCTACGAGGAACTGCTCGCCGACCCCGACGTCCACGCCGTGCATCTCAACTCGCCGATTCCCGACCATGGCAAGCAGGCGATCCAGGCGCTCAAGGCCGGCAAACACGTCGCCTGCACCGTACCGATGGCCACCAGCCTCGATGAATGCAAACAGATCGTCGATCTGGTGAAGCAGACCGGTTTCAAATACATGATGATGGAAACCGTGGTGTATGCCCGCGAATTCCTCTTCATGAAGGAGCTCTATGAAAAGGGCGACCTGGGGAAAATCCAGTTCCTCAAGGCATCGCATCAACAGGACATGGAAGGCTGGCCGGGCTACTGGCCAGGCTTGCCGCCGATGTTTTACGCCACCCACTGCGTCGGCCCGATCCTTGGACTGATGGGCAGCGAGGCCGAATACGTTTCCTGTTTCGGCTCGGGCACCATCGCCGAGGAGATGCACGCTTGTTATGGTTCCACCTTCGCGGTGGAGACCTGCCACATCAAAATGAAAGACAGCGATCTATCCGCCCAGGTGATCCGCTCGTTGTTTGATGTGGCGCGCCAATATCGCGAATCCTTCGAAGTTTACGGCACCAAACAATCCGTCGAGTGGCCGCTCATCGAGCATGATCCGCTGGTGATCCACACCGCGAAACTGCCTGAGCCGGAGATCCCATCCGAAGTGAAATGCCCGGACTTCGCCCACTACCTGCCGGAGGAAATCCAGGCGTTCACCACCGGCGGCGTCTATGGCGGCGAAGAAGGTGGCGAGCACCTTTCATTCACCCAGGGCGGCGGCCACGGCGGCTCGCACCCGCATTTGGTCCACCGCTTCGTCGAGATGCTCAAAACCGGCAAGGACGCCTATCCGAATGCCATCGAAAGCGCGAATATCACCTGCACCGGCATCCTCGCCCACGAATCCGCACTCAAGGGCGGTGAGATCATCCGCTTGCCGGAATGGACGCACCGCGCCTGATCTCGGGCCCTAACATTTCCCGCACATCCAACCGTCTAGCGAATCACCCCGCGCTGGGAGGTTTCGATGAAATCGATCAAATGCGCGACCTGTGGGGTGTCCGCCGTGTGGGTCGCCTTGAGCGAGCTGAGCGCTTGCGTTAGATTCACGTCCTTTTTCAGGAAGAGCTTCTTGTAAGCGGTCTTAAGCTCCTTGATATCGGCCTCGGAAAACCCGCGGCGCTGCAGGCCGACGAGGTTGAGCCCGCGGGTGGACGCGGGATTGCCATCGACGATCATGAACGGTGGCACGTCCTGGACGATCTTCGTCAAGCCGCCGACAATCGCATGTTTGCCGATCCGGCAGAACTGGTGGGCTGCGGCAAGGCCGGAAACGATCGCATAGTCATCGACGGTGCAGTGGCCGGCGAGACTGCCGTTGTTAGAAAGAATGATGTGGTTGCCGAGTTGGCAATCATGCGCGACGTGGCAGTAGCAGAGAAATAAATTGTTTGAGCCGATGCGCGTGGGAAGTCTCTCGTGGGTGCCGCGATGAATGGTGCAGTTTTCACGGAAGACATTGAAATCGCCGACTTCGAGCGCGGTGGGCTCGCCCATGTATTTGAGGTCCTGCGATTTCCCACCGACCATGGCGAAGGGAAAAAACTCGTTGCCGCGCCCGAACCTCGAATGGCCATCAAGCACGACGTGAGAATGCAGGACACAATCGTCTCCAAGCTCGACATGCGCCCCGACGACACAATACGGGCCGACGCGGACGCCTTTCCCAAGCGTGGCCAGCGGTGAAACAATAGCGGTAGGGTGGATCACCCCGCGAATGTCTGCGGAGAGGGGGGCTGATGACGAGATTTTTTTCGCCGGGTGGGATCAACGGAGTTTCGCCGGGCCGCCGAGCATTTCCAAAAGTTCGGCCCGCAGGACTTGGGCGACAGTCGATTCGTATTGGAATGGATGGGGGCCGAAAATCCGGTCTTGTTGAATCCAATGCCGCTCTTGCGAGTAAAAACACAGGCTCGCCCCCGCAAGCGCGAGCATCCCACAAATCCAAACAGTGGGCACGATGCGTGCCAGGGTGGCGCGGCGCAGCGCCTGTGGCCCGCGGCCGAAGTGCATCGAGAGCAGCAGGCAGCCAAACTGCCCGCCCGGCATGATGAAACCACTCATCGCCGCGTTCCACTCGCGGGCCGCAAGCGGGGTCAGCCGGGTGATGGCGCCATACCAGAGCATCGGGAAAACCAACCCGCCGGCGATCATCGCAAGCCAGTCGGACGGACGGATCAAATCCTGAATCCGCGCGGATAGGCCACACGCCAGCGGGTTGTGGCAGAACCGGCTCAACGCGGCCAAGCCGACGCAGCCTCCCAGCAGCAACCAAGCCGCCCACGCAAAAAGCCGCTCAAGCATCGCACGGTCGGCGTAGCGGGACGGTCGCAAATCTATATCTGTTAGATGCGGCGGAAACCCTCCACATCACCCGCAGCGGCGCAGTGCTGGGAACCGGCGGACAACACATCCGTGAGCTTGCGCAATTTGATGCCCGGGGCTGTTTGCGACGCCGCGTAAACTGTCGGCGGAATCTGGCTGACGAAATCCCGGCGCGGGGGAAACAACGCCAGCCGTTCCCGCAGCAGGACGTCCTGATAGAATGTCATCCGCGGCTTGCGGGCGAGTCGGTGAATCAACGCCAGCGATTCGAGCAGCCGCTTTTCATCGTCGATTTTCCAAACCGGCGTCTGCGGGGTGGCTTTGCGAGGGCTGTAGGGCACGCGTTCCTTGGTCACCGCGCCTTCGGCGGTTCCAGCGGCGACGAGGATTTCAAACAAAGCGTTTTCAGGATCCACACGGTCAGCGCAACCAGCGCCACTTTCCAATGGCGACGCAGCGGGTGACGATCCGCGCGTGTCAGCACGGCCGCGGCCGCCGCAACCGCCTCCGGCCGATCCGCCGCGTGGACGGCAAGGGCATTTCCCAGTTCCGTCTCCGCCGCCAGAAGCAGCTTGGCATTTCCCGCGAGTGGGCGGGTGGCAAGTTCGATCAAGCGCTTGGCCTCGGTCAGCATGATTGGAAAACTAACGATCCGAAAGCTTTCGTCCAGGTATTCGTGACCGATCCAAAGGTGAATCCGCGAGCGAGGAACCTTCGACGATTTTCTGTTCGATGAGAAACCGGGCAAGCGCCGGGATATCAATCCTCCGGAATTTTTACCCGGTCAATCACCCCCCGCGGGAGATCCGCCCGGGCGACCCACGTACGGGCGGCCGTCGGGTCGTCACTGGCCCATTGCCGCACGAGCCGGGTGATAGACCGGTCACGCCGCACGGGATCGAAAATTTTCTGAGCCATGGCCAAGGCGTCCTGCGGGCGTGCCTCGACCAACATTTCAGCGGCAACGGTTCGCAAGTGGTCCGTGGCTTCACCCGGCGGTTGTTGTTCCACCCATATCCCAAAAGTGGTGGGCGCAAGGGTCGTCCAAGTCCGAACGGAGTCATCGAGGGCGTCCCGTTGTTCCGGAGAATCGGGCAGACTGAGCGTCCAGGCCACGGCTTTTTCTGGCTCGGAGGCAGCCCAGGTCGAGGCAATCGCCGGGATGGCCTCAGTGCGCGTTTCCCCGGCTGGAAATTGGGCCGCCCAATTCGCCGCTACCTGCGGGTCGCTGCTGGCCCACAGCGAGAGCAGAATGGCGGCGGTGTTGATTTGCAATTCCCCCGCAAGGGTCATGACCCATTGGGAAGCCGCTCGAGGATCCTGGGCACCCCACTCGCCGATAAGGGCTTCCGCCACTTCACCGGCCTCGGGCTTGCCTTGGCGGGAATCCACCCAGCGGGCCACCTCTGCGGGGGACTGGCCGCTCCATTCAGCGGTCAGGGTGGAAAGCGCCGAAATGCGCTGCGCGGAGTCGGTAAAAGAATCGATCCAAGAAACTGCGGCCAGGGGATCGCTTTTTACCCAGGCGCTGATGACCTCGGTGGTGGCGGACTCGGCCAATACTCCTGCGGGCAGGCCGGCGACCCAGTCAGCTGCAGCCTTAGGATCGCTCGCGGCCCACTCCTTGGCAATCGATCCGAACGCCTGACCGGCCAGTGGACCGGTGAGATGGCGGGTTGCCCAGAGTGCGGCGGCTTCGGGATCTTGCGAGACCCAGCCCGCGCAAGCCGCGTCGAAGGCCTGTTGCCTCAGCGCCCCCGCCGGCAGGGTGCCAGCCATTTCGAGGGCAGCGGCGGGGTCGATCCGCGCCCACTCCCGCATCAGGCCGGCGAGGAAAGCCGAGCGCTCGGCGAAATTGGTGATGGCCAGCGATTGTTGCCAAGCCGCTTGAGGATCACGAGCAGCGAGGGAGCGGGCTTTTTCTTCGATTCCTGGACGGCCCGGAACCTCTGTGGCGGATGTCGAACGGGAGAACTCGCGCCTGGGACTGGCAGGGTGAGCGGTCGATTCACCCGCCGATCCGGGGTTATCGGTTGAATCAGCCCTGTGTAAAATCCAGGCGGTCTGCACCATTCCGCCGCCGAAAAGGACTCCCACCAACAGGACAAGCCAAGAATCGCGGAATAGGGAGCACATTGGCGGTTACTGTAGAGAAAATCGGGGCTCTTGTGATGCAAGAGCCCCGGGTAGATAGTGGCGTCGAGAAACGTTGGACAAGGCGTGGCATGCCATCCTCCAAACACATCTCATCGATATGTAAATGAGCCGATTACAACGACATCGTCATCATCAATCGTCGTCGGAATCGTCGTCATCGTCATCGTCATCAATGAAGATATCCGTCGGGGTCGGCACCGTTCCGAAAAAGTAGTCGACTCCGCCTTTGGCGATCCGCACGGGTAGGCCGAACGGATTGAAAGGCAAGGGCAGCTCGTCTGACTTGTTAGGATTGGTTTCGAATTCAACCTCGCCTTCGGTCCGGCCGTCGTCGTTAATCATGGAGAGCGGACCGAGGATCTGACCGTCAACGATGACATCGTAGTTTCCAACAGCGAATCCGCGACCGTCGATTTCAAACTCGATCTTGCCGCTGGGCAGCAGCTTGATCTTCGCCCGCGCGCGGCTGCCCGAGGGAGCGGCGGCGGTTGCAGTGAGGCGCGCTTCGACTTCGTTTTCGTCATCGTCGCTCAAGCTGTCGTTGTCATCGTCGTCATCGAGGTGGTCGGGGATGCCATCTCCGTCGTCATCGCGATCTTCGACGCGTCCTTTGCCATCGCCATCGCAGTCGTCTTCCTTGCCATTGCGTCTGCCGTCACCGTCGGTGTCTCGTTCTCCGTTAGAGCTGTCCTTTCTGCCGTCGCCGTCGATGTCGAGCTCGCGGTTGAAGTCGTCTTTCATGCCATCTCCATCGATGTCTTTCTCGGCATTGGAATCGTCCCTGAGCCCGTCGCCATCGATATCTTTCTCGGCAGGATCATCGTTGGCCAGCCGGTCGCCCACATACTTGCCCTTGCGCGGACCGCTGCGGCAAACTCCGCCGTCGACGTTGCGGTCCCTGCCGTTCAGAATGCCGTCGCCGTCGACGTCGGGATCGACTAGATTGGCCACGCCGTCGCCGTCAAGATCGGTCGAACTTCCCATGGCGGGGCTTAAGGATAAGCCGGATGCAGCGACCACGGTGAAGGCCAACCTTTTCATGGACCACGTTGCGCGAATATTTTTAGATTTCATGGGGGAGTTGTTATTTTTTTGGTTTTTCTGAAACAGTCCAATAGGCTCGCCACAAGATCCACACGTGTCAAGCCTAGAAATTTAATAATATCATAAAATTTTGGGCTACATTCGGAGTTGTTCTTGAGTTGCACGCTGATGACCCGGCCTTCAAGAATGCAGAGGCATTCGATCGGTTTGAGGTTGGGGCGGCATCCGTGGCCGAGGGCGGCACAAGCGCCGATGCGCGGGAATTAAAATCTGCCAGACCCGGGCGCACGACTTGGGGGTAGTGAATTTTTGGGGAAATTTAATGAACTTGCCGGAATGTCCACTTCGGCTAAGTTTCCGCCGATTCGA
>JBBECN010000190.1:0-2538 GCA_040881795.1 Akkermansiaceae bacterium
AGGGCATGATGAGTTTCCCGCGCTTGGCTTTGGCGCTGACAAAGTGCTCGTGGCCATCCTTCACCGCGCCTTTCTGGTGCGGGCGCGGCTTTAGCGGTTTCAGAACGCCGGGTTTGTGGGCGAGATGAGCGCGGAGGCGTTTGAGAAAATCGGCATCCAGCGCGTGCCAGACATCTAGCGCGCAGAATCCGATGCGTTCCTGATCCTTGAGCACATGGGTGATGCGCTCAGTGGTGGAGCAGACGACGCCGAATGCGAACCCGTTGCACACCCCGAAGGCGAGGCCTCGGCGGCGGAGAGCTTGGTGGCGTGGGAGATCTTTTGCGCGATGGCGGTGGAGCCGATGAGGATCTCGCTATCGCGCTGGAAAACTTCCAGCAGGCGGCGGGCGGTTTGGGTTGCTGGCTTTTATCCACCCAGTTTTTCGGCGAGGTCAGCAACAGGCCTGTAAACAAACGCTTTCCCGGTTTTTCCGCGGATGAGAAGCCCTTTGGATTCAAGGGCTGCCAGGTCGTTCTTCGCCGTCTGGTTGGAAACAGCGTGGGAAGTTTGATGGCTGACGACTGTGTAAGCAGAGAACGGATGCTTCAACGCGTGTTTCAGCAATGCGAGCTGCCGATGGTTGAAATCGCTGTCCGCTCCCAAATGCTGCCTCAGAGTTTCCACCTCAGCTTGCTTGCGGCCGATGTATTCCTGGAGTGACAGGATCGAGGCGCGAAGGGATTGCCGTGTAAATCGCACAAAGGTATCGGTTGCGAACGAAATGCCCGCCCCATCCGGATTGCCGCCCACTGTTGATCTGCGGTCAAATTTCCCTTGATTCCGGTCCGGTGACGAAAGTCATCCCAGTGGGGATAGCGGTCTGTCCGCAGGCTTTCTGCTTGGCCAAAGTGGAAGAAATCGTGAGCCCTTCCGTCTTTGAACGCCTGATCCACTAACGGTAGCCAATCAGGGGGAATTTGAGGAAGTTTCACAGTTTGCTCCTAAGTTTTGAAAAACTAGGAGCAACTTAGTGGGTGGGGCGCAACCTATTGAAATTCAGGCGTGATACTCCTGAATGCTCTTCACCGTGAATTCGCGGGTCTTGAGCGAGCGCATGGCTTTCACGGACGCCTCGGCGGCGGAGAGGTTGGTGGCGTGGGAGATCTTTTGGGCGATGGCGGTGGAGCGGATCAGGATCTCGTCGGCGCGGGATTCGTGGGTGGACGGGGTGTTGATGATGAAATGGATTTCGTGGTTTTTCATCATGTCGATCACGTTCGGGCGGGCTTGCTCGAGCACCTTGTAAACGCGGTGGCTCGGAATGCCTTCGGCGACGAGGCGGGCGTGGGTGCCGCCGGTGCTGAAGATTTTAAAGCCGAGTTCGACGAGGTCGCGGGCGACTTGCACGGCGCGGTTTTTATCGAGGTCGGCGACGGAGAGAAAGACGTTGCCTTCGGTGGGCAGCGGGTTGAAGGCGCTGATCTGGGATTTGGCGTAGGCCATGCCCCAATCGGCGTCGATGCCCATGACCTCGCCGGTGGAGCGCATTTCCGGGCCGAGCACGATGTCGATGCCGGGGAAGCGGTTCCACGGGAAGACGGCTTCTTTGACCGAGAAATGCGGCGGAACGATGGTCTGGGTGTAGCCGAGGTCCTTGAGTTTTTCACCGACCATGACCTTGGCGGCGAGCTTGGCGAGGGAGACGCCGGTGGCCTTGCTGACGAAGGGCACGGTGCGCGAGGCGCGCGGGTTCACCTCGATGACGTAGAGTTGCTCGTCCTTCACCGCGAACTGGATGTTCATCAGGCCGCGGACGTTGAGCTCGCGGGCGAGGTCGATGGCGGCGCGGGTGATTTCCGCCTTGATAGAATCTAATAGAGAGAACGATGGGATGACGCAGGCGGAATCGCCGGAGTGGATGCCGGCCTGCTCGATGTGCTCCATGATCGCGCCGACGACGGAGGTCTCGCCGTCGCTGATGCAATCGACATCGACCTCGGTGGCGTTGTCGAGGAAGCGGTCGACGAGGACCGGGCGCTCGGGCGAGGCGATGACGGCCTCGCGCATGTAGCGGGTGAGTTCGCCGTCGCAATAGACGATCATCATGCCGCGGCCGCCTAACACAAATGACGGGCGGACGAGCACCGGGTAGCCGATGCGGTTGGCGATGACGATGGCTTCGGCTTCGTTGGTGGCGGTGCCGGCTTCGGCTTGTCTGAGGTTGAGCTTGTCTAACAAAGCGGAGAAGAATTTACGGTCTTCGGCTTGTTCGATGGATTTCGGCGAAGTGCCGATGATGGGGACGCCGTGGCGTTCGAGGTCGGCGGCGAGGTTGAGCGGGGTTTGGCCGCCGAACTGGACGATCACGCCGTGGGGTTTTTCCTGGTCGCAGATGTTGAGCACGTCTTCGAGCGTGAGCGGCTCGAAGAAGAGTTTGTCCGAGGTGTCGTAGTCGGTGGAGACGGTCTCGGGGTTCGAGTTCACCATGATGGTTTCGTAACCGAGCTCCTTGAGCGCGAAGGCGGCGTGGACGCAGCAGTAGTCGAACTCGATGCC
>JBBECN010000191.1:0-15224 GCA_040881795.1 Akkermansiaceae bacterium
AAGCGGCCCCGGCGGTGCCGCCCTACCTGGTGGGGTTCCACCGCCGGGGGAACCGGAGAATGAAAGGTGACTGGGGTGACCTTTTCGGGGCGTTCCGGCTTCGCAAGGAATTTTCATTCGCACCTCTTTCGCAAGCGGCCCCGGCGGTGCCGCCCTACCTTTCATTCGCACCTCATTCGCCTGCGGCCCCGGCGGTGCCGCCCTACCTTTCGCGGCCCCGGAGGTGCCGCCCTACCTTTCGCTGCCCCGGCGGTGCCGCCCTACCTGACCTTCGACCTCCAACCTACCTTTGAGTTCCCATGAAAAAAATCATCACCTACGGCACCTATGACCTGCTTCATCGTGGGCATGTCAATCTCTTGAAACGGGCGAAGGCCATGGGGGATTTCCTTGTGGTCGGCCTTTCGTCCGATGAATTCAACGCCATCAAACACAAGAAGGCATTCTATTCGTATGAGGAACGGAAGCTGGTGCTCGAGGCGGTCCGCTACGTGGATCTCGTTATCCCGGAGCACACTTGGGAACAAAAGGCACAAGATATCGCCGATCATGACATTGACGTTTTTGTGATGGGCGATGACTGGAGCGGGAAGTTTGATCATCTCAAGGAGCAATGCGAAGTGGTCTATCTACCCCGCACCGATGGTGTGAGCACCACCCAGATCAAAGCCCAGCTCCGGGTGACGGAATCATCCAATATCGAATTTTCAGAGTGATCGGGATCTTACGCAAATTCAGCGAACTGATATACCGCCTCTCACCCAAGTGGGAACACGCGGTCATCTGGGGCTGGCCGGACTATGAGGACAGCGTGATCGCACTGGAGCGGGCGCTGCAAAAATCCCGTATTCGCAGGGTGATTCTGCTGATGAGCGATCCGAAGACTCCGCCGACATGGGAATTGGGAGGGAAGACGATACGGGTCAGGAAAAACTCGGTGGCCGGTTGGCTTTGGTTCTGTTTCGCCAGATATGTGTTTTTCACTCATCCCTGTTTCACGAGGAACTTCCCCGAAAATGTGGTGTCTGTGAATGTCTGGCATGGCATGCCAATCAAAAAGATCGGCTGGATGATCGAGGATGATCCGGGAACTTCGTGCCGATTCACACTCGCCACCTCGCCCTTCTGGGCGGAGATCATGGAACACGCCATGCGCCCTCAGGGGGACGTACTTTCTTCGGGGCTGCCACGCAACGACCGGCTTTTTTGCGATCGAAGTAAGGTATTTGAAAAACTCGGCCTGGACGATGATCGGAAACTTCTGGCATGGCTGCCGACCTATCGAAAAAGCGTGCGTGGACTGCCGCGGACGGATGGTGTGGAGGCGGGAAATGTGTTTGAGATGCCGGACGTCGATCCGGAGCAACTCAATTCGTTTCTAAAATCCCACAACGCGGTGCTTTTGGTGAAACCGCACCCGATGGCGGCGTTTGATGGATCCGCGACATGGAGCAACTTGCTGATCGTGGATGACGCCTGGCTCAGGGAGCGTTCACTTTCGCTTTACGAGCTGCTCGGTGCGACCGACCTACTCATCAGCGACATCTCCAGCGTGGTGATCGATTATCTCCTGCTGGACCGACCTATCATTCATGCGTTTGCGGACCGTGGAGCATTTGAAAGCTCCCGGGGATTCACCGTTGAATCGATCGATGACTGGTTCGCGGGATCCGTGGTGACGAATTTACAGGAACTTCAAGAAGCTTTGGAAGCTGTGTTCTCAGGGCATGATCCGGAAGCGACGAAACGCAGGAAGATCTTGAAATTGTCACACGCTCACCAAGATGGTGCCGCGACGCGAAGGCTTCTGGAGGCGATCGGGTTGCGGCCAAGGTAGGGCGAATCCGGCTACATCCGGATCATATCCCAGTCGATCTGTTCCTCAGCGAAGTCGGAGATGAACTGCCGCAGTTTGGCATCGGCCTCCTCGAGGGGAACATGCTCTTCGATCCACGGGACTTTCCCATACCACATGGAAGTCGAGACGTAAGCCCAGCGCTGGTCCATCCCAAGAAGGAGCCGGTCCTTCATATCCAGCAAGGTTCTCTTCAAGTGGTCTTGTGTGATTTTATCATGGCCTACGAAAAAGTAATAGGTGACACAATCGAACTTGGCATACTCCGTCTTTTCCTCATTGATTGGAATTGATTGGACGGACAAGAGACGCCTGACGGTGAGGCTCCTGCCATTCTTGAGATCGAAGTGAAGGTTCGAAGAACTGCCGATGACGTGTCCTTGCGAAGGCATGCAGCGCTCGGGGCGATGGATGGAATTGTTCAGATCATGCCCGGAGAGGACGATGGAGATATCCACCCTGTCGGGGATCGCCAGCCCGGAGGCGATATCCACCTCGCCCGCCCTGGGCTGAAGGCAGATGGCTTTGGAAAAACGCGTGTCAGGAGCAAGGATGTTCGTCTCTTCCTGACTGGGCGGAATTGAACGGAAAACCCAATCTCCCGCACGGGCGGGAAGATCCATCTTCACGGCCGAAGGAGCCATTTCACCGGCTTCCGGCAGCAGATGGATGGTGGCCATCGCCCCACCGAGCAAAAGAGGCAAAATGAGAACTGGAAGTTTCATGGTTTTTGCAGGGCTCCGTCCGGTTGTGAAGCGGCGACCAAGGTGCGGCGCAATTGCCTACGCTGATTTGCCTTCCATGGCAGGCCGCCTTCGAGAGTTGAGTGGATCACCAACAACAGCAGCAGGGAGAATGGATAAAAAAGAAGCAGACCGGACCAATCATGCCAGGTGGTGGACGCCCATTTGGCATCGCCGTACTCGGCGATGACAAAGATCGAGATGACTCTCAATGCGTTTCCAATAATGGCGAGGGGAAAGGCACTGAGGAAAAGGAAGACCTTTTTCCACATGGCCATCTTCGCCACATAGGCCCAGGCGGCCGATATCATCAGCAGTGCCATCAAGGATCTGATACCGCTGCAACCGTGGGCGATGCTCAGAGGCTTCCAATCCCCATGCACCGGCAGGACCATGGTGCCTTGGGTGTAGGTTTCAACGCCCAGCAAACCGGACCCATGATGCGCCAGCGAAGTTGCCAGGAGCTGGAGGTGCGTGGTCGCTTGCTGGAAAGTCGGCAGCGGGATGGCAATCCAAAGGAAAAACAACGGAAAGGCCAGTTGTTTGGCCACACGCCATCCCCACAGAAAGTGAGCGCAACCCCAGAGGATGAATGGCAGGCCGGCCACCGCGATGCGCGGCTGGATGGTCCGGTATGCGGCGACGTAGAACAAACATCCGACGATGACCGAAAGCAGTCCCCATAGACTGCCCGGCTGGATCGATGCCCGAAGCTCCTTGAGGCGGTAAACGATCAAACCGAAGATCACAAAAACCACCAGGTTTCCGTGTTCATAATCGGTGGATGGATTCCAAGAACTTTTCAGCCAACCCAAAGCGGACCTTGTATGACCCGGGCCGTAACGCGCTTCCCAACAAAAAAACCACACCACGATCGCGACCGAGGCCAATGCTGCAAGCTTCAGTTTGAGATCACCCGATGTGACTCCACCATGGCCCTCAGTGGGTGATTGGCCGCTTTTGGAATGACTTTGGTTCATGGATTGGATGCTCAATTGCCTTGGAATCACGGGATGATATGGACAGGAAACGACCTGTCAACTTGCGAACTATCACGAACGCAGGCCGACGCAGCGGCTCGGATCGGACTCCGCTAGGTGGAGGGGGCGGTTCATGGCGAAGGAAGCGCATGGAGCCATTCTGTGAATCGCGGTGATTTGATTTTCCGCAACCACCGATCACCCAGCAGACCCAAACCGATGCCAATGCCATCGGAAAACAGATCAAAAACATCAACGGCATCAAACCCATAGCCGAACGAAACTTGAGCGGCCTCGATCCCCAAGGCGAGCATGACCATGAGAAAAGCCGCCCGCCTGCTGCCAATCAGACATGCCATCACCAGCGTGGGTGCAAATAGCAGGAGGGAATGAAGGAGAGGGCGCAAGTGGGCGGCATAGCGCTTGATGCGGAGAGTGAGATCGCCTTTTTCAGCGATTTTTCCGACAGGCTCCAATCCTGATGTGGAACCCGCCGCAACCGCCTGGGCATCCGGTGGTGCCTCGGGCGGCTGCGTAATGAAGGCTGAATTCTCGATTTCCGGACCAATCTGAAACGACGGCCCAAACGAGTGGAGAATTTTCCATGGTCCCGGCACCACGAAATAGATGGCCATGACCAGCCAGACGGTGGAGGCCAGCAGTGGACGTAACATCCAGCGCTTGCCAACCGGCCCGATCCAGGCGGCAACCCAGATCATGCAAGCGGCCATGAGTCCGAATCGGCCGAATTTCCAGACGCCTCGCTCCCTGAGGACCGTGGCTTCAAACATCGAGAGTTCCATGCTGCCGGAGATTCCGAGATTCTCCAACCGCAGGACGGGGATGGCGGGAGCGTGATCGGGCCTCATCACGAATTCCTTAATGTCTCCGGATTGATGATAACGCGCCGAGCCGAACGGGTCGTTTTCCAACTGCCGCCCGTTTTTCTCCGGATGCCATTCGATGATGCAGCGCCCGTTCTTCCAAATTTCTGAGCCGGGTGTCAGGTTTGCGGCCGAGATTTTGAAGCGGACGTGCAGGTGCTGGATCGCGGGGATCGCTGGAAATGCGAGGCGGGCGACGGCGGGCCGGTTTTCCAGGCCCACCCGCAGCAGGAGCCTGGGTCCGGAAGGGGCCTCCAGCCACTCAGCCCCGGGAGACAAAACCGACTGCGCGCGGAGGTCCACAAGACGGATGGTGGGGATATCCGGGGAGCGCTCGAAACGGAATTGCCAAAGGAAAAACAGGGCCGCCACCAGGCTTGAAAAAGTTCCAAAAAAGATCAGGTGCCGCATCCTGCTGAAAACTCACCACGCATCGTCCGGCATTCCAACCATATTCCCATGCCATTTTCTGATGTTGGCAGGCCGATCGGCCAATCAACAAATCCGCATGATTCGCAATCTGCGATTGCAGGGGATGAAATATTAGCGATCCTTGCGCGCAGCTCCCCCAGAGTGTTTCTGAAAAATCCACCCACCGATGGTCATCAGCCGCAAAGATTCCTTCACCATCCAGGTCCTCCAGCTCACCGATGCACTTCTGGTTTGGGCCGCCTTTCTGATCGGCGGCGCATTGCGCAATGTCGTCCGGGATTGGGCGGATATGGGACTTGAAGATGAGTCGATGGCGGCGATGCACTGGGTGTTCTACATCGCGGTGCCATTCACCCCTCTGATGTTAGAGCGTTTCGGGTATTATGGGCACCTCAGACACAAGCGGGCTGGCACCGCGGTGTGGCAACTGACGCAGGCGATGATTGCGATTGTTTTACTCCTCGGGTTGTTTGCGATTTTTGCACAACAAGCCGATGCCAGGCGGTTGTCGCTGATGCTTGGTTTGGTGCTGGTGTTCATTCTGCTGCTCGCGAGGGACCGGGTATTCCAATCTTGGTTGAAACGCAGGATCGATAGTGAGGCCACCAAGGAGCGGGTGATCATCGCCGGCTCCAACGGTGAAATGGTTGAGCTCGTCGAAAAGTTAGACCCTGAAATCACCTCGGGTTGGAAAATTGTCGATCACTTCGACCTCGGAAAACGCGACGTGGCGGAGCTCTTCAAAATCCTCAAAGATGAGTCGGTGAGTCGGGTGATCTTTTCGGCGAAAAACACCGAATTCGAAAAAGTCGCCCAGGCGGTGGAAGCCTGCGAGCTGCAAGGCGTGGAGGCGTGGATCGCAGCCTCGTTCATCCGCTCCCAGATCGCACGCCCGGTTTTCGACGTGATCGGCGACAGGCCGATGCTGGTGTTGCGCTCGACGCCCGAGCTGTCTTGGGAGCTTCTCTGCAAGGAGGTGATGGACCGGATCGGATCGGCGCTGATCATTTTGGTGACGCTGCCGCTGTGGGGTTTTGCGGCGATCGGCATCCGGCTCAAGAGCCCAGGAGCCCCGGTGTTTTTCTCTCAGATGCGTGCGGGCCGCTACGGGCAACCCTTCCGGATGTGGAAATTCCGGACCATGGTGGCCAACGCGGAAGAGCTTCTAGAAGCGACCAAGGAACAGCACGGCAATGCGATGGAAGGGCCGGTCTTCAAATTGGACAATGATCCACGGGTGTTTCCGTTCGGTGCGTTTTTGAGGAAATTCAGCATCGATGAACTTCCGCAACTGCTCAACGTGTTCGCGGGGAACATGAGCCTGGTGGGGCCACGGCCACTGCCACTCTACGAGGTCGAGGCGTTCTGTGAGCTCTCCCACCGGAGGCGCTTGAGTGTGAAGCCGGGTATCACCTGCGAATGGCAGATCGGGGGACGCAACCACATCACCAACTTCGAACAATGGGTGGCAATGGATTTGAAATACATCGACAACTGGACGCTGTGGCTGGATTTCCAAATTCTGATGAAGACCATTCCCGCCGTCATCTGCGGTAAAGGTGCAAAGTGACTTGAGCCCGTTTTGGACTGCGGTGGGAAGCGATAGCGCCACACCGCTTTGGATGTTTTATATTACCCCTCCATGCCCGTTGTTTCATCCATTTTTCTGGTCATCGCGTTGGTGATGGCCGTCGTGATCGGGCCGCAGACCCGCTCGTGGACGTGGGGCCCGGCGATGCTGTCTCTCGGGCTTGCGACTTTGGCGGCTCTACCGATTTTCTGGAGTCGGGATAAAAGACCCGCCGATTTTGGATTCATCGCATTCGGTAGCTTGGCGACCGGGTGGTTTGCATTTCGCGCATGGGTCTCACCGGTGGCGGAGCTCGGGCAGGCGGATCTGCTTCTAACCGCCGCGGTGGTCGCAACTTATGTTTGCATCCGGGCGATCGAAGGCCACCGCGCCGCAGAACGGGTGCTGATTTGGGGAATCGCCCTGCTGCTGCTGGCCAACGTGGTGGTGGCGGGCATGCAGGTTTCCGATCCCTCGTTCACGCCGGTTTTCAGAGAGCGCGCAACTAACAATATGGTGACCGGGTTTTACGCCCACTACAACGAGGCTGCCAATTATTTCATCGGCTCATCGATGTTGGTGGGAGCCGCCGGCTTGTTCGGACGGCATGCCACCGCCACGCGGATTTTGTGGGTTTTGATTGCGGTGGCAGGTTTGGCCTGTGTCTGGTTCACGCGTTCGCGCGGGGGGATTTTCGGAGTCGCCGTGGGCACGGCGGTTTTCGCCATCGTCGCGCTGATGATGGCCAGGCGGCAGGGCGCGCGGTGGTTCGGGCCGGCGTTGATTGCGATTCCACTGATCGGGCTGGCCATCGGCAGCTATCTATTCATCGGTTGGCGGGACGCCCAAGAACTGCGCAGCGCCGGGAGCGGGCTCAGAGGATTGTTCGACAACACCGCCCGCCTTTACTTTCTCGGCGTCGCCTTTTCCTGCATCAGTCTTCATCCGTGGATTGGCGGTGGCAGCCGGAGCTTCAGCTGGGAATGCTTCCAATTTGTCGATGCCAAGGGCCAGGGCGATCTCATCGCTAACAAGCCGGAGCTGGTTCACAACGAGCTGCTGCAAGCAGCCACCGATTACGGCTTGGTGGGGGCCGGGCTGGTGAGCCTGGTGCTAGTGATCCTGGCAGGGGCAGTGATTCTTCGGGTGCTGTTCGAGGATGCGCCGGGGGCTTCTCCCAACCAACGCGACGCTTGGCGTCTCGGGGCTTTGGCCGGTCTTGCAGGGATGTTTGTGCAATCGAGCTTCAGCTTTGTGTTTCATCTGCTGCCGGGAATCCTGTTGCTGGGAATTTGTCTTGGGCAGATGTCCTGCAGAGCGAAATCCCGCGGTGGAGTCGCATCGGTCATGGGCGCACGGATCCTGCTTACGATCAGCGCTGTCGCCTGCTGCCTGGCATTGTTTGCATTTGGATGGAAAGGCACGCAGGTCACCCGGATCCTGTGGCCCACCTATTTCAGCAAGCTGTCCAATCCATCCGCCGAATCCAGTGTCGATGCATTGACTGAAGCGATCCGCCTCTGGCCGCAATCGGAATTTTTCCAAGACCGGGCGGCCGCCCAGCTGATGATGGCGGCAAGCAACGAAACGGATCCAAGCGCTTCTCAGGCTGCGACCGAAGCCGCCATCCACGATTACCAAGAAGCCTCACGCCTCCACGCATACGACCCCGCCAACCTGGTTAATTCGGCAAATTTACTCAGTGAGCTGCGGCGTGATGCCGAAGCCGAGGCGGCCTACGACAAGGCGATTGCTCTCCAAGGCGGCATGGAACCGGCATTCCGGGGGCATTTTTCCTTGGCAAATCACCTGATGCATAAGGGATTGCGTCAATTCCAAGACCAGCAGGTGGAGGACGCGGTGAGGTCGCTGGAACTTGCCGTGGAGCGGATCGAAATCGCGGTGAAGAACATGCACTGGATCATCGCCGACATGAGAGAACCGCGGCTTTCCATCCACGAAAGCTTGGGAGCCGCGCTCGAAGCGGCCGGGGATGTTGAAGGAGCATTGGCGAGTTATGAATTTGCAGCGAGCCTTCCTAACGGCAACCGCGCCCACTATCGGGCCGGAACCTTGATGGGAAAAATGGCGGCGGAAGCCTGGGCGGGACGCCGTGCCCCGGAAGCACTGGGCCTCTTCATCAAGGCCCGCCACCGGATCGCGATCAGCAGCCAACTGCCTGAAGGGGTGTCGCCCGCCCGGCGCATGGAATACCTCGCCTACCTGGATCAGACGATCTCCTTTCTCAAAGGAGCCAAGGTCGTGCCTGCGGAGTGACGGCCGATCGAAGGGAGAATTGCTCGCGCACCGGGGGCATGGGTTAGACGATTTCCAAGCAAAGTATTGCCGACGGTCACGTGACTCGCAACAATCCCGCCGCTTACCCGTTTGTCGCTCCTTTTTCTCATGAAAATCATCAGTGGAACTGCTCACCGCGCGCTTGCAGAGCGCATCGCAGATTGTGTCGGACAACCTTTGGCGGACGTCGAGGTTTCAGCGTTTCCCGATGGGGAAACCGCTGTTAAAATCAATGAGAACGTCCGCGGGGCCGATGTCTTCATCATTCAGCCGAGCTGCCCGCCGACGAATCACAACTTGATGGAGTTGTTGATCATGGTGGACGCCGCCCGCCGCGCCAGCGCCGAGCGGATCACGGCGGTGATGCCGTTTTTCGGATACGCCCGGCAAGACCGCAAGGACCAGCCGCGTGTCCCGATCACTGCAAAACTGGTGGCCAACCTGCTCACCTCCGCCGGCGTCAGCCGGGTGCTGACGATGGATTTACACGCACCGCAGATCCAAGGGTTTTTCGACATTCCTGTGGACCATCTTTACGCAAAATCGGTGCTGATCAGCTACCTGCGCCAGCGCCACCCGGATACTTCGAATCTGACAGTGGTCTCACCCGATGTCGGTGGCGTGAAAATGGCCCGCGCCTACGCCGACGCGCTCGGTGCCGAGCTGGCGATCGTTGCCAAACACCGTGTCAGCGCCACCCGCGTGGAGGCAATGAATGTGATCGGTGAAGTCGAAGGCCGCGATGTTTTGTTGGTCGATGACATGACCGAAACCGCGGGCACGCTGACCGCCGCCGCCGATATTCTCCACAAACACGGCGCCAAACGGATTTACGCCGGTGTTTCCCACGCCATCCTGGGTGATCTGGCCCATCAGCGGATTCGTGACTCGGCGATTGAAGAGGTGATCACCACCGACTCGGTGCCCCAAGCCGCAGGGCCGAAAGTCCAGGTGGTGGGGATCGCGCCACTGCTGGGAGAAGCCATCCGCCGCATTCATGGTGGCCAATCGATCACCTCGTTGTTCGCGGTTTGAGAAGCCGGTCAGGGTGGTGAACGCGCGGTTATTTCCGTGTATTCTGTGTATTCCCTGGTCGCCCATCTTCCCTTTTAGGCTAAGACACCTTTTTCTTGGGGGGCTTCGCCACTTTACCCACTGTGGCGCCGGGTCTCAAGCGGCAATCGATCAGGACGTGCTGGGCGGAGCCAAAGCGTTTCTGAGTCCGTTCGACCAAGCGCTGCGTCCCCGTCATTCCGATTTCACGGAACGGGATGACGATCGTGGTCAACTCGGGCGAGCCCGACGGGGTCTCGATCCCATCGAAACCGGTGACCGAAACTTTTCCAGGCACCTTCAAGCCGCGTTTCCCGAGGCCGCGGACCAGTTCGTAAGCTTGGTGATCCGCAGCGCACACCCAGGCCGTCACCCCGTCACGGGTGCGCTCCGCTGCATACTCGATGCTCGATTCATCATCACCCTCGCGCGACGGGAAAACGTTGACGATGTCCTCGGGCGCGACGGGCATTCTCAGACGGACCATCGCTTCCATGAAAGCGGCATAGCGGCGGAACGACCAACTGGCTTCCACCTCGTAACGCCGTGTGAAAAACCCGATCCGCCGGTGGCCGTTTTCAACGAGATACTCGATGGAGGACGAAATGCCCTTGTAGTGGTCCACGTCCACGCAATCGATCCGCGTGTGATCGAATTGCTCGACCAGAGACACCAGCGGCACTTTGGGAGCGAGGTGATCCAACACTGAATTGGGAAATGGATAGACCAGCAGCAAGCCGTCCCAGCGGCTGCACAGTTTTTCGATTTGGAGGAAGCGGGGATCGTCCAAGGTGCAGGCTTTGGGGTCGATCAAATGCACCTCGATGTCCGCGCTGTTGAGGTGGGCGCACTCGGTCACGCCCGCGAGAATCTGCTCGCTCGGATTCTGATAGTCCGTGCGGTAGTATTCTTCTTCCGCCGAGCAAATCAGCACTCCGAAAATCTTGTTGGCGGTGATTTTCCGATTGGCCCGCGGTTTCCTCATCTGAAGATGCACGTAGCCGATCTCGGCCGCCAGTTGGAAGACACGCGCACGCGTCACCGGATTGATTCCGGGATGATTGGTGAAACAACGGGAGACCGTTGCCCGCGAAATCTGCAAGCGCTGGGCAATGAGCTCCTGATTGACTTCAGGCGATGGTTCGTTCTGGCGGATGGCGGCAGCATTCTTTGTTTTGAGGAACTGACAAGCCCCAATCGCAAAATTGCCGGAAGCCCCGGAGTCGCCCGCCAACAAATCACCCGTCAATTACCCAGCCGGGAATTCGCGGCAAGCAGGGCAAGTTCAAACGCCAACTCCGACGCTCAGCTCACGAGTTGCATTAAATTTCTAGACAATAACCCATCTGGTGACATGGTCACGGTGAGTTGTATCAGCATTCATCCGCTATCCAGCCGATCCAAAACCCGCCTTCTTCGAAATTCGGATATCTGATGACGCAAGTTCTTTGGACCTGCCCCAATCACCTCACGAAGTCATTTTCCAGCTTCTCAAACTCATGCCATTCCCACGTTTCATCAAAGCCACCCCCAGCCAACTGGGGTTTCTGGGGCTCCATACCTTGCTCTCGCTCGCATTCACCCTGATGGCGGGGGCGGAAACCCGGCTTGGAATTGAAACCCGCACCGAGCTGAGTTGGCCGACGAGTCCCGGTAAAACCTACCAGCCACAGTCGGCACCGGAAGCGGGAGGGCGGTGGACCCACCTTGGACCCGCGATCGCTGGTGATGGCACCACCCTCTCACTGGTCGATCCGGTGCCAAGCGGTCAACAGTTCTATCAAGTCTTGGAAATCGTCCCGGGCACCGATCCCACCCCGCTGCTGTCGGTTAACGGAGGATTTGAGACGGCCAATGGAACGGGTGCCGCCCATTGGACCGCCACCGGCAACCAACCGCCCAACCGCACGGATGAGGATGCGCACACTGGCTCATTCAGCATGCGCAGCGCGTTGGCCAACATCGGCACGGCCCCCAGCGAGGGTGGTCTCCAGCAACAAATCGCCGCACAGGGTGGCAGTGTCATTGCCGGTCAATCCTATGACTTCTCGTTTTGGGCAAAACCGGTGACCGCCGGCCCCTCCTACCTCCAGCAATACCAACTGCAATGGCTCAACAGCGCCAACAGCATCCTCGCCGGCGGCATCGGCCTTTCCAATTTCAGCGGCACGCTTGGCACTTGGGGGAAAATTGCAAAATCTGGCGTCATCGCTCCAGCAGGGGCGGTCGATGCGCGAGTGACCTTCCGCTTCGTCACCGGCGCGGTGGCCGGCGGTCATGGGGAAGTCCTCATCGACGATGTCCTGCTCGACTCGGGCGGCGAAACCGGCGGTCCCGAGACCGTCGAAGTGCTGCCCACCGCAAGCCGCCCGGTGGCCAGGATCAGTTGGCCGACCACCCCCGGAACCTCCTATCAACCTGCCGTAAGCACCGACTTCAAAACGTGGAATGACATTACTCCGCTCATCACCGGCGACGGCGGAGTGAAAGAAATCACCGTCCCGATGACCCACGCCGCAGCGTTTTTCCGGGTGGCGATCCCCGCCGTCGTCATCCAGCCACCCGCGAACTTGCAATCGACTCCGGCGGGCATTGCCAACGCCATCGGCCTGAGCTGGGAGCCCAGCCCGACCAGCGGAGTGACCGGCTACCGCATCATTTACGCTCTATCCGCCGATGCGTTGGATCAATCCATCGATGTCGGAAACCTGACCACTGCCACCATCCCGGACCTGCTGTCCGGCCAAACCTATTACATCTCGATCATCGCTCTAACCGCCGACGGCGAGAGCGCGGCCGGAGCGTCGCCAGTCATCTCGGCCCAGCCCGATGTGGACAGCGGAATCGTCGCCCTTTTCAACAGCAGCACCCCACTGGAAGCGGAAACCACCGTCCACACAAGCACCGCACTGATCACCCGCATCGGAGACCGCGCGCGCGACCGCCATGCGCGTGAGGACATGTTCAACTCTTACGACCACTATCTTCCCTGGTATTGGGAGCAGCGCACGATGGGCATCGAGATCATTGACCGCGTGGCCAAGGGCGGGCAAGGCATCACCTTCAACTACACGACACTGTCACCGTTGAGCGCGCCGGAGTTCCGCGCTTTCTTCCGCGGTTTAGGTACCGTGGCGGAGTATCACTTCAATCTGCTCGCCCCCTTGACCGGGCCGAATCAATACACCGCCACCCTGACCTCGCAACTCCCGGAGAACCGCCCATTGCGGATCGGAGACCGCGTTGAAATCGAGATCAGCATGTTCCTGCAAGCACCGGCGAATGGGCGCAGCAACTACTACGGCACCACCATGCTCTACATCGTCGGGCAGGGCATCGTGCCGTGGCAGGCGGGCGGAGAAATCGGTATTACCGGAATCGTCGGCACCGTCAACCGGACCCTCGACTCCTATCCCCTGCCCAAAACCGCGTGGCTCGGAGGACAAACCACATTGCCCTATCAGTATTCCAACGAGCCGGAGCACCGCTTCAAACAGACCGCCGGCAACATCTCTCCATCGAGCATCCAGCCATTCATGCTCGGCCGCCGCCTGCACCACACCAACTTCGGCGATGGCACGCACTCGGAAGCCGGCAACCCGGTTTTCACCGCCCACACCGGCAAGCTCGGGCCGAAATTCATCGCACGCAGTTGCGTCGAGTGCCATGTCAACAACGGCCGGGCGCTGCCACCGGCCATCGGCGCGCCGATGCTCCGTTCCGTGGTAAAAGTCGGCTCGGACGCGAGCGGCTCCCCCCACCCGGTCCTCGGTGCGGTGCTTCAACCGCAGTCCACCAGCGGGCCGGCCGAGGTTGGAGCGGTGATTTCGAGTTATACCGACATCAACGGGCAATATGCCGATGGCACTCCGTATTCGCTGCGCAAACCGAACTACACTTTTCAAGGAGTCACCCCATCGCACTTCTCGGTGCGCCTCACACCGCCGTTGGTCGGGCTCGGCCTGTTGGAAGCGGTGGAGGAAAACACGATCCTCGCGCTGGCGGATCCGAATGATCTCAACCAGGACGGCGTTTCCGGGCGCATTCAAACGCTTGGCGATCCGGAGAGCGGTCAGCCGCGCTTGGGACGTTTCACCGCCAAGGCCGGACAGGCGAAGGTCAGCCATCAGATTGCCAAAGCGCTCAACCATGACATGGGAGTGACCACCGCCCTGTTCCCGACGCTCGACGGTCAAACCACCGCCGGGTCCCCGGAGCTTTCCGCCGCCGCGCTGGATGAGATGAGCCGTTATGTTTCGCTGCTCGGCGTGGGTGCCCGCCGGGACCTGACCAACAGCCAGGCGCTGCGGGGCGAGCAACTTTTCAGCAGCGCCAGTTGCACCCAATGCCACACGCCGACGCTCACCACCAGTCCCCATCACCCGCTGACGGAACTCCGCAACCAAACGATCCACCCCTACACGGATCTGCTGCTGCACGACATGGGACCCGGCCTCGCCGACAACATGGGCGAAGCCTCCGCGAGCGGTGCCGAGTGGCGGACCGCACCGCTCTGGAACATTGGATTCACCGCAGGCGTGAGCGGCGGCGAGGCGTATCTCCACGATGGCCGCGCCCGCAGCATCGCCGAAGCCATCCTGTGGCACGGCGGCGAGGCGGAAACCTCGAAACAGGCGTTTCTCGGAATGTCCGCCGATGATCGGGCCGCACTCGTCGCCTTTCTTAAATCCCTCTGACAGGCCAGCTGAAAACAAAGCGCCGACTTCAGCCCGATGCCTTGAAGGACTTGCGCAGTGAAACGGGTGGAAGAGCTAGGCTGCAGTCGGCCCCATTTCAGCGTTCCATGTCGCTCCGTGAAATCCACCAATCGGGCTACGGGCGCACTGCCAGCGCGGCGTGCATCACCGGCAGCGGCTCAGTTCCCGGAAACCAATGTTGGAATGCCAGCACGCCCTGATGGATGAGCATGGAAAGGCCATTGGCAGTGCGGCAACCGCCGGCATCCGCAGCCGCAAGCAGCGGTGTCACCGCCGGCTGATAGATCGTATCATAAACCAGGTGCTCATGTTTCAGGCACGCGCTTGGCAAGATCGATGGATCGCCGGTTTTCAAACCGACCGAAGAGGTGTTCACGATCAAATCGCAGCTCAGGCATTGCTCCTCCAATGCGGGATCGTCGAACGAAAGCGCGACGATTTCCGTCCCTCGACCGTGAGTTTTCAAACGCTCCACCAGCGGACCCAACTTCTCCAGGCTGCGGTTCACGACCACCAGTTTGGCCACGCCTGCCATCGCGCACTGAGTGGCGATCGCCTGGCCCGCGCCGCCGCCGGCACCGGCGACAACCACGCGCAAGGACGAGAGAGGCACGCCGAAAGCCTCTTCAACCGCCTGCATGAAACCGGGGCCGTCCGTGTTGAATCCGCGGTTGGCATCCGGATCAAATCG
>JBBECN010000191.1:15324-16444 GCA_040881795.1 Akkermansiaceae bacterium
CGCGAAGGTTTCAAGATCCACCGCTTGCAGGTGCTGCTGGTTCACCCACTTGCATTTTTCCAGATCGAAGCGTGCGGGTGAGCGGTTGACGTTTTCCAACGAGAAGATTTCCGCGAGTTCGGCAAGGGTGAAGATCTCGCGATCGGTCTTGGAGTTCCAGCCTAACAAGGCGATGAAATTCACCATCGCACCGGGGAGAAATCCCTGCCGCGGATAGTCGCCGACGGCCGCTCCCTCGTCACGTTTCGACATTTTCGAGCCATCCGGATTCAGGATCAGCGGGATGTGCGCATATTTCGGCGCGACCCCGCCGAAGGCTTCGATGAGCTGCAGGTGCTTGGGCGTGTTCATGAGGTGATCCTCGCCGCGGATGACGTGGGTAATCTCCATTTCGAGGTCGTCCACCACGTTGACGAAGTGGAAAACATAGGAGCCGTCCGAGCGTTTCACAACCATGTCGGGGGTGTTGGATTCGTCGTGATAATCGATGGTGACCTCGCCGCAAACCAGGTCGTGCATCGTAACGGGCTTGCGATCAAAGCGAAACCGCCACGCACCGCCGTCTTCGTAAACGCGTCCAGCATCGACGAGTTTTTGGAACCACGCGTCGTAGATTTCCCGGCGCTCGCTCTGATAGTAGGGGCCGAAGTTGCCGCCTTTTTCCGGGCCTTCATCCCAGTCGAGGCCCAGCCAGTTCATGCCGTCGAAGATCGCCTGGCGCGCTTCCTCGGTATTGCGCGCCTCGTCGGTGTCCTCCACCCGCAGGACGAAAACCCCGCCGTGTTTGCGGGCGAAAAGCCAGTTGAACAAAGCGGTGCGTGCCCCTCCAACGTGCAGGTAGCCGGTGGGGGAAGGCGCGAAGCGGGTGCGAACGGTCATGGGCGAGGTTTAGGCTGGGGAATCGCCGGCGTCAAGAGTCCATCGATGGAAATCTCAGCGCAGCACGTAAAACATCACCGCCAACACATGGCAGGTGCTGCCACCCATCACGAACAGGTGCCAGATGGCGTGATTGAACGGCAACCGGTGCCAGGCGTAAAACACGATGCCGAACGAATAGGTGAAACCACCCGCCACCAACAACCACACGCCGGCGGCTGGGAGTTCGCGGATCAGCGGC
>JBBECN010000192.1:0-16298 GCA_040881795.1 Akkermansiaceae bacterium
CTCCACTCCGCCGTCGTCGAACTCGTCGCCCTCAAGGGCGCGAAAATCCAATACGTCACTGTGCAGAATTGGTCATCCAATGTTTTCAACCTCGTGACCAAGCGTGGCATCGCCATGGAGGACGCGGAAGTTCGATGGATCGATTGCAACATCGGCTCACGTCTCACGATGAAATACCCAGGCGTCATCATGAAGGGCAAGCGCGCCCGCGGCGAGGTCATTTCCATCGCCCTCGCCAACACTGGCCAACATCAGGATACCGGTGCTAAAATGATCCACGCCGCCGATGACACGACCTCCAACGTCGTTTCCAAATCCATCTCCGTCGGCGAAGGACGCTCGACCTACCGCGGCCAGGTGCACATCCCGAAACACCTCAAGGGTTGCAAGAACAACACCGAGTGCGACGCCCTGCTCATCAACAGCAAAAGCCGCACCGACACCTATCCGGCCATCACCGTCAAGGGGAACCAACACGCTACCCAACACGAAGCTTCCGTCAGTCAGGTCTCCGACGAAATGCTCTTCTACATGCAACAGCGCGGCCTCAACGAAGGGCAAGCCATGTCGCTCGCCGTCAACGGATTCATCAACGACCTCGTCCGCGAGTTTCCAATGGAATACTCCGTCGAGCTGAAGCGCCTCATCGACCTGGAAATGGAAGGCTCCGTAGGATAAACATTCCATACCCACTGTATTCACCAAAGATGGATTTCGTTTCTTCTTTTACAGCAATGACCACACTCCCATTCACGTTCACGTTCGTAAAGGTGAGGGAGAGGCCGTTTTTGAAATTGAGGGAGAAGTCGCCCTCCGTGAGTCGGTCGGATTCAAAACTCGGGACCTGAATATCGCCGAAAACCTAGCAGAAGAGCACCAGAACCTTATCATCCAAAAGTGGCATGAATTCTTTGATTGATACCCCAAAATCCGCACGCTACGAGGCTGGTCAGATCGTCATCGAAATGGCGAGTGGCGAAGTGGTTTCGTTTCCCGTGAATGTAAGTGAACGCTTGAAAAAAGGCACTCCCGAAGAGCTCTCGGAGATTGAACTTTCGCCATTCGGGCTGCACTGGCCACAGCTTGATGAAGATCTATCAATTCGTGGGATTCTCGCAGGACAACACGCGAATTAGGCCCGAAAAAATCAAAATCATCCCAATTTTCTTTCCAATGACCACTCTCGAAATGCCATCCCTCCTCGACTCCCCGCCGGAAACTCCGGCCTATCTGCCTGCTTGGTTCGCAGCTCGCCAGCAAGCCGCTTGGCAGCGCTTTCTCGACACTCCTGCCCCGAAGCGCGGCGTCGAGACGTGGCGTTTCTCCAGCATCAAACAACTCGATTTCTCCAGCTTTCACAAAGCCCCTGCGGCGACTGTAAACGAACTCATCGCCCGCTCTAACGGGCTTGAGGCACCTGCGGCGAAATTGGTCTTCGTAAATGACGAACTCGTGCACGTGGAATCCCACTTGCCCGAAGGCGTGATTTGCCTGCCACTCGCCGAAGCCCTCGTTTCCCACAGCGATCTGGTGCAAGCGCATTTCATGAAACAGGAAACCCGACTCGGATCCGCCAAATTCGCGGCGTTGCACGAGGCGAATCTAACCAACGGCTTGTTCGTTCACGTTTCCGACAACATCGAAGTCTCAGATACCATCGAAGTGCACCACTGGATCACCGGTGAAAACACCGTCATCTTCCCACACACATTGATCGTTACCGGCAAGAGCTCAAAGGTCCGCGTCGCGGATATTTTCCGCTCGGCGGATGAGTCGCAACCCGGCCTTGCCATCGCCTTCAACGATCTCTGTGCAGGACCGAACTCCCAGCTCGACTACATCGCCATCCAAGCCTTCAACGAGAAGACGCGTGTCATTCAGATCAACGAGACCGCTGCCGCCCGGGACGCATCCACCACCGGCTTCATTCTCAACACCGGTGCCTCATGGGCTCGCAATGAGTCGCTCTCCCGTCTCGAAGGCCCCGGTTCACGCTCGGACATGCTCTCCATTTCCATCCCGAGCCACCAACAGGAATACGACCAACGCACCTTCCAACACCATGTTTCAGAAGGAGCCTACTCGGATTTGCTCTACAAAAACTCTCTCTACGACGATTCCCGCACCATCTTCTCCGGGCTCATCTTCGTCGATGAAGGCGCGCACCACACCGACGCCTATCAGACCTGCCGCAATCTCCTGATGAGCGACACCTGCGAGGCCAACTCCATGCCCGGTCTCGAAATCAACGCCGACCAGGTGAAATGCTCCCACGGCAGCACTTCCTCCCAAATCAGCGACGAGGAAATTTTCTACCTCCGCGCCCGTGGCATCGACTCCGTAAACGCCCGCCAACTCATCGCACGCGGCTTCTCGGTGGACGTCGTCGAACGGCTCAAAAACGAACCTGTCGAAGAACTCGTCCTGAAATTCATCGACGCAAAGTTCGCGCACATCGCAGATCGCGCGAAATAATCCCCGCAACGCCTGATTTCCAGCTTTCAGGCACCGGTAGGAATTAGCTGAGGGCCACCGGTTTACCACTTCACGCAGCTTGGCTTTGACCGATGCCGGGTTTCGGGCTATTCCCACGCCCTTTCCCATGAAGGAGCAAATCGAAGCCATCCAAACTCAAGCGCTTGCGCAAATCACCGCCGCTGCGGACGAACGCGCGCTCGACGACGCCCGCGTTGCCGTGCTCGGCAAAAAAGGCACGCTCACCCTCGTCACCGCCGGCATCAAAGACGTGCCCAAAGAGGACAAAGCCGCCGTCGGCCAACTCCTCAACGCCGCTCGCACCGCCATCACCGCCGCGCTCGAGGAAAAACAACTTGCCCTCCGCGAAATCGCCGACCGCGCCGCCCTCGCCGGCATCGATGTCACTCTCCCCGCCCGCCAAGTTTCCGTGGGCTCGCTGCACCCGCTCACCCTCATCCGCGATCAAGCCATCGGCATCCTCCGCCGCATGGGTTTCGCCCTCGCCGACGGACCGGAAATCGAGGACGAATTCCATTGTTTCGACGCCCTCAACACCCCCGCCGACCACCCGGCCCGCAACGAAAAAGACACCTTCTATTTCGACTCCGGCAAACTCCTGCGCACCCACACCTCCAGCGTGCAAGTCCGCACCATGGAAACCCAAACTCCGCCGATCCGCATCATCGCCCCCGGCTCCGCCTACCGCCGTGACGAAATCGACGCCACCCACCTCTCCGTTTTCAATCAACTCGAAGGCCTCTACGTCGGCACCGACGTCTCGCTGCCCGACCTCAAGGGCACGCTCGAATATTTCCTCCACGAACTCTTCGGCCCGAGCACGGAAGTGAGATTCCGCCCGCACTTCTTCCCGTTCACCGAACCGAGTTTCGAGATCGACGTAAAACTAACGGTCAAAGGCCAGGCCCCACGCTGGATCGAAGTCGCCGGCTGCGGCATGGTCGATCCCGCCGTCTTCGAATCCATCAACACCTCCCGAAAAGACAACGCCTTCGACCCCGAAAAAGTCACCGGCTTCGCCTTCGGCATGGGCCTCGACCGCCTCGCCATGATCCGCTGGGGCATCAAGGACATCCGCCTGCTCATCGAAAACGACGCCCGCTTCCTCAAACAATTCGCCTGATCCATCCCATGAAACTGACCCAACCCCAATGTGAAGCCCTCGCCGACATTCTCGTCCTTGCGATGTGCATCGACGGCCATTTCTCCCTGTTGGAGGAAGAGGAGATCCAGAAGGAAATCGAAAGGGCCGACTGGGACGAAAACCTGAGCCCGTCCCTCCACCTCAGCGCCTCCATCGCCCGTGCCCGCGACGTCGCGGGATCCACCGAGCAGGTGAGGATCTATCTGGAAGAACTCGCGCCGCTTTTCTCCGATCCCGACGCCGCCCTCTTCGTCATGAACGTAACCCAAAAAGTCCTCAACTCCGACGGCACCAACGCGGACGAGGGCGTTTTCACCTCCCAGCTCAAAGCCATCCTCAAAGTCTAACTTGCCCTGACATCTCCCTGAAGAGTGAATTGAACCGCAGATGAACACAGATGGACGCAGATAAGATTTTGAAACTTTTATTCGCCAGATTCGTCAGATTCGTGGTGCCCCAAATTCTTCATCCCGTCTTCCATCTGCGTTTATCTGCGTCCATCTGCGGTTTAAAAATCTTCCTATTCTCCCATGAACGTCTCACTTAATTGGCTCGCCACCCACCTCGATTTATCCGGCAAATCCATCAAGGAAATCGACGACCTCTTCACCTTCGCCGGCGTGGAAGTCGAAGGCATCATTACCAAAGGCATCGCCTCGGAAAAGATCGTCGTTGCCCAGATCATGGAAGCCGTCCAGCACCCGAACGCGGACAAGCTCAAAGTCACGCAGGTGAATGCGGGCGAGGGCACACTCCGCCAGATCGTTTGCGGCGCTCAAAACTACAAAGTCGGCGACAAAGTTCCCTGCTGCCTCCCCGGTGCGGAACTTCCCGGCGGATTCACCATCGGCGAAACCAAGATGCGAGGTGTGGAATCCAAGGGTATGCTCGCCGCCGCCGCCGAGATCGGTCTGCCGGAAGGTGAAAGCGGCCTGCTCATTCTTCCGCCCGACGCGGAAATCGGCAAACCCGTCAAACAATTCTTCGACTCCGACACCCTGCTGGAACTCGAAGTCACCCCCAACCGCCCGGATCTCCTCAGCCACCGCGGCATGGCCCGCGAGCTCGCCACGCTGCTGAAAACCCCGCTTCTCCCACTCGAAATCCCCTCAAGGAGCGTGGGCGTCTCGCCCACGAGTCAAATCCAAATCGCCGCCCCCGCCGCCTGCCCACTCTACACCGCGATCCGCATCTCCGGCGTCACCGTCAAGGATTCCCCCGCCTGGCTCAAACAGCGCCTCGAATCCATCGGCCTGCGCCCGATCAACAACATCGTCGATGTCACCAACTACGTGCTCCACGAACTCGGCCAACCGCTCCACGCCTTCGACGCCGCCAAACTCGCCGGCAACATCATCGTCCGCAGCGCCACCGAGGGCGAAACCTTCCTCGCGCTCGACGAATCCGAGCACGTCCTCACCCCCGACGATCTCCTCATTTCGGACGAATCCGGAGCTGCCCTCGCCCTCGCCGGCGTCATGGGTGGCCTCACCAGCGGCGTCAACGAAACCACGACTGACATTCTACTAGAGTCCGCGTACTTCACCCCGCAAGGCATCCGCCGCACCTCGCGCCGCACCGCCCTAACATCGGACTCCTCCTACCGTTTCGAGCGCGGCGTCGATCCCGCCGGCATCCTAACCGCTTCCGCGTTCGCCGTAAAACTCATCCTCGAAACCGCGGGCGGCACCGCCGAAGCCAGCACCCAGGTCGCCGGCCAAGCACCAGTCCTCACCCAGCCCGTCACGCTCGACGCCAAAAAACTCGGGCAACTCATGGGTGGCTCCATCGTCCTAGCAGACGCCGAGGAAATCCTCACCCGCCTCGGCCTGACCAAGCTCGCCGACGGCACCTGGCAAGTCCCCTCGTTCCGCGCCGATCTCCAGCGCCACATCGATCTCGTCGAGGAAATCGCCCGCGTCCACGGCCTCGCCAATGTGCCCTCGCGTTTCCAAGGCACCTTCGTTCCCGCCAGTCCGGTGGATGCCGCCTACGATGCCGACATGGTCCTCCGCCGCCGTCTCGCCGCGCTCGGACTGCACGAGTGCCAAACCATCAAACTCATCTCCGACGCCCAGGTTTCCGACGTCCTCCCGCTGCGCCCGCTTCAGGACGGCGACGTCATCCGCGTGAAACTCCCGCTCAGCGAGGACCACGCCGTCATGCGCCCGAGCATCGTCCCCGGTCTGATCGCCTCTGCTGCTAGAAACATCCGCCAGCAAGCCAAGTCCCTGCGTTTCTTCGAAATGGGCCGGGTCTTCCGCAACGCCGGCGGCGGCAAAGCCAAGGATCAGGAAGGCGAAACGCTGGCCATCCTGCTCTCTGGCTCCGCCCAACCCACCGGCTGGTCGCAAGCCGACCGCACCGCCGATCTCTACGACCTCAAAGGCATCCTCGCGGCGTTGTTAGGCGACCGCAAAATCACCTTCACCCCAAAGGACCGCCCCGGCTTCGTGCTCGCCAGTGAGATCAAGGTCGATGACCAGAACATCGGCGTCTTCGCCCGCCTCACGCCCGCCCGCGAGCGTGAACTCGATTTCACCACCCCCGTCTTCGTCGCCGAACTCGATCTCGGAAAACTCCGCAAGTTGCTCAACGGCATCAACCACGTCGAGGACCTCCCGCAGTTCCCCGGTTCTTCCCGTGACGCCGCGATGGAGCTCCCCATCACCACGCCCAACGCCCAGATCGAAGCCGTCATCGCCAAACTCGCCGAGCCGTTGTTAGTCTCGTCCGAATGCTTCGACGTCTTCACCGACCCCACCGGCCAGAAGATCGCCGCCGACAGCAAATCCGTCGCCTACCGCTTCCAATACCGCGAGCCCACCCGCACTCTCAAAACCGAAGAAATCGACGCCGCCCACCAGAAAGTCCTCGAAGTGCTGACGAACGGGCTTGGGGTGAAGTTCCGATAAAAACCGTGAGACACATGCCAACGGATTTCAGGATAAACAAGAGAAGGTCTATCGCTTCGAAAATCAATTGGACGGATTGATCCGAGGGGCTCCGCACGCTCTTCACCTTGCGGGAGGTCGATGGACTTGACGTTCCCTGCGCCGCAGCGGCCGTGCTGCTGACACGCTAGCGCCAGCGCCTTCGTCTCTGCCTTCAGGAAAACGGAATCCAGCGATGAAACCCGGAGCAAATCTTCCACCACTCCTTCCTCCGAATCCGGCACCCGCGAGCGCCACCCTCGCGAAATCAAAGGTCTCGACTACAAACTCACCACCGAGGCGTCCACCTGCCGCGATGGCGGCGACGGCGGCGACGGCGGCAGTTCGTGTTAGGAAACGAACGCCCGCATCCCTTTCGGAGAGCTGGCCCGGCCCGCATGGAGCACACCCGGGGGGGGAGTGGACCGTGTCGTGTGAAATTCAAATGGGCGGTCAGAATAAGGAGGGTGGACATTTCTGTCCGCCTGGCCAGTGCGGTGAGCAAGAGTCCGCGCGAAGCACTTCTCTCGCGCCAGCCATTGGCAGTACGACAGTAAGGTCGTGCCTTCCTAGGCGTGATTGTTCCACCCGTCCTAGGTGACGAAAAATAAAGATCGTGATTGAAGGTCATGATTCTGGAAACGAACGTGACTTCAAACAGATCGAGAGCGCGAATCCGCTGACGCTCCGAGCTAGCCACTACTTAGCAACCTCATCGGGAGGGCACAACAGAACCGAGAATTCACAGAGAGTCGGACTGTTTTCGATCCGAGCGAGAAACTTATTAAAGCCCTTTTTGAACCGGATCACGCGAAAGCCTTCGTCCAGGTTCCACGCACTCTGGCCTTGGTCCTCCCAGACGAGTTTGTCATTCACCCACATCCGCGCCGCATCATCGGTGGCGATCGCGACTAACATTTCCGCCTCCTCTTCGAAGTAAACTTCGGTGTAGGCATAGTAAGTGGAGCGCGGCTGTTCATTGGGCGGCGTGATCCGCATGATATCACTTTGAACAAAACGCCACTTGAGGGGATGCCGTGCGCCGCCGTCCGAAGCGACTGTCTTGCCATCGTTGTATTCTGCGTCGAGATCGATGGTGACCTCCGGCGGGTGAGTCGTTTCGTAGTCGAGGCGGCCGTCGTTTTCCCAAGGACCAATGACATACCATGTATCAATGAAGAGCCAACCCTGCCGCGTGCTGTCCTTGCGGAAACGGCGACCCGGGAGAGCCTTGGCCTTGATTGTCGAGACAGGGACCCGAGTCCGCAGGCCCTTGAGTTCGTCACTATTGCCAGAAGCAGATCGAAAAGCGGTGCCGCCACCGCCGAGGTCGCTGCGGCTCGACTTGCTGGAATCTCCACCCTGAGTGCCCGCTCCTCCCTCGCTTTTGCCTTTGGAACTACCCGCCGACACTCCTGTTCCCCCGGACTGGAAATCCCCGGCGCTGCGTCCGATCTGATATTGGCTGCCGATGGATTTTGCCTGCTCAGCCATGTTCATGGCCTTGGTCCAACGGCCAGTCACTTCGTGGGTCTTGGACGCCTGAGCCTCGCGGAATGCCTGAAGGTCTCCCACCGTCGGCGAGGCGGACGTTTGTCCTGCTGCGCTAGAAGCCTCTGATTTGTCAGAGGCACTTGCATTTTCTCCGGATCTCTCCTGCATTGAGCCCGCCATGGCCCCGGCGATCTTCGCCATGGCTTCGTCAAAACTACTGCCCTCGATCTGCGCCATCTCTGAGGCACGCATTTCCGCGAAATCCCCCGCCATTTCCTGCTCCAGCGCCGCAGCTTCGGCGACCAATTCATCAAGACTCATGCTTTCCGGATCGGTCTTTTCTCCATCTGCCGTGTCGGGCAGGATGCCACTCACATCATTGACCGCTGCCAGGTCGGCCGCCGTGCTTAGAAATTGCTCAAGCTGGGCGAGATAGGCGTCCACACGTTTCACAAGCCCCATCGAGTCGTGAACGAAGAGTCCAAATTTCTCGCGTTGCTCATCGGCGTTGGGTTGTTCCTGCTGGATCACCTCGATCGTGGTGAGCAGGGGATTGCGAATGTCGAGGGCTTGGGTTTTGAGTTTCCCTGTATCCTCCCAATTCCTGTCTTTGAGAAAGCGGGCGGTCGCGTCTCGAAGGCCGATGCTGGCCGGGCGGTTCGATTGAGCCAGGGGCAGTTGGCTGCGCACTTGGAGATGATAGGAGGCTTCCGCAACGGCCTCGGCAAACACTAGCAGATCGTCCACCCTACCGCTGTTAATATCATCGAGATTGCGCTCCTTGAGGCGGGTCAGGCTGGCGTCACGTTCCTCGATCACGGACCGCTTCATCTCGCGCATGTCATGGACCTTGACGACTGCCTTGCGCGCTTCTTTCGCCTCCGCCTTCTTTCGCAGCGTCTCTGCGTCCTCTTCTTTGAGAGTGACCTTCGTCCGGCGTTCTCGCTCTTCCTCGAGACGCTGAAATTTTCGCTTCTCCACCTCGACGGCACGCTGCCGGATCTCCTCCGGATTCACACTCATGGAACTTTTACGCAGCGGCGCAAAACTCCACAGCACGACAAACAGCCCGGCTTGAAGGGCAAGTGAGATCAGTAAAACGGTGCGCCGCCGAGGCTTCCCGCTTCTATCGCCGGTTGTAGTGTTCATCGTAGGTTCGGATGCCGACATTGGCGAGGTTGTTGAACTCGCACAAATCGAGGACTTCGACGACACGGTGAAGCGGAGTGGCCTCATCCGCGTCGAGGCGAATATACTGGCCCGCGTCGCCAGCGCTGATTTCGCGCAGGAGCAAATGAAGCTGGTTGAGAGTGGTCTGTTCGCCATCGACAAACAGTGCGCCGGATTGATCCACACCGATCACCAGAAAATCATCACTCGGCACCACCTTGGCCGCCGAGCTGGACTGCGGTAGCAAAATATCAATATCGCGGTCCTCTTTGCGGGTCATGGTCGAGACGAGAAAGAAAATCAGCAGCAAAAACACGCAGTCGATGAGCGGAGACATCGGCACGTCCGCATCTTCTTCATCATCATCGTTTGGTGACATGGGTGGTTGGAGTTATTGGTTTTGTAGCCGCTCGTTTTCCGAGGCAAGGTGCTGGCGTGTTTTCACCGAAACCCTGCTAAAACCCTGAAGCTTACAGAGGTCGAGCGCGTCGATCGCTTTTTGAAAAGGAGCGTCCCTGTGCGCATTGATCAACAAGGGCCTATCGAGCACAAGCGGTCCCCCGGCATCTGCTAGAGTCTTGAGATACGCTGCCAGATCGCCGAGAGGCTGCCACACATACGAACCGTCCTTGTCCTTGAACTCGGCGGGCCGCATTGCATTTCCGCCAGCGTCCAAGCCGATGACGATCGACTCTTCCGCCACGCTTGCCGCGACAGAAGCGGTGCCATCGGGTAGGTCCACTTGAATCTGCTTTTCCTTCCGTTTCAAAATGGAAGTCACGAGGAAAAAGATTAACAACAAGAAGACGCAGTCGATCAATGGCGACATCGGCACGTCCGCATTGTCTTCAGCTGCGGCAGTTCTACGTCGGCGCATTCCCATAACTGGTGGGCTCAGGGGTTTTGCAGGGTGTGAGAAGCCATGCGTTGACCAAGCTCTCGAAGTCCTCGTCGAGCTGGTTTGCACTCGCATTGATTCTCGCCTTGATCCAGTGATAGATCACTAAATTTGCGATAGCGATGATGAGGCCGACCGCAGTGGTGATCAGCGCCTTCGAGATACTCCCTGCCAGCATGGACGCACCACCGTCGTCACCATAGACTTCCACCAGCTTGAATGACTCGATCATCCCGATCATCGTGCCGAGCAATCCCAGCAGCGGGGCCAAAGCCGCCACCACGGCGAGATAGTAAGTCTTCTGGGTATGGCGTTTCAGCTCGCGGGACGCGATGTCCTGCGCTCCCGGTATCAGCAACTCCGGAGCCGTTTCACGGTGCCCAACGAGAAACTCGATCATCCGCCCGAGCGTGCTCGGTTGCTTGCGGCATTCAGACAAAATACCATCAAAATCCATCCGCACCCAAAGCGGTCTCACTTTTTGCGAAAGCCCATCTGGTGTGAAAAATCGACTGCGCGAGGCGAGTGTGCGTTCCACCGCAAAGGTGATGCCTGCCATCAACAGGACAATCAGGGCCGCCGAAGTCAGCCCGCCCTTCAGGGTCTCAGCGAACCAATCGACCTCAACCGTCACCACAGAAGATTCCTCCGCGTGAAGGGTGCCAGCTAGAATCAAGAAGGTGCCCGCAATGAATCGGGTGATCGATGGTCTCAGTTTCATACTCGTTTTTTCAGTAGCCCGTGCAGGCAAAGCCAATCCTACGTAAGCCGAATCTCAGATCATTCAGAAACATTGCAAATTTATGCAACAACTTGCTAAGAATAACCCCAAGCCGATCTCACCAAAGGAAGAATCCTTGCCCGCCAAGCCGCGCTAGAAGACTTCCACCCTCTAACCCCTGAAAATCACTCCTATGGACACCAACGAAAAACTGAAACTCCTCGCTCCCGATCTCACCAAAAGCTTTCCCCGTAGCCCGAGGAAAACTCTCGCCGGATACGTCGTCGCCGCCCGGGCGCTCGACAAGTGCCGTGCCGTAATCGCCGGAACCAACGGCGAATATCACTTCGACTGCCCGCTTGACGGCACGTTCTTCCAATTTACCGGAATCGACTCGGGCACCTTCAAGGACTTCATTGCCACCGGAGCCACCGACACCGAAGTCGCCGACTGGATCACCGAGCACTCGAAGATCAAGGACGAGACCGCACGTGTCGTTTGGAACAACAAAATGCGCCACACCCGCCCCTGCGACATGCCGCCGGAACTTCAAGTTTTTCTCGAAGGATACATCCCGCAGTTCCTCCGCAAAAACCGTCCGGTTTACGTCTGGTTCGATGTGTATGACATCGAGGAACAGCGCCTTTGAACTCTCTGATTGAGGCGTTACCCTTCTCTCGTGATCGAATCGCTCACCCACTCCCGCCCGTGGTTTGCGCTTGGCGCGTTGCTGGTATTGTTGCTGTGGGAGACGCTCTCTCCATTCTTCGCATTTCCCCGCGGGTGCGACCGGCTGCGCCATGGCTTTCGCAATATTCTGCTCGGCATGCTCAACGCCGGAGTCACCGCGCTCGCATTCGTCGCCCTGTGGTGGTGCGCCGCCTCGCTTGCCGCGACTCAGGGAAACGGACTGCTACACTGGCTCGCCCTGCTGACATGGACTGAGTGGCTTATCGTCATCCTGCTCTTCGATGCATGGACTTATTACTGGCACCGCATCCACCACCGCGTTCAAATGGATGGCCGCACCCACTGGGTCTCTGGTTTAACGATGAGTCACTTCTGACTGCGTTCCTTAACAATGGTCGGGCTGGCCGGATTCGAACCGACGACCCCCTGCCCCCCAGGCAGGTGCGCTACCAGACTGCGCTACAGCCCGTTCTATTGACGGGTGGCGAAGGAAACAGGGGAAATGCGGATTGGCAAGCACGGAAAATCATGAGATTCCCCCTGCATGAATCGTATCAAGACCGCCATCGTCGGAGCCAGTGGCTACACTGGGATGGAATTGCTCCGCTTGCTCCTCGGCCACCCGGGCGTTGAACTCACCGCCGTGACCTCGCGCGCGGAGGCAGGAAAATCGCTGGGCTCGGTTTTTCCACGATTCCAGAAAGCCTCTGGAGCCGACCTCACTTTCATCGAGCCGGATCCGGACGCCATCGCGGCGACGGGGGCGAAGGCGGCTTTTCTCGCGCTGCCCCACGGTGTGGCGGCGGAAATCGCACGCGCTTTGTTGGAGCGTGGGTTGAAGGTCATCGATCTGAGCGCGGATTTCAGGCTGCGTGATGCGGCGGTTTATGAGGAATTTTACGGTCACCCGCACCCCGCGCCGGATTTGCTGGGCGAGGCGGTTTATGGTTTGCCGGAGATCCGCACGGCGGAAATCCAGGCAGCGCGTTTGATCGCCGCGCCGGGTTGTTATCCGACGAGCATCTTGCTGCCATTGTTGCCGCTGCTGCGCGAAAATCTGATCGATCCCACCACCATCGTCGCAAATTCCATGAGCGGCGTCAGCGGTGCCGGGCGCAAGGCGGACCTCACCTTGCTGTTCTGCGAGTGCAACGAAAGCGCACGCGCTTATGGCGTGCCGAAACATCGCCACCTTTCTGAGATCGAGCAGGAACTCAGCCTCGCCGCGGGGAAAAAAGTGATCATCAGTTTCATCCCGCATTTGATACCGGTGAACTCCGGCATCGTCACCACCACCACGGCAAAATTGAAAGACGGCGTCTCACCCGAGGCCATGGGTGCTGCCTTGGAAGCCGCCTATTCCGGCGCAGCCTTCGTCCGCTTGCTCGGCCGTGGCGGCTGTGCGGATACGAAAAATGTCACCCGCACCAACTTCATCGACATCGGCTGGCAGCACGACCCGCGCACCGGCCGCGTGATCCTGATGAGCGCCGAGGACAACCTCGGAAAAGGTGCCGGCGGTCAAGCGGTGCAAAGTTTCAACCTGATGTTCGGTCTCGGCGAGATTGATGGGTTGCAAAATTTTTAACTGACGATCAATCTCCGCCGCTATTCGTTTTCTCATGCCATGGACTTTCCCTTCACTCGACTTGCCGGCGGCGTTGGCGCACCCAAAGGATTTCTCACCAGCGCGGTGAGCTGCGGGATCAAGAACCCGGCGAGCGACCGCCTGGATCTCGCACTCATCCACTCGGAAAAACCCTGCACCTCGGCCGGCACCTTCACGACCAACCGGGTGAAAGCTGCGCCTGTTAGGGTCTCGCAATCGAATTTGCGGAAAGGAAATCTCCGCGCGATCATCGCGAATTCCGGCAATGCCAATGCCTGCACCGGCGTCCAGGGCATCCACGACGCCAACGCGATGTGCAGCGCCGTCGCCAAGCCGCTGGGCCTCAAACGCACCGAAGTCGGAGTCGCCTCCACCGGCGTGATCGGTCTGCCGATGCCGATGATGCGGATCGAGCCCAATTACGACAAGCTCGTCGCCGGCCTTGGTCCGAAAAATGGTCCGGATGTGGCGGCGGCCATCATCACCAGCGATACCCACGCCAAGGAGATCGCTATCTCGTTTCAGCTCGGTGAATCGCGCGTCCGCATCGGCGGCTGCGTCAAGGGTGCCGGCATGATTTCCCCCAGCATGGCCACCATGCTCTGCTTCATCACCACCGATGCGAACATTACTTCGAGTTGCCTCGACAAGGCGGTGCTCGAATGCGTGGAGGAAAGTTTCAACCGCATCACCATCGATGGGGACATGTCCACCAACGACACGGTGATTGTGTTGGCGAACGGAGCTTCCGGCATGTCACCGGTGAGTCGCAACGACGCCCGCTGCAAGCAGTTTCGCCAGGCGCTGCACTGGCTCATGTTAGAGCTGGCCAAAGCCGTCGTCCGCGATGGCGAGCGCGTGACCAAGTTTGTCACGGTCAAAGTCAAAGGCGCGCGCACCTATCTCGATGCGAAAAAAGTCGCCGAAGCCGTTTGCAAATCCGCTCTGGTGAAATCCTCATGGAATGGCGGCGACCCAAACTGGGGCCGCATCATTCACGCCGTCGGCTATTCGCGCGCCCGCATCCGTGAGGAGCTCGTCGATATTCACATCGGTGGAAAACCCGCCTGCCTCGGTGGCCTTCAGGCGGACACGCCGATGGATGAACTCAGACAGATCGTCGCGGCACCGGAATTTGAAATCGTCATCGATCTCAATCAGGGTGACGCCGATTACATCATGTATTCCAGCGATCTCTCGCCTGAATATGTCGATTTCAACCGCTCCGAATACGCGTATTGGAAACAAGCGCGCAAGGACGGACTGGTCTGATAAAGTGATCCCCCCGCTCACTCTTCCACCTGCAGGGCACGGGGCACGGCTACCGGCGGCTCCGGTTCCGGCTCCACCGGGCTGGCTCGCAGCGCGGGCGGCAATTCCGGGATGACCTCGGCCGGCATGGCCTCCGGCGGCGACTCCAACTCGATTTGGTCGACGCGAAGGGCCCGGGCGGGCTTGACGAGCACCGCCTTGGGGGCGGGTTCCTCCACCACCACCGCGGCTTTTTGCGGCGTGATTTTGAGTTGCTCGCTGCTCGGCGGGGTTTTGCGCATCCGGATTTCAACGCGTCGGTTGACCGCTTGCTCGTCGGTGGTGCCGGTGATGACCATCGGCGAATAGCGGCCGACGCCGCGGGTGATGATTTTCGCCGGATCCATCCGCATCGAATCCACCAAATAGTTTTTAACCGCTGCCGCGCGTCGGATTGAGAGTTCCAAATTAAAATCATCGCCGCCGACCAAATCGGTGTGGCCCTCGATCCAACAGTAAAGTCCGGGGTTCCTGTCCATCAGCAGGGCGAGTTTCATCAAGCCGACTTTGGCGCTTTCGCGGAGTTCGGAACTGTTGAACTCAAATAACAAATCGCTCGGCAGCATCGTCTTCTTGCTGAGCAAAATGTTAGCGGGCAGATCGAGCAATTGATCGAGCGAGGTGATGCCGTCGAGCGCGCCTTTTTCGACCTGGCCGCCGGCGCCACGTTTGATGAGTTCATCGGTGAATTTGCCGAGATTCAAATCGTCGTCGATTTGGGCGGATCCGGGATCGACGGTCATTTGGCCGACTTCCGCAGGCCGGATCGTTTCAATATCCCGCCCGAATTCAGGAAGGTCGCCTTCGATCTCAAGGCCAACTGCGGCCTCCAGGGCGATCGCCTCCGGATCCCCCTCCATCGCCGGCTTCTGCATTTGCAGGGCGTATTCGGCCTTCAGGATTTCGGGTTTGATGTCGATTTCCTGATCAAGCGGAAGAATGTCGAGTAAATCGACCTCCTCCAGTAAAGAGGCGGCGTCAGTCGGCGGCTGGATCACCACTTCCGGTGGCAGCGAGCGCTCCGCCTCCATCGGCTGGACTTCGACTTGGCGCACATCAATTGGCCGGGTGCTCAGCTCGCGCGCCTCCTCGAAATGCAGCGCGATTTTCATGCGATCCAAAGCGAAGAACACCAAGACATGCAGCAAGATGGAAAGCAGCATTGCCACCGCGGCCCACCAGCCGAGGTGCTCCGGTCCGGGAAGCCGGTAACCGGCTCCCACGCGTTGTTCGCTCCATGAATAGCCTTCCGCCATGCGCCGACTATACGCTGTTCCAATGTGCTGGCAATCACCGGGACAGCCGATTATTCTGCGTATGGCACCTGATGTGCTCCCTCAATTTTCAACTCTCCACCACCATGGCTGCTAAAAAGACTGCAACGAAGACCACGAAATCCGCCCCTCCTCAAGCTGCGGCGACTCCCAAACCTGCGGCCAAAAAGGCCGCAGCCGCTCCGGCAAAGAAGGCCGCCCCAGCACCTGCGAAAAAGGCCGCTGCCAAGAAGGCTCCTGCCGCACCAGCACCCGCTCCGGTGGCGAAAAAAACTGCCGTCAAGCCGTCGCTCGATTCCGTCGCCCGCGCCGCCTACTTGAATTACCGCCGCCGCGTCGAACAAGGCCTGCCCGGCGATTCCCACGGCGACTGGCTCGACGCCGAGCGACAATTCGCCCAGCCCGGCTGAAATCCCCATTTTTCGATTCTTCCGACTTGGAGAAACCGCAGTGGACGCTCACAGTGCGCCGCGTGAACCCCTGCTCATCTCTTGGCATCGGCCTGGCCGGATTCGGAACCGTCGGCTCCGGCGTCTGGAACACCCTGCAACGCAATGG
>JBBECN010000193.1:0-16181 GCA_040881795.1 Akkermansiaceae bacterium
GGGCTGCGTTGTCGAGTTGCCTGTCGTCGAGGAGGAATTGGCCGACGATGGAAAGTAAAATGGGACCAAGATCCTCAGGCTTCGAGGTGCCGGCGATGGCATTAAGGAAGCGTGCGTTGCGCACCGGATCGCGCATCATACGGGCGAGCTCCGATTTGGCAAAATTGACACGCGCGAGGTAAGCGAGCGTGTGGGCGGTCTCCGGGATTTCGAGCTGTTTGGTGAGCTCCGCCAGCAGAGCTTCGATATCAGGCGGGGTTGCGTCTTTTTTGAACGAGCGCGGCGGGACATACTGGCCGGCGAGTTGGCTGATGAGCATTTCCACGTATTCGGAGCGGGAGTTGTGAATATCGCGAAGAGCATATTCAGCGAGCATTTTCCGGGATTCGTCCTTTTTATTGGCGCGTGAGAGGAGTTTCGACAATTCGGAGATGGCGCGCAATTCCATCGGGTGATTGGGGTTTTGCTTGAGGAAATCCTCCCAGAGCGTTTGCAATTCATCCCAGCGACGCAGGCTGCGGAGCAAGTTCGTCGCTTGTTCGAGAGAGTATTGGATGACATTTTCATCTCCATTGGCGGTGCGCACGGCGGTGGCGTATGCGGTGGCTGCATTATCGTTTTGGCCTTTGGCGGACCACGCGTCGCCCAGCAAGGTGTGGATTTGGCCGGCGTAATCCTGGGCGCTAGGATCCTTGAGAAGGGTCCCCATGGAGGAGATCAGTTTGTCGTATTCTTTGAGCGCAAGCAGGATGATTCCGCGGCGATAGCGAATGTCCGCCTTGAATTGACCATTTGGGAAATCCCGATCGTAGGCGTCGAAGCCCTTGATCGTCGCCTTATAGTCGTTGCGGAGGAAATCGCAGAGTGCGAGGCGGTAGGTGAATTCCTCAAATTCCGGTGCGGACGCGAATTCCTTGCGCAGCATGTTGTAGTCCTTGGCGGCTTCGTCGTATTTGCCACCTTGGAAGCGGGCGTTGGCGAGGAGGATGAGTAGTTTTTCGCGAGCCGGGGTTTCGGGATTTGCCTGCAGGAATCCATCCAGAAAGGTGATGGCTTCGTCCGTCAACCCGTCTTGCAACAGGAGGGAGGCGTTGAGTTCGGCGATTTGCTCGGCCTGTTGGCCCTCGGGGTATTTCTTCAGGTAACTGGCGGCAAGAGCGCGAGCAGCGGCGGGCCGCTCAAGTTTCCACTGGCAGATGATCGCTCCAAAGAGAGCGGTCGAGGCGTCTGCGGATTCCGGATTATCGTTGGCGACGGCTTCGAAGGCGATGCCCGCCGGCCAGTAACGTTCCATGTTGAAATAACAGCGGGCGATCCGGTAATGGAGCGTCGCATCGTATTCATTGAGGGTGCGAACTTCGCCCAAGATCTTATCGGTGCTTTCGATCATGCTGGCGAGCGTGGCGGTCCTTTCTTCGATGCCGCGTTGGAGAGGTTGCTTGGCTCTGGTGGCGATGGCGATGCGCTTGTCGAGGTCCTCTTTGAGACTGCGCATGGCGGCGAGGCGCTTGGTCTGGATGGCCACCACTTGGGCGCGCGGACGCGCGGACGAGTAAGCTTTGAGCGCGGCAGCGTAGTTTTTGGCTTCGAGGTGGCGGTCACCGATTTGCACGAAGCGGTGATTGACCGTGACGATCACGTCCGCGTAGCCGGCGGACGATTCGAGGCGGTTGAGCATATCGACGGCTTTATCGAAGTCCTCGGCGGTGATGTAGAGGTCCACCAGCTGCAATGAGGCTCGCAAGACGTTGGGGCCTGATGAGTTGGCGCTCATCGCGGCTTGGAGTGTGGTGGCGGCTCTTTCGGTGTCTCCCTTGGCGATATAGGCATCCGCGGCGAGGAATCTTGCTTCCTCCGAAAATTCAGGCTTTGCCGCCGCCTTCGCAAGGTTTGCGAGTGCTTCATCGGCTTTCCCGTCAAGCTGCAAGAGCGAGCGACCGAGGATCAAATGCACTTCGGCGGCATCCTGTGATTGCGGATATTTTTTCAGGAAAATTCCGAAGGTATCGACGGCTTCCTGGTACCGGAGCTGAAAGTAATATGCGAACCCCAGCGTGTAGAGGATGTTCTGAATGGAGCCCTCAGGCGTCGCTTTGACGATGGAGGAGAGATTTTCAATCGCGGTCCCGTAATCCTTGTCGCGGTAAGCGGTCATCCCCGCACTCAGGGCACGGTTCAGGTCCACCTGGGCGGAAAGACCACCGGAAAAGGCGGGTAACAATGCGAGAGCGACGAGCAGGGAACGACAGATTCCGGTTGGGCAATAGCTACGTGACACGGGGTAATTGGCGTTGGCATTGTTGCACCTGTCAACACGGAAAATGACACGCGCCGCGCGCTTTATTCGAGGCGCGGTGTCGCAGATGAACCGACCTAGCTTTAGTGAAAATCGCCTAATTGCCATTGCTCGATCAAGCTACGCAAAAACCTCTACGAGGCAAGAAACTTGCTTTTCTATTCGCAAGCGAACCCTTCGAAGCACGCCTTGCCGCTGATCTCCGCCACGTGTGGCGGCCGCGTTTTACCAGATCTCCCGCATCCGCCTTGCAAGCCACCGCTTAAACCCCTAAGCACGCTTCCGATGTCCGATGAAAACCTGAAACCCCAGCGCAATTCATCCTGGTCACGGACTCTCCTGCGCGCGACGTTAATTTGTGGTGGCGCGGTTGCGATCCTGCTGCCCGCGTGGTTGCCCAATCGCCCGTCCGTTCAGATCGAGCGCGGCACCGTCGAGCTCCTTCAGGCCTTCCTGCTTGCCGCAGCCGCAGCAGTCATGTTCGGCGCATCATCTCACGCCGGGCCGAACCGCCAGGTCTGCCGCGTCCTCGCCCTGGGCCTGCTCGCCGCATTTGTCGGTGAAATCGAGGACTTCGTTTCTGAAATCCTCGGGCTCAAATTTCCCGAAGCCTGGATCATCGGAGTCATCCTTGCGTTCGTTTTGGCCACCATCCTCCGCCACCGCCGGGTGATGCTCCACTTCCTCTCCACCCTCGGCAATCATGCCGGCTCCGGCCTGATCGGTTCCGCCCTCTTGATCATCTACGTCTTCAACCGCGTCATCGGCAGCGAGAAATTCTGGCAAGCCTGCCTCGGCCCTGCCTTCTCGCCGGAAATTCCGAAAATCTGCAAAAGCTACCTCGAACTGCTCGCCTGCTACTTGCTTTTCATCGGCACCCTCGGCCTTTCCATCACCCTCGCCCGCCGGCAAGAGCCGAAATAACCGCCCATGTTTCACATCGTCCTCATCGAGCCGGAAATTCCGCACAACGCCGGGGCCGCCGGACGCCTCGCACTCGCCACCGACTCCACGCTCCACCTCGTCGAGCCGCTCGGCTTCTCGCTCGAAGACAAATACGTCCGCCGCACCGGCCTCGACTACTGGCAGGATGTGAAACTCCACGTTTGGAAATCTTTCGACGATCTCCGCGCCGCCGCTGAAACCGACGCCCGCTACTGGTTTCTCAGCACCAAGGCCACTCGCTCACCCTGGCAGGCCGAATTCCGCGCCGGCGATTACCTCGTCTTCGGCCGCGAAACCAAAGGCCTGCCCGAAAATCTCGTCGCCGAAGCTGGTGAGCAAGCCCTCCGCATCCCGATGGCACCCGGCGGCACCCGCAGCCTGAATCTCGCCACCGCAGTCGCCATCATACTCTACGAAGCCGCCCGCCAGCAGGACCCGGCGTGGTGATAAATCCGGTCGGCAGCACCCAAGAATGCCGCGCTTATTTCTGGGAAGAAACCGGCTTCTCCTGGAGTTTTTCCCAGTCATCGGCGGAGACGCAGCAGGGGTCCGCAGCCACCCAGTGGTCGTGAGCGATTTCCCGGAGCGACAAGTCCGCGCCGATGGTTTCCTCGTAGCGCGGGTGGTTGATGCGATGGCCGAAGGCGCTGCCGGCCGGCGGATCGATGGGAGATGGGACATCGCCTTCCAGCAGAATCTTCGGGCGGCGGGCGGTGGGATCGGTCGATGGGATGGCGGAGAGCAGCGCCTGGGTGTAGGCGTGGCGCGGATTCTGATAGATCACCTCGGAATCGGCGAGTTCGACGATTTTTCCGAGATACATCACAGCCACGCGGTCGCTGACATGTTTCACCACGGATAGATCGTGGGCGATGAACAGATAGGAGAGACCAAAGTCTTTTTGCAACTCGACGAGCAGGTTGAGGATCTGCGATTGCACCGAGACATCGAGCGCGGAAACCGGCTCGTCACAAATGATCAGCTTCGGCTTGAGCGCCAGCGCGCGGGCGATGCCGATGCGCTGGCGTTGGCCGCCGGAAAACTCAAAAGAATAGCGCTCAGCGGATGACGCGGGCAGGCCGACGCGATCTAACAATTCGTTCACCCATTGGTTGCGCTCGGCGCGGTTGCCAAGCCGGTGAATAATGTAAGGCTCCTCAATGATCGCGCGCACGCTCATCCGCGGATCGAGCGACTCGGCGGGATCCTGGAAAATCATTTGGATATCCCGCCGCAGCGGGCGCAGCGAACTTTGGCTGGCGCGCGTGATGTCGGTATCCTGGAAAACGATGTTTCCGGAGGTCGGCTTGATCAGCCGGACCAGCGCTTTCCCCAAGGTGGATTTACCACAACCGGACTCACCGACCAGCCCGAGCGTTTCACCCGGTTGAATGCTCAGCGAAACTCCATCCACGGCACGCACCGCACCGATCTGGCGCAGCATCACACCGCCGCGCACGGGGAAATGCACGCGGAGATCATTACATGTTAGGAGTGGGGTCATGGCTGATAACATTCGGGACAGGTTTCCACCCAGTGGCCGTGAGAGACCTCAGCGAAGCGGGGGCGCTCGCGGGTGATCGGCGCGTTGCGGCCCATGCGTTGGCAGAACCGGCAGCCGTGCGAATAATCCGCCAACGAGGCGACCATGCCGGGAATGGTGTTGAGCACGGATTTCGAAGGCGTATCCAAAGTGGGAATCGAGCGCAGCAGGCCTTTGGTGTAGGCATGCAGCGGGTTGGCAAACAACTCGGTGGCACAGGCTTTTTCGACCACCCGCCCGGCATACATCACGACGACTTCATCGCAGGTTTCCGCGATCACGCCAAGGTCGTGGGTGATCAGGATGGTGGACATGCCCATTTCGGCTTGGAAGCGCTTCAGGAGATCGAGGATCTGCGCTTGCACGGTGACGTCGAGGGCGGTGGTCGGCTCATCGGCGATGACGAGGGATGGCCTGCACGCGAGGGCCATGGCGATGACGACACGCTGGCGCATGCCGCCTGATAGATGGTGCGGATAGTCCATCATCCGCTGCGCGGGAGCGGGGATGCGGACCATTTCCAACATCTCGGTGGCGGCGGCCCAAGCGTCCTTTTTCGAGATCTTTTGATGGATGCGAAACACTTCGGAGACCTGGCGGCCAATGCGATGCACGGGGTTGAGGGCCGCCATGGGTTCTTGGAAAATCACGCCGATTTCCGCGCCGCGAATCTTGCGGATTTCCGCGTCGCTGGCGCGGACGAGGTCCTTGCCTTTGAAATAAACATGGCCGCCGAGGATCTTGCCCGCCGGCTGGGGCAGCAGGCGGATGATCGACATGGCGGTGACGCTTTTCCCGCACCCGGACTCGCCAACGATGCCAACGGTTTTCCCAGATGGGACGGAAAAGGAGACATGATCGACCGCGCGCAGCAGGCCGCGGTCGGTCTCGAAGGAGGTGATGAGCTGATCGACCTCAAGGATGTTTTCAAGATGCTCACTCATGGGGCTTCGGCCTCCTCGGTTGAAGGTTCCGGCTCCGGCTCGGTGGGCACGCCGGGCAAGACCCGGTAGTCATCGACGACGCGCGCGGTTTCCTCGAATTCTTTGCCAGTCCGGCGGGCGCTCTGGGTTTCGGCTTTGATCTCGTCATCCACCCAGAAAACAAACACCTCGTGCGGATCATAAACGACGGGCGGACTGAAGCGTGTGGTTTCACAATCGGGCCACTTGATCCAGCGCCACGAGCCGATGCGCATGAAATCCACCGAGTAGCCGGGGACGAAGATGGCCTCGTCGTGGATGATTCTTTGCAACTGCCAGGCGGCGTCCTTGAGTTCCCCCTCGGTGGTGGCGGTGCGGACTTTTTCGCTGAGCGTATCGGTGTCCGGCCGTCCCCAAACGAAGAGATTGTTGGTCTGCGGTTTGGGATTTCCCTTTTCGTCGAAGGCGTTGGTGGAATGCAGGAACTGGTGGTAGTCGGGCACCGGCGGATTGATCAACCAACTGCCGAACGCCATTTCGTGCTGCTTCTGCATCTCCTTTTTGTAGGCGACGGTGTATTCCAATCCATCGAGCCGGAGATCGAATCCGCAAGCCTTGGCCTCCTCGCGCAGGATGGCGAAGATCCGGTCGATTTGTGGCATCGCCGGGTAGGTGATGGAAACCGAGAGACGGGTGCCATCGGACTTGGTGAGAATCCCGTCGCGTCCTTCCTGGATGTATCCGGCCTTGGCGAATGCGGCGCGCGCGGCGTCGATCGAAAACGGGCGGGCAACGATGGATGGATCGCTGAAGGTGACATAACCTTCGTTGAAGGAATTGAGTCGCTGGTAGTCACCACGGAACATCACGTCGATGACCTTCTGCCAATTCATCGCGTGTTGGATGCCGATGCGGACGTCCAGATTGTCCAGCGGAGGCTTGGTGACATTCAGATAGAGACCCCGCGGGACCTTGGGGTATCTGTTATAAAAGGTGACACGCTCGATGTAGCCTTTGTAAACCGGATCGATCTCGGATTTTTCATACCAAAGCTGGGGCTGGGTGAGGAAGAACGTGTCGAGCTCGCCGGCGCGGAAGAGTTCGAAGGCCTTGGACTCGTCACGCACCACGGTGTGCACCAGTTTGTCTGGATTGAAGCGGTAACGGTAGTATTTGCGATCCTTCGCCCACCACGTCTTCACGCGTGACTGGGTGATGGAGGCACCTTTGACAATGTCCTCCGGCAGCACCTCATACGCGCCGGTGGTGGGAGGAAAACTCCACTGATAGCGCTCGTTGTAGTCCGGCCCGTATTCCGAATAGAAGTGGGGCGGTGACGGGGTGAGCGCACCGGCGAAGACCGGCGCATACATTTTCGCCTCGGGCAGCGAGATGGAAACCGTTAGGTCATCATACATCGCGACCTGGGCCATGTTCTCGCGGAAATACTGCTTCGCGTAGGGATTGACGATATTGTCGGAGACCCTCAGATAGACGCCGATGAGAAAGTCCCTGGCCTTGACCGGAACCCCATCGGAGTAACGGGCTTCGGGGTCGATGCGGAAATAGATCGTCCGCCCGTCGTTAGAAGTGGCCCACTCGCGCGCAAGCCCGGGAATGATCTCCATGGTCTCCGGGTGGAGGGTCACCAGCGGCATGTCGATGTAGTCGTAAAGATCGCCGCGGAAAGAGTTGTTCGAATTGTCGCCAAAGGGACGGATAGTCGGGGGGAAGGTGGGGATAAAGCGGCGGAACACCCCACCTTTTTTGGCAGTGGGATCGCCGATTTCGGGTTGGTCCATGCCATTTTCCCAAATCAGGTCGGCGGGGAGATCGGCAAGCGTGGCCGCTTTGAGGTAGCCACCGAGACCAAGGCGGAACTTCCATCTTTCCTGGTCGAGTCGCAGCGCCTTCGCCCGGGTTTCAAGAGCGGCCCTGGCGGCATCATCCGCGCTGGCGAGCTCGGCGGTGACCTTGGCGATTTCAGTCTCGGTGAACGTTTGCTGGGTGCGCAACCATTGATCGATGTAGCGATTGTAGGCAGGGATAAATTCATCGAAACCCAGCTTGCGCTCGATTTCCTGCGACTCCTGACGGCAGCCGGTCGAGGCCAGCGCGCAGGCGGCCAGTAGCAGTGATCCCAATCTTGGCAGCAATCTTCGCATCAACGGTAGAAGGTGAATTTTTTCGGGTCGAAGGCCTCGCGAACCGCCTCGCCGACGAAGGTGATGATGACTAACAGCCCCACCAGCACCACGAAGGTGGAGGTGACCAGCCACGGTGCGGATAGATTGGAAAGCCCGTCGTTGAGAAGCCGCCCCCAAGTGGCATATTGCGGGGGCAGACCGAAGCCGAGGTAGTCGAGTGAGGTGAGTGAAAAGATCAGCCCGGACATGGTGAAGGGCACTAGCGTCACAATGATGGCGACGGTGTTAGGCAGAAGATGCCGGAAGAGAATCCGCGGCGTGCCGGCACCAAGCACTTTGGCGGCGGAAATGTAGTCGCGCTCCTTGTCGCGGTAGGCGGCGGTGCGCATCAGGAATGTCATGCCCATCCAGCCGAAGGCGATGAGGATGGTGAGGATGATGGGCAGTCCCTTGAATTTCTCCGGCACCATGCTGGATAGAATGATGACGATAAAAAGGAACGGCATGTTAGAAAGCACTTCGATCACGCGCTGCGCCACCAGATCGAACCACCCGCCGAAGAAGCCCATCATCATGCCGATGGTGATGCCGATGCAATAGACGATGGGCAGATAGATGAGCGCTGCTTTGAAATTCACCTGCAGGCCGCCGTAGAGGTAGGCGAGCACATCATAACCTTGGGAGGTGGTGCCCAGCCAGTTCCCCTCCTCGGGGATGGGCGGGGCCGGGTGGTATTTGACGGCGCGCAGATCACTGCTTTCCCATGCGAGGAATGCATCCTTGGTGCCCTCGCCGTTGTAGCGTTCGGAGACGAGCACCCCGGCTTTGTATTCGGCGCTGTAAACCGGCAGGCCCTCGGTGCTCCAGCCATCCGTCGCGCCATTCAGGACGCCTTTGCGCATGGTTTGGCGCAGATGCATTTTCGCCTCGCCGACATCGAAGTATTTTGCCACCAGTCCGAAGTAGGGCTTGCGGCTGCCGGACTCCGAGTAAACGCCCTCACGCTGTATTAACAGCCGTGAGCGCGGCGGCAGGGTGTCACCCGTGGGATCATAGGGAACGGGAGGAAGGATGACCCGGTTTCCGCTGGATTTGCCCCACAGACGTTTCAGCTTCCGATAGTCCGCCGGGGCTTCGGCGGTTTCATCCGTCACGCCGAAGTCCTTGTTCTTCAAATCGCTCGGCAGGAAGGCGGGAAAACTCCATTTGCCCTCGTGTTTCACCGCCAGCGCCCGCTTGCCAACGACGACCTGATCGAGCCCGGCGATGCCTCCTAACACGATCAGGATGATCAAGGAATAGTAACCGCGCTTGATGTCACAGAAGCGGCGGATGCGGCGGGTGGTGATCGGATTGCGAGGACCGGCGGTGAACGAACGGACGAGGATCAGCAAACCGCAAACCATCAGAATTGCGGCGCTGAGCCAGCCGAACCATGGGAAAAATTTCCCACCCGCAAGATCGAAGTTCAGCAGCGGCACGTCACGGCTGACTTGGAAAAACCACCGCGCCGTGGGAAAGGCGATGTTCATGATTTCCCCCGTCACCGAGAGTGCTCCGAGAGCCATGAGAAAAATTCCTAACAGTCGCATGGTTACTCGAATTTGATTCTGGGGTCCACCATCGCGACGATGAAATCGGAAATCACATGGCCGATGAGCATCAGGAAAGCGGCGACCGTGACGGTGCCCATGATCACGGGCACGTCGCGCGCGATCACCGATTGATATTGCAGCAGGCCGAAGCCCTGGATGTCGAAAACCGTTTCAATCAGCATCGAGCCGACGATGAAAACCTCCACCAGACTGCCCAGGCTGGTGGCGATCGGGATCATCGAGTTGCGGAACGCGTGACCGAAGACCGCTTTGCGGAAACTCGCGCCCTTAGCCACCGCGGTGCGCACATAGTCGGCGGCGAGATTGTCCATCAGGTTGTTTTTCGTCATCATCGTCAGCATCGCGAAGGAGCCGACGACATAACAGATCAACGGCAGCACCGTGTGGTGGGCGAGGTCTTTCAACTGATCCCAACGGCTCAATTGATCGAAATCCGCGCTGACGATGCCGAACAACGGAAAGAGATTCATCCGCGCCCCGAGATGGACCAGTAAAATGGCTCCGAGCGCGAATCCGGGAATCGAATAACCGAGGAAAATCAGCACCGAACTCGCGCTGTCGATGAACGTCCGGTGCTTCAATGCCTTTAAGATCCCCAGTGGCAGACAGATCGAATAAGTGATGAATGCCGTTAGAAGCCCGAAGTAGGTGGCCACCGGAATGCGGTCGAGAATCATTTCATGCACCGGGTCGTTGTAAACCGTGGAGCGGCGGAGATCCCCATGGATGAGCCCCGAGTAGCGCGTCTGATAGATCACCGCCCGCGGCCGGTAGCCGGGCAGTTGGTCGCCGCTTGCATTGCGCCGTTGGTAGCGGGCTTGGCGGTCTTTTTCCGTTTCGTAGCGGATTTCCCAACCTTCCGCATCGATCGGCTTGCCGGTTTCCTTGAAAACGGCGGAGACCACTTTTTCATCCGCACGCTTCACCAGCACCGCCCGCCCATCGCCCCGTAAAACGACTTCGGCTGTGGTCGCCGGATCCATTTCACTGCCGATCATTTCATCGCCGCGATCGCCGAATTCGCCCTTGGAAATGCTGACTTCGCGCGGGGCGATTCCGAGCCATTGGCCGTAGGCAAAAAGAATCTTCTTATCGAGGCCGAATTGTTCCTCCAGTTCTTCCAATTGCTCCTCGCTCATCCCGCCTTGGGATTGGCTGGACGATGTGGAGCGTTTGCCGCCCTGATCCGCGCCGCGCGCCGCCTCCTGAAGCATTTGATCGATGGCGCCACCAGGCACGAATCGGGTGATCGTGAAAACAAGCAGCGTGATCCCGATCAAAGTCGGAGGAATCAGCAGCAGGCGGCGGAGGAAGTAACTTTTCACGAAGAAGTGGCCGTATTACTAACCCTCATTGCGGGTGTGGCAAGCCCGCAAGCGCATTGCTTGCCCACCGCGGATCCAAGGAAAAAACCGCCTTGTTGAAAAATTGCGCTGCATTTTGCGCCGTAAAACGTTTGGGTCCTGCCGATGCTTCGACGACTCGCCCTTCTTTTCATCCCCTGCCTGTTTTTGCTAGGTTCCTGCCAGAAGGAATCGCAGGTGGACAAGGCCACCCGCGAGGGGATTCTGCTGGTCGGAAATTCGAACGAACCGAAGGGACTGGACCCCCACATCGTCTCGGGCGTGCTGGAAAGCAACATCCTGCGCGCTTTGTTTGAGGGCCTGATCACCAACGACCCCAAGAGCGACACCGCCACCCCCGGTGGCGCCGCTCTCGAACTCGCGCCGGACGCCACCGCCACCGTCTGGACCGCCAAGCTCCGGCCCGACGGGAAATGGTCGGATGGCACCCCGGTGACCGCCCAAGATTTCGCGTTTTCCTACGAACGCATGCTCACCCCGGAGCTCGGGGCGAAATATGCCGAGATGCTCTATTTCCTCAAAGGCGCGGAGGATTTCAACAAGGGCGTCACCGAGGATTTCTCCACCGTCGGCGTGGAAGTGGTGGATAATCTAACATTCCGCCTCACCCTGCGTGGCCCCACCCCATATTTTCCCCAAATCGTCAAACACTACACCTGGACCGCCGTGCCCCGCCACGTAGTCCTGAAATATGGGAAAATCGGACAACGCGGCAACCCCTGGACCCGCCCGGAAAACATCGTCGGCAACGGCCCCTATCAGCTCAAATCCTGGCGGCGCACCGCCCACATCGAGGTGGAGCGCAATCCCCACTATTGGGACGCCGCCAACGTCACCCTCAACGGCGTCCGCTTCCTGCCCGTCACCAATCCCTACACCGAAGCACGCATGTTCCGCGACGGCCAGCTCCACTCGACCTACGGCGCCCCCTCCGAAGTGGTCGATCTGATGAAACGCGACCACCCGGAGTATCTCCGCCAGGAGTCCTACGTCGGCACCAATTTCTACCGCTGCAACACCACCCGCCAACCCCTGAATGATCAGCGCGTACGCCAGGCGCTCAGCTACGCCATCGATCGCAAGGCCGTCTGCGACAACGTCTTCCGCGGCTTCATTCCCGCCCAGTCGATGACCCCGCCGATGGGGGATTACAAGCCCCCCCAAATCGCTGCGTTCGATCCGGAAAAAGCCCGCAAATTACTCGCCGAAGCGGGTTTTCCCGGCGGCAAAGGTTTCCCCCGCCTCAAAGTCCTCATCGTTAGCCGCGAGACCGCCGTCACCCTCGCCCAAGCCATTCAGGCGATGTGGCGCGAGACGCTCGGCATCGAAGTGGAGATCGAGAACAAGGAATGGAACGCCTACCTCGTCGCGATGCAGGAACTCGACTACGACATCGCCTCCGCCGGCTGGATCGGCGATTACCTCGATCCCCTCACCTTCCTCGAAATGTGGACGCCCGGAAACGGCAACAACCTGACCGGCTGGGACAACCCGCAATTCGCCGAGCTGCTCAAACAATCCTTCCAGGATGCCGACCTCACCCACCGCTTCGAGCTGCTCCATCAGGCGGAAACCCTGCTCGTCGAAGAGGCCCCGTTGCTGCTCATCGCCTGGCAGGCCCGGAACTATCTGCTCCATCCGTCCGTCGAAGGTTGGCATCCGCTGCTGCTGGCTAACAATCCCTATCAATACCTCCGCCTCGTTCCCGGACGTGGAAAATAAATCGTCATGATCCGCATCATCCTCAGCCGCATCGCCCAAGGCATCATCACCTTGTTCGTGCTGGTCACCCTCACGTTTTTCCTCGTCCGCGCCATGCCCGGCAGCCCCTACGCCGAGGAAAAAGCCATCCCCGCCCACGTGCTCGAACGCATGAAAGCCTACACCGGCCTCGATCAACCGGTGCCCGTGCAATACTTCCGTTATTTGAAAAATCTCGTCGTCCACCAGGACCTCGGTGATCTCATCAAAAAGGACGGCATCAAGGTTTCCGAAATCATCGCCGAGTCATTTCCCGTCTCGCTCGCGCTGGGAATCTTTTCCATCGGCATCGCCCTGATGGTTGGAATCCCCGCAGGGGTCATCGCGGCTGTTAGGAAAAACACCTGTGTCGACTACTCCGCGCTCGCCGCCGCCATGGTCGGGATCTGCCTGCCGAGTTTTGTCATTGGCCCGCTGCTCGCCGTGACCGCCGGGCTTGGGCTGAAATCGCTCAACGTCGCCGGCTGGGCCTCGCCCGGAGATTGGATCCTCCCGGCCATCACCCTCGGCCTGATCAACGCCGCCTACCTCGCCCGCCTCGCCCGCGGCGGCATGCTCGATGTGCTCAATCAGGACTACATCCGCACCGCCCGCGCCAAGGGGGTTTCCAGCTCGCGCATCGTCATCCGCCACGCCCTGCGCGGCGGCCTCATCCCCGCCGTCGCCTTCATCGGCCCCGCCTTCGCCGGCATGATTTCCGGATCCTTCGTCATCGAGACGATTTTCCAAATCCCCGGCATGGGCCAACATTTCGTCAACGCCGCCACCGACCGCGAGTTCTTCCTCATCCAGGGCCTCGTCCTCTTTTACGGCTTCCTCATCGTCGGCGCGAACTTGTTAGCCGACCTCGCCCAAATCGCCCTCAACCCGCGGTTAAGAAAGGCATGAGAATTTTTCAACCGCAGATGAACGCAGATCAAAGAAGCGACAAAATCAATCTGTCATCCCGTCGTCTAGCAGTCCCATTCCACATCTTTCTTATTAACGTCTATCTGCGTTCATCTGCGGTTAAATTCTCTAACTCCACCTTAGCTACCTGATTATGGAAAAAGGCACCTCACTCTGGAAAGACGCCTGGCACCGCCTCGCGCACAACCGCGCGGCGATCATCAGCCTCGGCGTCCTGATCGTCATCCTGCTCGCTTGTTTCATCGGCCCGCTGATGCCGTTTGTCAAAAGCCCGACGGCCATCAATCTCGCCAACGCCTCCGCCGCACCGTCCGCCGTCCATTGGTTCGGCACCGACCAACTCGGACGCGACCTCTTTTCACGCGTGCTATACGGCGGCCAAGTCTCGCTGTTAGTCGGACTCGTCGCTACCGCCGTGGCCGTCATCATCGGCGTGATTTACGGTGCCATCGCCGGATACGCTGGCGGAAAAATCGACGACCTGCTGATGCGCTTCGTGGATATTCTCTTCGCGCTGCCCTTCCTCGTGCTCGTCATCCTCTTCGCCCTCGTCGTGGACGATCCCGCGTCCGCGTTCACCGAGTGGGTCATCAAAACCACCGGCTTCGAGCGCGATCGCGTGGCTCCCATCACCACTCTCATCCCTCTCTTCATCGCCATCGGCGCGATCGGCTGGTTGACGATCGCCCGCATCGTCCGCGCCCAGGTCATGTCGGTGAAAAAGCAGGAATTCGTCGAAGCCGCCGTCTCGCTCGGCCTCAGCCGCGGCCGCATTCTCTTCCGCCACATCCTGCCGAATGTCATCGGCCCCATCATCATCTACACCACCCTTGCCGTCCCCGGCATCATGCTGTTGGAGAGCGTGCTGTCGTTCCTCGGCCTCGGCGTAAAACCACCTAACAGCTCATGGGGCATTTTGATCAAGGAGGGTGCCGACCGGATGGAAATTAACTGGCTGCTGTTATTTTTCCCCTCGGCTTTTTTCGCCAGCACCCTCTTCGCCCTCAACTTCCTCGGTGACGGCCTGCGCGACGCACTCGATCCGAAATCCGCGAAGGATTAGCATTCGATCCAACAAAACAAAATTTCGACAATGAATTTTGGCCTTCCGTATTCTTGATTGGCAGGCTCGTCTCCGCCGCCTAGCTTCGCGCCCTTCGATGTCAGACAAATCCAATTTTCACTTCACTGGGATCTGTGGCACGGCCATGGGTGCCGTCGCAGCCGCCATGAAACAACGCGGCTTCAACGTCACCGGTTCCGACGCCAACGTTTACCCGCCGATGTCGGATTTCGTCCGCAGCCAAGGCATCACTCTCACCGAAGGTTACGCTGAGGAAAACATCCCCGCCGGCACCGACGTGGTTATCATCGGCAATGCCATTTCCCGCGGCAATCCCGAGGCTGAGGCCGCGCTCGACCGCAAGCTGCTCTATCATTCCCTGCCCGAGGTGATGAAGGAATTTTTCCTCCGCGGAAAACGCAATTTCGTCGTCTCCGGCACCCACGGCAAAACCACCACCTCGTCGATGCTCGCGTGGATCTTCGTCAACGCCGGCCTCGATCCCGGATACATGATCGGCGGATTGCCGAAAAATCTCGGCCACGGCGCGCATTTTACTGACTCGGAATTCAACGTGCTCGAGGGCGACGAATACGACACCGCCTTCTTCGACAAGCGCTCGAAATTCCTCCATTACCTCCCGGAATGCGTCGTCGTCAACAACGTCGAGTTCGACCACGCCGATATCTACAACCACCTCGACGAGATCAAACTCACCTTCCGCCGCCTGCTCAACATCGTCCCGCGCCGTGGCATGGCCTACATCAATGGCGACGAGCAAAACTGCCTCGATGTCGCAAATGGAGCTCCCTGCCCCGTCACCACCGTCGGCTTTGGCGAAAATTGCTCGCTTCGAATAGAAAATGTTAGCTATCAGCCGGACCGCAGCTCCTTCACCCTCGGTGGAGTCCCCTATTCCACCCGCATGACCGGCGAGTTCAACGTCCGCAACGCCGCCATGGCCATCGCCGCCGCCACCTTCGCCGGCCTCACCGCCGATGAAATCCGTGCAGGGCTCGAATCCTTCGACGGCGTCGCCCGCCGCCAGGAACTCCGCGGCGAGGTCAACGGCATCAAAGTCATCGACGACTTCGCCCACCACCCCACCGCCATCCGGCTCGCCGTGCAGAGCCTGCGCCAGCGCCATCCGGACTCCCGGCTTTGGATCCTGTTCGAGCCACGCTCCAACACCACCCGCCGCGCCGTTTTCCAAACCGAGCTCGCGGAAGCGCTCGCCGCTGCGGATTTTGCCATCGTCGCCGCCATCCCGGACCTCCACAAAATCCCGGAAAACGACCGCCTCAACCCCGACCAACTCTCCGCCGACATCGCCCGCCTCGGCGGCCGCGGATTCTATCTGGCCGATGTCGAAGCCATCATCGCCAAGGTCAAGGAATCCGCCGAATCCGGCGACATCATCGCCGTCCTCAGCAACGGCGGCTTCGATGGAATTCATGAAAAATTGTTGGCGGCACTTGCCTGAACTTCCAGCAGGGACGCCTCAGCCGCTTGGGCCTTGAAAATTTGCGGAGAGGCATGATCGTCGAGTGATGCCAATTGCCGCGCTTGATCCATTTTTTGAAAATCAAGGCTGGCGGCCGTTTGATTTTCAAA
>JBBECN010000194.1:0-2485 GCA_040881795.1 Akkermansiaceae bacterium
AACATGTCGCAGGTCTGGTGTCGAGTCAAACGAGTTTCCTGCGGTTTTCTGTGGGTGGCCTTGGATGCAGTGGAGTTGTGTTCGAGGTGCGGTGCCACTAATTTGCCTCCAAGCATGCAGCGTTGCGGTAGAGTGATATTTTTATTGCTGGGGCTTGCGGTCGGCGTCGGCTGTTCCCGCCCGCCGGAGCAGCAGGCGCTGCCGGAATGGGAGCGGAATCCGGGGCTGCGTCCCAAGCCGGCGGGGCGGATCCTCGGGGAGAAGGAGGTGGCGTGGGCAGATGAGAAGTTTGCCAATTTCGCCGGACCGGCACCCGGGGTGGCGGGTTTGGATGCTTCCGCTGCGGAGCGGCAATATTTGACGGCAGCAGAGAAGGGGCAGGCTTGGGCGCAGACGCGGTTGGGCGCGCTTTATGCACGGGCCGAGAACGATCCGCTGCGCTGGGCGAAGGCGGTCGAGTTGCTCCAGAGGTCGGCTGGACAAGGTGATGCGGAGGCGCAATACGAACTGGCCGGTATGGCGGCGGCGGGGCGGGGGTTGCCGGCTTCGGACTTATCGGCTTTCGGCTATATGAAAGAAGCCGCTGCGCGCGGAATGGCTGATGCGCAATACCAGCTGGCGGCGATGTATTCGTCGGGTCGCGGCACGGCACCGGACAAAGCGGCGGCGATCGAGTGGGGACGGCGCGCCGCGCAGCAGGGGCACGTTGCGGCGCAGTTCTCGCTCGGTTGTCTTATGGTGGAATCAGCGGAGGCGGCGACGAAAACCGAGGGCGTGCAATGGTTGGAGCGTGCGGCGGGAGCGGGGAATCGTCAGGCTGCGCTCTTCCTCTCGGCGGCACTGGCCCGCGGGGAGTTCGGCCTGGGCAAGGACGAAAAGCGGGCGGAGAAGTTGTTGCAGTCGCTGGCGGAGAAGGGCGATGGGGAAGCGCAGTTTGTCATAGCATGGCTATACATGTTCGGGGAAAAATTCGCCGACCGGCGGGAATTGGCGCGGGACTACTTGCAAATGGCGGCCGATGGAGGACACGAGCAGGCCGCAGCGGCACTCGAAAGTATGCCTGCTGTTCAGTAGGCGCCGTGGCGGAGAAGCGGCCTGATCAGGCGCGGCGGCGGCGGATGACGTAGCCAGCCAACCCTGCAGCGGCCAAGCCGAGCAAGGCGTAAGTGGAGGGCTCGGGGACAACGCCAACCGTGAGGTTGTTGGCGGTCATGAATTCCGCCGCCGGGGCTACGTTCGAGATGGTAAGGGAGGTGATATTGGTGTTGTAGGTCAGACCGAAAAAGGTGGTTGGTCCGGCAGGCAAGTAATTCGTGGTGAAACTAGTGGCGTCAGCAAACGTCGCCGTCACGCTGACGGAGGTGTTGGTGTAAGACTCGTTGAACTGGGTGGCAAAAAAGTTACCTCCGATGGCAGTGGTGTTGAGACTGAAGTTTGTGAACCGGATGAAGGTCACATCAAAGGTGGAGAGCCATTGATCCGGAGGAGTGTTGATTCCGAGGAAGTTTCCCGCGCCCGTTTCAGCCGTGAAAGAGAACCCGTTGCCGGCAAAGTTAGTTGGTGAAGCGAAACCGAACCCGCCGTCAGGAATGGAATCAAAGGTTTCGGTGTAATTACTTGCGGTGATCGCGCTGAAGAAAGCGCTGCTGTTGGTGAAGGGGGTCGGTTGAGCTTGCGAGGAGACAGTAAATATCAAGCACGCAACAATGACGGTCAGTGATTTATTTTTCATGGTGTTTGGAATTTCCCTCAACCTATGGTCATGGCTCGTGATTTCAAGGAGAAAAACAGGAATTTTGCGGTTATTAGCAAATTGTCACACGCCGATCGTTCGGGCTCATAAAAGTCTCAATAAGTTAGTGCTTAGACTATTATGACGATCGAAGTGGGGGCTAATCCTGAATCTTAACCCTCGGCTTGAAAGCCGAGACGATCAATCCGGCCGAGTTTTGTCTGGCTAACTGCAGGGCGGTTTGGTTCCGGTGGAGTTCGCCATCGGGGTGGTGGTGGCGTTGCTCGGCAAGGGCGCAATGACCGCGCGACTTCGGCATGGCGCGAGAAAGACGGTAAATCGAGCGTTGATTTCAACCAGCTTTGACTTTATGCAACGTGGCCCGTTCAAAGCGGAAATTTTAGTTATGGGCAAACTCTACAACAATATCGTTGAAACGGTCGGTCGCACGCCGTTGGTCAAACTCAACCGCATTAGCGAGGGAGCGGGCGCAACCGTGGCCGTGAAGTGTGAGTTTTTCAATCCGCTCGGCAGCGTGAAAGACCGCATCGGCGCAGCCATGATCGAAGACGCCGAGAAAAAAGGCATCCTGAAAAAGGACACCATCATCATCGAACCGACGAGCGGCAACACGGGCATCGCGCTGGCTTTCGTCGCGGCGGCGAAGGGTTACAAACTTATCCTTACCATGCCCGAAACGATGAGTCTCGAGCGGCGGACCTTACTGGCCATGCTCGGGGCCGACTTGGTGCT
>JBBECN010000195.1:0-2460 GCA_040881795.1 Akkermansiaceae bacterium
GTCGGAGATCGGAGATCAGAGACCAGACGTCAGAGAACAGATGTCAGAGAACAGATGTCAGATAACGGAGAAAATACTATGACAAAGCAGATCAACAGACCGCAGGATTTGGAGGCTTATAAGGCGGCCTACAGGCTGGCGATGGAGATTTTCCACGCCTCAAAGGGTTGGCCACGGGAAGAGCGCTACAGTTTGACGGATCAGATTCGGCGGAGTTCGCGGTCGGTCTGCGCAAATCTTGCGGAAGCATGGGGGAAGCGGCGCTACGTGGCGCACTTCACTTCGAAGTTGACGGATGCGGATGGCGAGAATCTTGAGACGCAGACTTGGCTGAATTTTGCGCGCGACTGCGGATACCTCGACGAAGGTGCTTTTGCCGAGTTCATTCAAGCGAGCGAGGAGGTTGGCCGTTTGCTCGGTGGCATGCTGGCGAAGCCGGAATCTTTCTGCCTGAAGAGCTGATATCGGGCATCTGGCTTCTGTTCTCTGGATTGTGAAAAAAGTCCTTATTGTCGTTTCGACATGGAAGCCGTGCATGATGGCGGACATGCAGCGCGCGCGGCTTATTGCCGGCGAGTTGCCGAAGTTCGGATGGGAGGCGGAGATTTTGACGCCGGAGGCCAGTTTTCAGACGGACTTCAGCCGTGTGCAGGGTGGCGGCATGGAGTTTCCCGAGGTGCCGGTGCATGAGGTGGCGCAGTGGCGACCGGGTCTGTTCCGAGCTTTGGGGTCGAGAAATGTCGGGATCCGGGCCACCATGCCAATGCGGTGGCGGGGCTTGGAAGTGTTGCAAAGCGGAAGGTTCGACCTCGTCTATTTTACGACGACGAAACATTGGCTAACCTGCAACGGTGCTTTCTGGCGGAGGCGGACCGGAGTGCCTTACATCGCGGACGTGCATGATCCGCTTTTCATCAAGAAAAAGGTATATTTCGTAAGTCGGAACCGGATCAAAGAGCGTATCGCCAAACATTTGGGGCGCGTGGTCGAGCGTCTCGCCGTGGGACGAGCGGACGGCCTTGTGAGTGTTTCAGAGGGCTACGTGGAGGATTTGCGTGGGAGGTATCCGCAAGCCAGCTGGAATACGAGCAATCATGTGCTGGTGCAGCCTTTCCCGGCGGATATGCCGGCGCTGCATCAGATGGCGGATGGAGCGCCTCGGGAAGGTGCCGGCGACATTGTGTATATAGGTGCCGGGGGCAACATCATGGAGCGGGGGTGGCGCGAGTTTCTGCGCTGTCTCACGGTGAGTACACGCAAGCCTCTGCCTGCGATTGACATCCTCGGCACGGATACGACTTGGCGTGAAGGTGGGCGCCGCTATCTGCAAGATATCGCGGGCGAGTTCGGTCTGGGCAGCACGATCCGCGAGGAGCCGGCGAGGATCTCCTACCGGGATTCGATCGTGAAAATTCGGAGTGCGCGGGGGTTGTTGGTTCTAGGGGTAGATGATCCGCATTACCGCCCGTCAAAGTTGCACACTTACCTCGCCACGGGCGCCCCGTTGCTCGTCACGCTGCATGCGGAATCACCGCTACGTACGATACTGGCAGTTCCCGGGGTTCATATTGTGGTTTTTGGTCCGGGAGAGGATTGTCGTGAGCGAAACGTGCGTGAGGTGGACGCCTATCTTGCTGATGTGGCGGCCGGAAAGCGCTGGGAGACGGGGCGCACCTTTCTCGAGCCTGAAGAATCCGCACGGGTGCATGCGCGTTTGTTCGAGACGGTGCGAGTGTCGCGAGGACACGCGAAAGTAGACTGACAGCCAAGGACGGCAACTGACGGGCCATCGTGAACCACTGGCAATGATACTTTTCGGCCATCCGACGGGTAATCCGAACTCGCACCAGGCGGCATTGGCGCACTATGAGGCCGGGCAACTGGAGGCTTTCTGTGTGCCGTGGTTTCCGGGGCGGCTCACTCTGGACTTTTTGTCGAAAGTTCCGGGCGCGAAGGCTGAGGCCGCACGTCTGCGGCGGCGGCGTTTCGAGCCGCTGGCTGATGCTCCGAAGATCCAGGGTCGCACGGCTGAATGGTCGCGCCTTCTGCGCCGGAAGTTCGGCCTCGGTGACGAGAAGATGATGTATGCCGCTAACGACTGGCTGATGCGGACGATGGCGCGTGCCGCGGGTCGGCCCACAGTGACAGCAGTGCACAGCTACGAGGATTGCTCGCTGGAGCAATTCCAAGAAGCCAAGAGGCTTGGCAAGCAATGCATCTACGACATGCCGATCGGCTACTATCCTTGGTGGGAGGAAAAACAGAAGCAGCTGGCCCGGGATTATGCGGAGTGGGTGCCGGTTGGTGGATTGCCTTCGAGTCGCTATGTCCGTCCGGAACAGAAGATCAAGGAGATGGAGCTGGCGGATCTGGTGCTCGTCGCGTGCAGTTTTGTGGAGAAGACGATCCGGGAGTTTTATCCCGACAAAAAGATCGCACTCGCGCCGTATGGGGTTGATG
>JBBECN010000196.1:0-15742 GCA_040881795.1 Akkermansiaceae bacterium
TGATGATGCGCGTCTGTCAGAAAAACACCTGCCCGGTCGGCATCGCCACCCAAGACCCCGAGCTGCGCAAAAACTTCGAAGGCAAGCCCGAGCATGTCGTGAATTTCATGACATTCATCGCCATGGAATTCCGCGAAATCATGGCCGAACTCGGTTTCCGCACCATCAACGAAATGGTCGGCCACGTCGAATGCCTCGACACCAATCAAGCCACCGAGCATTGGAAAGCCAACGGCGTCGATCTCACCGGCATCTTCCACAAACCGGACGTTGAGGATTCCGTCGGAGCCTACAAACAGATCGCTCAGGACCACGGCCTCACGCACGCGCTCGACAACACCCATCTCCTCACCCTTTGCAAACCCGCCATCGAGCGAGGCGAGAAGGTTCGCGTCGAGCTGCCCATCATCAACGTCAACCGCGTGGTCGGCACCATCACCGGCAGTGAAATCTCCCGCAAATACGGCAGCAAGGGTCTCCCGGAAGACACCATCGAGCTCAAGTTCACCGGCAGTGCGGGCCAATCATTTGGCGCATTCACCCCGCCCGGCATGACCTTCCGCCTCGAAGGCGATGCCAATGACTACGTCGGCAAAGGCCTCTCCGGAGCCAAGATCATCATCTATCCGACCCAAGGCTCACGCTTCAAACCGGAAGAAAACATCATCATCGGCAACGTCGCACTCTACGGAGCCACCAGCGGCCAAGTCTTCATCAACGGCATCGCCGGCGAGCGCTTCTGCGTCCGCAACTCCGGTGCCTCCGCCGTCGTTGAAGGCGTCGGCGACCACGGTTGCGAATACATGACCGGTGGCCAAGTCATCGTGCTCGGCGAGACCGGGCGAAACTTCGCAGCCGGCATGTCCGGCGGCACCGCCTTCGTTTACGACATCGACGGCATGTTTGAAAAACGCCTCAACAAGGAAATGGTCAATCTCTACCGCCTCATCGAGTGCGCGGACAAGGATCTCGCCCTCGTCAAGTCCACCATCGAACAACACGTCGCCCACACCGGTTCGCCGCGCGGCAAGTTCCTGTTGGAAAACTGGGATGCCGAGTTGCCGAAGTTCTTCAAGGTCCTGCCACGCGACTACGAGCGCATGTTGGAAGCCTTCAAAAAAGTCGAGGAACAAGGCCTCACCGGCGACGAAGCCGCCATGGCCGCCTTCGAAGCCAACCTCAAGGACCTCGCCCGAGTCGGCGGCAATTGAGATCCATTTCAAATCTAAAATTTCAAATTTCAAACCACAATGGGCAAACCAACAGGATTCATGGAAGTGCCGCGCGTCACCGATGCCGAGGCCACACCGATCGAGCGCATCAAAAACTGGCGCGAGTTCAAGATTCACCCGGACGAAAAACAACAGCGCGCGCAAGCCTCACGCTGCATGGACTGCGGCACCCCGTTCTGCCACACCGGCCACATGGTTTCCGGCATGGCCAGCGGTTGCCCGGTGAACAACCTCATCCCCGAGTGGAACGACCTCATCTATCGCGGCCGCTGGCGGGAAGCGCTTGAGCGCCTGCACAAAACCAACAATTTCCCTGAATTCACCGGCCGCGTCTGCCCCGCTCCCTGCGAGGGTTCCTGCGTGCTCGGCGTCATCGGCCCGGCCGTCACCATCAAAAACAACGAGTGCGCCATCATCGACCGCGGTTGGGAAGAAGGCTGGGTCACCGCCCGCATCCCGGCCGTCCGCACTGGCAAGAAAATCGCCGTCGTCGGCTCCGGCCCCGCCGGCCTCGCCTGCGCCGATCAACTCAATCAAGCCGGCCACAGCGTCACCGTGTTCGAGCGTGAAGACCGCATCGGCGGACTCCTCATGTATGGCATTCCTAACATGAAGTTGGACAAGGAACTTGTCGTCCAGCGCCGCGTCGATCTCATGGCCTCGGAAGGCATCGAATTCAAAACCGGTATCTTCATTGGCAAGGACTCCGAGTGGACCGCCGAGCGCCTGCGCACCGATTTCGACTCCGTCGTGCTCTGCTGCGGCGCCACCGCCGGCCGCGATCTCTACATCGACAACCGCGATGCCGAGGGCGTCTTCCTCGCCATGGAATTCCTAACAGAAAATACCCGCTATCAACTCGACCACCACTTCGACGGCAGCAACCCCGGACTCAACGCCACCGGTAAGGACGTCGTCGTCATCGGCGGTGGTGACACCGGCACCGATTGCGTCGGCACCAGCCTGCGCCATGGATGCAAAAGTGTGATCCAATTGGAAATCATGCCCCAGCCGCCCGATAAGCGCGCCGCGAACAACCCATGGCCGGAGTGGCCGAAGATCTATAAAATGGACTACGGCCAGGAAGAAGCCGCCGCTATCCAAGGCCGCGATCCCCGCCACTATCTGGTCCAGACCAAGCGCTTCCTCAAGGACGCCGCTGGCAAGCTCACCGGGCTCGAAATCGTCGAGATCGAGTGGGCCAAGGACGATCAAGGCCGCTTCGTTCCCAAGGACGTCGAAGGCACGCTCCGCGTCATCCCCTGCCAGCTCGCCCTGCTCGCCATGGGCTTCACCGGACCGGAAAACGAAGTCATCGAAAAATTCGCCCTCGAAACCGACGCCCGCTCCAACATCAAGGCCGAACATGGCACCTTCACCACCAACGTCCCCGGCGTCTTTACCGCCGGCGATGTCCGCCGCGGCCAATCGCTCGTCGTCTGGGCCATCAATGAAGGCCGTGGTGCCGCCCGCGAGTGCGACCGCTTCCTGATGGGGAAAACCAATCTGCCGTAATCTTCCCGATTTCCAGATTCCAGGGTTCATGCGGAGTCCGACTGCATGATATGAGGGGCCTTTAGCAATCGGCGCTCGCTCCACAGGGCTAGTGTCATCGCCATCGTGCATGCCAGCGCTCACGCTTGCCCCGGCGGTGCCATCGGAAACGCGCGCCGCCCCCCTCCCATAGCGCCATGAAACCTGTCACCTTCAACAACACGGTCTTCCGCGGCGGCCACCCGCATGAGCACCGCCCAAATGCTGCCCGCCGCTCCCATCCTCGATGAGATCGGCTTCAGCGGCCTCGAAACTTGGGGCGGTGCGACCATTGATTCCTGCCTGCGCTATTTGAACGAAAACCCGTTCGAACGCCTTCGCGCGCTCAAAAAAGCCGCACCCAAGACCCCGCAGATCATGCTGCTGCGCGGCCAGAATATCGTGCAATACGCGAGTTTCCCCGATGACCTCGTCGAGGCATTCATCCGCGCCGATGCCGCCGCCGGCCAGGATGTCTTCCGGATTTTCGACGCACTCAACGACACCCGCAACCTCGTCACCGCGATCAAGACCGTGATCGCCTGCGGGAAACACGCACGACGGCCTACTTCACGCAGCGGAATCCCAAGTGGCTGCTGCCGCTGCTCACTTCCCCCTTGCCCCGGGTGCCGACCATGTAGCGGGTGCAATATTGATCCGTGCAGAGGTAGGAACCACCCCGATTGCCACGCTTTTGCGTGCCGGGCTCGGCTGGATCAAACGAAGACTCCGGCCCTTGGGGATTGCGCGCGACGCCATCGGTTAGAACAGCCTTCGCATAGGTATTCGGGCGATACCAATCATTCACCCACTCCCAAGCGTTGCCGACCACATCATACAATCCGTATGCGTTGGGTGGAAACCTCCCTATCGGAGCCACCCCAGCAAAACCATCGGTCCCCTCGTCCTTGACCGGAAATTTCCCCTGCCAGGTATTCGCCATCGCTTTCCCACCCGGTTGGAACTCATCGCCCCACGCATAAATTTTACCGCTCAATCCGCCACGTGCTGCGAACTCCCACTCCGCCTCGGTGGGCAGGCGTTTGCCCGCCCACTTGGCGTAGGCCTGCGCGTCCGCGTAGGCGATGTGGACGACCGGGTGATTGGCCCGGTCCTCGATGTGGCTCCCCGCCCCCTCGGGATGCTTCCAAGACGCACCTGCCGCGTATCTCCACCACTGCAGATATTCGTCGAGCTTCACCTCCGCCGGGGCCGGTTGAAACACGATGGAACCCGCGATCAGATTTTCAGGTGGCACGCCGGGAAACTCCTCCGGCGTGGGCGCGATCTCGGCGATCGTCCGATAGCCGGTGGCCTCCACAAATTTGGCGAATTGCGCGTTGGTGACCTCGGTTTTATCCGCCCAAAAGCCATCGACATAGACCCGGATGACCGGCGTCGCGTCTGCCACGGTATCGGGCGAACACTTGCTGGTCTCGCAATCCACGCTACCCATCGAAAACTCCCCTCCCGGGATCCAAACCATGCCAGCCGGTGCCTCACCGGGCGGCGGCGTGGCGTTCTCGACAGTGGGCCTGAACGGGGATTTCACCTCCTCGGAACAAACCGGAGATATGCCAAGCGTGGAAAAAACCAACAGACTGATGAGACGAAACTTCATAACGGTGCAAACTCAGGCTTTCGGAAAAAGGCGGGCTTCGAGTTGGCCAAGAAACCGTTGTTCGGAGTAAGTCAGGCCATCGGCACCGAGCACTCGCGACAGCCAGGTCATGGCGGGGGCTTCCTCGCCGTCCGCCTTGATGATATCGGCTTTTTCAACCACGAACTTATCCGTCTTGATCGCGCAGGCCGCCACATCGCGCGCCAGCGAGAACGCCGTCAGAATGTGGTGCTCACGCGGCCGCTTCGAGTCCCAGCCCAGTGACTCCAACGCCGTGGTAAGAACCTCATCTTCCGCAAGCGAGAGGTGATCATCCAAATAGAGCGAGAGGAACAACAACTCAATCAATGCTTCGCGGGAGGTTTGTTTCATCACTGGAAAGCTATCAGGCATGCCATAAATGACAATCGGGTTTTCCCCGATGCGGCGACAAAAGAAAAGCGCGCGCTGGATATCCCCCCGGATCTCACAACGCGCGCTTTCTTCGATACGAACGACTGGACTTGGTTCGGTTGACTTCCCCCCGGAGATCAATTCGAATTTAGGCGTCCGGCCTATTCTGATGCTGGAAATTCTGACGAAGCGGACCGCGCTCAGAACGACCTCAAATTACCTGAAAATCAGGAAATGGAAACCAATTTATGGTCCCAATTCCGGCCAGTTGGTCCCAAAATCGGCCATAAGCCCAAATCTTGGGATGGGAACCACGGAATACTCGGAACACACGGAAAGCAAGAGAGCTAGGATTGATCATTCGCGCATGTGCAGGATGAGTCCACGATACTCTACAACAGATTCATTTTCTGTGTATTCTGCGTATTCCGTGGTCACCCATCTTCACTCTTAGGATGAGGCAGGCAATGTCGCAAAATGGCGTCTTCTGATTCGCGTCGCCAAATTCCTTCCATCCCCGCGATCAGTCGCTCGCCCACGTTGCCCATTTTTCCAGATCGGCATGGATGGCCACGAATTCCGGCCGCGTCCCAACGTCATTTGCCACGCAGCGTTTTTGCAAATCCCACAAGCCCGCCACGACGGTCTCCTGCTCCGGATGAATATCAGAACGTTCCAGCAACTCTTCCAACAAACAACCGAACGCCCGCACTTCGATCCGCTCCAATCCCCCACCCTCCGGATACGTGAACGCCGCGCCGAAGTCTCGGAGCAGGCAGTTCCCATCCGGATGCCGCAGCACGTTGTGCGCGTAGAAATCTCCGTGCATGATCCGCCGCTGGCAGTCTGCCAATTTGATTGTCCGAACAAAACAGGATCCGCAGCTTCTTCAACCGTGCCAGATCATCCGGCAGCTTGCACAACCGGTTGCCTGATAGATTCAATACCTCCAGCGTGTCCGGCAACTTGAAAATCTCGCGCGGAAACTCGGTCAGCCCGCAGCTCAAATCGAGCCGCACGCTTCCGGCCAAGCCGCCCGCGCGCAGTGAGGAAAGTGGGTTCATGGCATTGAAATCATTTGAGGGGTAGTCGACCACGTTTCCCGCGCGCGGATGCGATTTGAAGGAAGAACGGACTGAAGTCCTGAACTACCGTGCCGCGCTCGCGCGCCGATGATATCACGGGGCCGTTTGCGATGGTGGAAAAATTTCCGCGTCACCCACATTTCAGCAACGAGCGTTTGCGATTCCGTCTGGCACGCTGTTTGATGGATTTCAGATTCTTATGAACCAACTGCAAATTTTCTCCGACTCCCCTCTCAGTCCGACTGACAGACAACTGCTGCTGGATGGCAGCGCGCCACATCGGATCTTGTTCCCCAAAAAGGCGGTGACCTCGGTGCTGGGGACGCCGGAGCCGGATCCGTTGTTTGCGGAGGCGGATGTCGCATTCGGACAGCCGGATCTGGAAAGCATCGCGCGGTCGGAGCGGTTGAAGTGGATTCAAGTGAGTTCGGCGGGTTTCACGCGGTATGACACGCCGGAGTTCCGGGCGCTGGTGAAAGAGCGCGGGCTGGTGGTGAGCAACAGCTCCAGCGTCTATGCGGAGGCATGCGCCGATCATGTTTTCGCCTTCATGCTGGCCCATTCGCGGCGGCTCCCTCAAGCACTGGCAAGCCAAGCGGCGAATGCATCGCCGGAGTGGTTCCAACTGCGGGCCGACTCGGTTTCACTGCGCGGACAGAGTGTGGTGATCCTCGGTTATGGGACGATTGCGACGCTGCTGGTGAAATTGTTAGCGCCTTATGAAATGCGGATCACCGCGATGCGCCGCAGCCCGCGCGGGAACGAAGGTCTGCCGGTGGTGACGCCGGATCAACTGCCCGCCGCTCTGGCGACGGCAGACCATGTGATCAACATCCTGCCGGACAACCCGGCTTCGCGAAACTTCATCAATGCCGCGCGCATCGCCCAAATGAAACCGGGCGTGGTCATTCACAACATCGGGCGCGGAACGACGGTGAATCAGGAGGATTTGTTAGACGCCCTGCGATCGGGGCATGCCGGTGCGGCGTGGCTGGACGTGACCGAGCCCGAGCCGCTGCCCGCGGAGCATCCGCTGCGGGCGGAGCCGAATTGTTTCATCACGCCGCACATTGCCGGCGGCCACCGCGGCGAGTCGCAAACGCTGATCCGCCACTTCCTGAGAAATCTGAAAAACTTCACCGAAGGCCGGCCACTGGCGGACCGGATCATGTGAGATCAGCGTTTTCCTTTGTCGTCGAGATTCGCGGCCATCTCCTCGTCGGTCGGGGTCTTGGATAGGACACCGTTTTGCGGGACATTGAAGTTGGCGATCCAGGCGATGGCGTTGAGCACGACGCGGCGGTGATCGTCATGTTTCCAGTTTTTATGAAAATGTCCGCCGGTGAAGCCGAAGGCGCGGCCGGCCCCGAGGGATTCGGGACGCTGGAAGGCCCACATGACATGTTGCGGTTCCTTGCGCTCAAGGACGGCGGCACGGACATCTGGATTTCCCGAGTGCGGCCCATCCCGACGGCTCAAGGTTGCGGGCGCGGGCAGATCTGATAGAATGGGAGTGACGCCTTCCATGTTTTTGCGAAAGCGCATGTGGTAATACCATTCGTCGCGCATTTGGAAATCGTTGATGCCACGAGTGATGGCGTGTTTGGGGATCTTGAATGAGCCGTCCCAGTGCGGATTGACCGACCAGTTGGTCTCGAAATAACCGCCGATGAGATCGAGGAAGGCATTGCCGGGCTCGCCATTGGGAATTTCCACCGCGTAGTGGATGCAGCCGATGCCGACGCCGCGATTGGCGAGGGTTTTCAAAGTATCGAGGTGGTTCAACGCCGGGTGACCGCCGCCGCCGTCGGCATAGATCACGACCGCCGAGGCACCGTCAAAAATCGATTCGTCCTGTGGCCAACCGTTGGTGGTGACGACCGTATCGATGGGCATGCCGCTTTGTTTGAGTTGCTCTGCTAGAAGCATGCAACCGGCGCGGTGCTCGTGCTCGCCGGGGCCGTGACTTGGCTTGCCGGCGATGAAGACGATTTTTTTCTTCGGCGCGACCGAGGACGCTTGGGGCTCGGCCCGGGTGACCATCACGGCGGCAATGGTGCCGAGGACGCAGACAACGGGGATCAGCAAAGGGCTTGGGATTTTCATGAATGACGGGATTGGCGGGGATTGAATTTACGGAGTGCCTGGGATTTCACTTTCAGTGCTTTTCCTGCGAATTGCGGGGAAATCCGCCGTGCGAGGATCGGCTGCGGACTGCGCGCTCAGTATCCGTTGGCGAGACGCGAGACGAGCGCCTCGCCTGCACGTTCAAGCGCTTCGGGCAGGGCGTTGTTGCGGGCGGTTTGCAAATTGGAACCGGCGAATAGTTGGCTGCTGCCGGTGGACGTGCCGGAAGCGAAGATTTTGGTTGGATCTCTGGCATCCTTCAGCGTCCACTCGAGAGTGACGGTGTTGGCGAGCTCTTCAGGCAGTTGGGTGTCGAGCCGGGTGCCACGGATGGTGGAGTATCTGATGCTGCGGAGGCGGCCTTCGAGGATGGCGTCGGCATGGTCCACTTTGGCGAGGCGGTAAGTTCCGTCCTGCACGAAGGCATTGGCGACGGCCGAGGTGGCGATGGCCTCCGCCCGCGGATGCAGCGTGGCATTGGAAAACATCGGCACTGCGATTTGATTCACTTGTTGCAGCGAAGCGGGCTTGGTGCGGCCAAGCCGATAGCCCGCGCAGGAAACGAGCAGCAGCGCGGAAGCAAGCAGGGCGAGGAATTTCATAAATCCGTGGAGGGCTGAAGAATTTTACTCCCCAAGCTCTTTCAAACGGGCGCGGGCGTCTTCGTGGAGTTTGCCGGAAGAGCTGCGCTTGATGATGTCGCGGTAATAAACCTTGGCGGATTCCAGCTGGCCGGTTTTCTGATAGAACTCGGCGATGTCGTAGGAGCGCTGGAGATCGAGGCTACCGAGACTGGAGAGGAACTTGCGGGCTTCCGCGTTGCGGGAATGGCCGGGATATTGGATGAGGTAATCGTTGAAGGCTTCGCGGGAAAGTTCGAGGTTGGCTTGATTCTGATTTCCACGATCGGCCTCTTCCATCAGGATGAGGCCCACGCGGAAGAGGGCTTCGGGAGACTCCGGGCTTTCGGGTTGATCGCGGACGAGTTGGCGATAGGCAGCGATCGCTTCCTTGGATTTGCGCTTCGCCTGATAGAGTTCGCCAATCGTGAATTGCGCCTTGGCGGCGGTGCGGGACTTCGGGGCGTTGTCCCGAACTTTGCCGAGCATTTCGGTGGTCTTTTCGAGCGAGAGCTTGGTCTTCAAGCCGAGGAAGCTGGATTTGATATCGCCCTCGGCGGCGGACTGCGCCATGGTGGACTGGCGGTTGAGTGCGGTGGAGTAAAGGCCGCTCGCTTGGAACCGGGAGAGGAATTGGTCGTAGGCGATGAAGGACTCCTGGATGTCGCCTTTTTGCTCGAGCAGCTCGGCTTGCCGGAAGCGGGCCTGCGGAGCGGACGGTGCAAATGGAAAGCGGGTGGCGGTTTGATCGTAAAGCTTGATCGCACGCGAGGTTTTCCCGGCATCGTCCGCCTGTTTCGCCTTCTGGTAGAGCGCCTCACCCTCGCTGGCGGCTGCCTGGGTGTTTCCCGCCATCAACGGCAGATCATCGTCAGAACTGCATGAAAAGGAGGAAAATGCGGCAGCCGATAACAAAGTGAAAGCGAACAACCGATGGATCATGTGGCGGAGCATAGAAGGACAATTGGGCGGGGGAAGTCCAAAATCTTTCAGGCCCGCTCACTTTCCAAGCTCGGCGGAACGGCGGGTGGCGGCACTGACCGCTTCAATCAGCGCGGAGCGCAGGCCGTGGCGTTCAAGTTCGGCAAGACCGGCAATGGTGGTGCCACCCGGCGAGGTGACCATGTCTTTGAGCACGGCGGGATGCTCGCCAGTTTCGAGCACCATCGCGGCGGCACCGAAAACCGTCTGCGCGGCAAGCCGGATCGCATCGGCACGGGGCAGGCCAGAACGCACGCCACCGTCGGCGAGGGCCTCGATGACCAGATAAACGTAGGCGGGTCCGCTGCCGGAAAGCCCGGTGACGGCATCCATGAGTTTTTCAGGCACCTGGACGGCGAGACCGACGGCACCGAGGAGCGATTGCGCGCTTTGGGCATCGTCAGCACTCGCGCGGGACCCGAGGCAGTAGCCGGCTGCGCCGTGGCCGACGAGAGCCGGGGTGTTCGGCATCGCACGGATGACCCGGAAATTTTCGGGCACCGCCGCCTCCAATGCGGCAAGGGTGACGCCGGCGGCGATTGAGATCACCAGCCGGGCGTCGCCTTTGGCGGCCTGAGCGGCGGCGGCAAGGGCAGCGAGGGCATCCTGGGGCTTGGTGCAAAGCAGCAAGACCTCACTGGATGAGGCGATTTCAGCGATTTCGGCAGAGACATGGGATCCGGTGGCTTTCTCAAAAACCTCGCGCGAACCGGCAAACGGATCGCACCCCATCACCTCCGCCGCGCCCACCACTCCGGAACGAATTGCCCCCTGCACCAACGCCGTGCCCATTTTCCCGCATCCAATGACTCCAAGCTTCATGGCCGGAGACTAATGGGATTCCAGCGCCGCACGCCAGCGTCATTTTGCTTGGAGGCACCCAGCAAGCTCGCCATCTTCCGGGTATGAAATTTCAGATGTTGGCAGGATGCCTGGCAGGGATCGCAATGGCGGCGGCGGCGGCGGCCGAAGAACTCCCGGAGGTGGATGCGGCGATTCCCGACCCAGTCAAAGCGCTCGCTCCGCCCACCATGATGAGCTTCCCCAACGGCGTCCAGATGGCGGTGACGGCGACTACGGAGAACGCCCAGGCACACGTCAATCAAGGCATGAACCATCTGCACGGCGGGTGGGAATTTGAAGCCAGCCGCCACTTCGCCGTCGCCATGCGCGAGGATCCGGATTGCCTGCTCGCCCACTGGGGGATGATCATGTGCCTGCTCAATCCATCGCCCGAAACCGGGCCAGCCCGAAATGCCGCCACCGACCGGATGCTCGCCTTGGTGGATCAGGGGAAAGGCACTGAGCTCGAGCGCGGCTACGCATACGGCCTGATCAAATACATCCAAGAGGGGTCCGCCAGCGCGGCCGACGCCTTTCGCAAAGTGGCGGAAAAATTCCCAAACGAAATGCAAGCCACGGTGTTTGCCGCGCTTTTCGGCCGCACCGGTTACGACGATTTGGGCTCCGCGACCCCGAATCAGGAAGCCGCCGAAGCGAGTCTGCTGGCCTTGGTGAGAAAGCACCCGCAAAGCCCGCTGCCGCTCAACGCCCTGCTCACCATCCGGGCCGAAAGCCCCGACCTCACCGAGTCCATCGGCATCGCCCGCATGCTTTGTCAAATAGCCCCCGATTACCCACCTTACTTCCACTTGTTAGGCCATTACGAATGGCGCTGCGGCGAGCATGCCAACGCCGCCTCCGCGTTTGGCCGCGCATCCACCTTTTTCGAAAACTGGATGAAGGCCAACAAAACGAACGTCGCCGATTGCCCCGAGTGGGTCAGATCCGAGTGCTACCGGATTGTTGCGCTGGTTTCCAAAGGCGACTTCGACACCGCATACGCCGCCTCCCGCCTGATTGCCGCCACTCCATTTCCCAAAGGCCGCAATGCCTCCGCCGGTGTGCGCTGCCTGATGTGGGATGCAAAAACCCTACCCGCCCGCATCCTGCTCCATCGTGGGTTCCGCGGCAATGCCCGCGAAGCCATGATCTCGTTGCCAAAACCCGCGGATTTGGAAAAAACCAAAACCTCCTCGCTTGCTTATTGGTGGATCGATGGCCTCCGCCTTGCACTCGAAGCCCAGCGTTTGATTGATGCCGGAGAACTAGGACAGGCCACTGATGTTTCAGCCGCACTCACCCACCACGGCGAGTCCATGGCAAAATCCCAGGCGGCCGCCGCCGCCAGCGGCGAGCGCTCCTCGTGGACGCGTGCATTCCGCGCCCTCGAAGTTCTCGCCAGCGACCTCCGCGGCCGCCTTGCTCTCGCCGGCCTCAAATCCCAGATCCGCTCGGCCTACAACTGGTTCAGTTCCGCCGCAGATCGCCAGCACCCCGCGCCGATGATGTTCCCGCCCATGGTCCTCACCCCCATGGCGCTCCGCATCGGCGATTACTTCACCGCCGTCGGCCGCCACGAGGACGCGATCGAAGCCTATCAACGCGCTTTGAGTACATTCCCCAACGACATGCACGCGCTCACCGGGCTCAAGCGCGCATTCGAAAACGCCAAGCTTCCCGCCAAGGCGGAGGAGACGGAAAAACAAATCCAAGCCCTCCGCGCGCAGTAGCGCACCTGCCCTCGCCACGCTCAAAAAAAAGACCGCCGGGGAGTCCCTTCCCCGGCGGCCTAAATCGTCTTGCCCCACCCACACCCGTAGGATCGGCAGACAACTGTTCTGTAACACCCTTACATTGAAAGTGCGATTGCTCGCTGCTTTCACAGGGATAAGACCCTTAACCTTTCCAGACGTTCAAAGAATTTTAAAAACTTCTTCATCATTTTCATTCCGCGCACTTGGCACTTGGAAAACCCCCGCCGTTTCAAGACGCTCCGCCCATGTCGCACAGTCACATCGATGTCCGCTACGTCGCCAATCTTGCCCGCCTCGAACTCACCGATGCGGAAGTCGCCACTTTCCAACCCCAGTTAGAGGCGATTCTCGGCTACGTGGAAACGCTCTCGAAACTTGACGTCTCCGGCATCGATGCCAGCGCCCACGCCGCCCATGCATTTGGCCGCATGCGCGATGACACCCCGCACCAAAGCCTCGCGGTGGAAGCCATCCTGCAAAACGCCCCGGACCAAGCCCAAGGCCAAATCCGCGTCCCCAAAGTCGTCACCGACGCGTGATCGCAAATTTCAAATTTCAATTTCCAAATCTTCTTCCATGACGATCACCCAACTCCGCCAGCAACTCATTGCCGGCGAAACCACCCCAGCCGCCATCCTGGAAAAACTCGCTGGTGAGATTTCCGCCCGCGATTCCCAGACCGGTGCCTACCTTTCCCACGACTTGGAAGCCGCGCTCGCCGAGGCTGCGAACGCCGATCTCTCCCTGCCCCTCGGCGGCATCCCCATCGCCATCAAGGACAACCTGAACGTGCTCGGCCAGCCCTGCACCTGTGGCTCGAAATTTCTCGAAAACTACATCGCCCCCTACGACGCCACCGTCATCCAAAAACTCCGCGCCGCTGGAGCCATCCCCTTCGGCCGGATGAATCAGGACGAATTCGCGATGGGCTCCTCCACCGAAAATTCCGCTCTCGGCAAAACCCGCAATCCCCACGACCCGTCGCGCGTTCCGGGAGGCTCGTCCGGTGGTTCCGCCGCCGCCGTCGCCGATCTAACCGCAATTGCCGCCCTCGGCTCCGACACCGGCGGTTCCATCCGCCAGCCAGCGTCCCATTGCGGTGTCGTCGGCCTCAAGCCATCCTACGGCCGTGTTTCCCGCTACGGCCTCGTCGCCTTCGCCTCATCGCTCGATCAAATCGGCCCGCTCAGCCAGTCCGTCGAAGACGCCGCGCTCATTCTCCAAGCCATCGCCGGTTTCGATCCTGCGGATTCCACCAGCCTAGATGTCCCGGTCCCCGATTACCTCGCCACTCTCAACGACGGCGTCAAAGGCCTCAAACTCGGCATCCCGAAAGAATACTTCGGCGAAGGCATCGACCCCGGCGTGCGCGCCCAAGTGGAACAAGCCATGCAATCGCTCGCCGCCCAAGGTGCCGAGCTCGTGGAAATTTCCCTGCCCCACACCGAATACGCAGTCGCCACCTACTACGTCATCGCGCCGGCGGAAGCCTCGTCCAATCTCTCTCGCTTCGACGGCATCCGCTACGGCCACCGCGCCGCCAACCCCGCCGACATCCTCGATCTCTACAAAAAATCCCGTGAGCAAGGATTCGGCCCGGAAGTGAAACGCCGCATCATCCTCGGCACATACGTGCTCTCCTCCGGTTACTACGACGCCTATTACAGCCGCGCCCAAAAAGTCCGCACCTTGATCCGCCGCGATTTCGAAACCGCCTTTGAAAAAGTGGACGCCATCCTCTCCCCGGTCGCACCCAGCCCGGCACGTAAAATCGGATCCCTCGGTGCCGATCCACTCCAGGAATACCTGTCCGACATTTTCACCATCGCCGCCAATCTAGCAGGCATCCCCGGCATCTCCGTCCCCTGCGGCCGCGTGGAATCCGGCGATGGCACCCAGCTCCCGGTCGGCCTCCAAATCCTCGGCCCCCACCTCGGCGAAGCCAAGCTGCTGCAAATCGCCAAGGCCGCCGAACGCTGCTGAGCAACCGATCCGTGGGCGGACCCCATCCACTTTAAAGTGGTGATGCAAAGATTGATTTTACCAACTGCAGCGTCTCAGCGCCGATTGTTAGGCCTTGTCACTTGCTGCTGGGCGTCCGCTGGCAATCCGCTGGTCTCCAGCCAGGCGCGTGCGCCGTCCGGATCCCTTGAAAAATACGCTTGTCCTGATCTCACCACCGAGTTTTGGCGGAGCGTTGGATCGGCGATGTCCTGTGCCCAGGCGATCGCGAGTTGGGGATTCTGCCATGCATAGCCCATGGCAAAGCCACTGATCGCCGAGTCTCGTTTTGCGGACTGCGGCATTGCCAGAAGATACTGGCCTGCCGCAGCAGGATCGCTGTCTTCCCAATCGCCAAAAACATTGCGGAGACCGGCGATCTGGCCATTGCCCGCAGGGAGGTTTTCCAACCAACCGACGGCTGCCACGGGATCACTCTGCGCCCACCGTTGGCCGACCACTTCGATGGTCCGCGAAGCATAGTCATTCGCTGCATAACGCTGCGCCCATTGTGCCGCAGCCTTGGGATCCTTGGTTGCGTAGGATTCGGCGATCCGCCCCATTGCCGTGCCTTTCAAAGGCCCGTCCGGAAGCGATTCCGCCCATTGAGAAGCTTGCTCGGGTCCTTGGGTGCGGAGGGTTTCCCTGGCCACGATTCCCATCAAATCTCCAGCACTTCGATTGCCTTCCTGCCCGAGCCGGAGAACCAGGTCGGTGGCCATGCCCGCGTCATGATGAGCGAGGCCCGAAACGACGCTGGCGGTGAGTTCGTCCCGCTGGCCCTGCATTTCCTGCGGAAGGTTGTTGAGCATTGCGAGCGCGTCCCCTGGATTTGCGGCCGCCCAGCCGGTCATGGTGGCAGCCAGGTCCCGCTCGTCGGATTTGGCGGCATGGTCAAAAGCGGCTTTGCCGGAAATCGCGCCCCAGCTGTAGTGAAAGTCCCGCCACTGGTCATCGCTAGCTCCGAGGGCTACCAACTGCGAGCGAACCGACTCCGCATTTTCCGGAGTGAGCGCCTCAAGTAGGCGGCTGAATGCAAGACGGCGCTGGATCGGATTTGGATCTCTAAAAGCTTGCTCCGCCAGCAAATCCAAATTTCCCGAGGCGGAAGCGATGCGACCGAATAAATTGCTGAGACTGCCTCCGCCGCCAGTCTCCGTGGACCGGTTGCGAGTCCGGGACGCCCGGGTTTCCGGACTGGATCCGTCGAGGCGCGCAGCGGTTTTTGAACCACCCGTTCGCCCGGTCTCCCCTGCGTCCGATTCCGGCCCAGCCACCCGCGAACCCAGACTGAATGCGGCGAAAACCGCAACTGCCCAGCACCCGTGAATCATCAGCTTGTTTTTCATGTCGCGCGTATTCTACACTCAATGAGCCGCCGACGCCAGATTCAGAATTCACCAGGATGCGGCGCCTTCATTTCAAGGTTCGGCATTCGAAAGTGGAAGTTCAGCATTCGCAATGGCAATCGCATTCGCCGCGGCGTATTCGCTGGCATGGGTCAGGCTGATTTGAATTTCGGTGATGCCATGGAGCTTGGTAAACTCCGCGG
>JBBECN010000197.1:0-2428 GCA_040881795.1 Akkermansiaceae bacterium
TTGAGGCCGCGGATGCTGGCGCAGAATTTGAGGAAGCCGACGACGGTCATGTCGTTGTAGAGCGGCGCGGATTCCGGGAGGTAGCCGATTTTGGTTTTCGCCTCGCCGGGATTTTCCGTGATGGAAATGCCGCAAACTCTGGCGTCGCCGGAGGTGGGTGGGATGAATCCGGTGATCATCCGCATGGTGGTGGATTTCCCAGCGCCGTTAGGCCCGAGAAATCCAAGCACTTCGCCCTTTTTGACGGTGAAGGTGAGGTTGTCCACGGCACGCTTGGTGCCGAATTGTTTGGTCAGGTTTTCGACTTCAATCATGGGGTAAAGAATGTGGGTCTCTGGAATTCTCGCTTAAATCGGTGCAGCGGAAGATTCTTGTTTGAAAAAATGGTTTTCGGGGATTTTTCAAGCCAATAACGGTTTGTGGCCGGAACTATCTGCCTTGCGCCGTGCGGACGGTGGTGTAAGTCTCCGCGAACATGGCCAGTATCCACCTCCCTGAACGCTGCGGCGTGATGCTTTTGCCCGACTGCACGTTGTTTCCGCATGGCGGGCTGCCGCTCTACATTTTTGAGCCGCGCTACCGCAAAATGTTGGAGGAGGCGCTGGAGGGGGATTGTTTTTTCGCGGTGGCCCGCCTGACCGGTGATGAAGTCGGGGATCCGGCGGATTACGTGGCTCCGGTGGGGACGATCGGCTTGGTGAGGGCATCGCGGGAGCAAAACGATGGGACCTCCCAGTTGTTGATCCACGGCGTGATGCGCGTGCAATTCACCGAGTGGCATGCCGGGCATGACTATCCGTATGCCAGCATCGAGCCGGTGATCTCCATTTTCACTCCGGAAGCACAAGCGACAGCGGCGATGAAAACGCTGCGAGGTGCGGTCGAAGATGCGGTTCGAAATCTGCCGGAAGAGGTGAAAAGCGGGGTTTTCGCGTTGTTGGACCGGGCGGATGAACCGGGCTTGATGACCGATATCATCAGCCAACAATTCATTCACGAGGCCGACATGCGGCAGCAACTGCTGGAGATGGATTCAGTGGGCGACCGGATCCCGGTGATTTGCGAATTTTTGCGGAATGCGAGTTTGGTTTCCGAAGATTGATTTCATTTCAATCGCATCACGGTGTCCGCTTCATTCTATCTGTTGGGTTGACGCAGATAGGTCCCCCAAGCGAACAGGGCCAGCGTGATTGCGGCGAAGGCGGGCACCTGCCAAGTCAGAGCGCTGCGAAGCGCGTCACCAGCGGGATGATCCGGGAAATGGGCGAGCAGTCGTGAGAACCCGAGGCTGAAAAGTCCGTAGCCGAGATTGAACGCTAGACCTTTGACCGAGAGAACGGTGGCACGCTTCGCGGAATCCGTCTCGGCATGCAGCGCCCGGCTGACGGTGAAGCCGAGGTATCCCATGAGGGTCATCAGTAACATCGCCGGAAGAACCCCGTAGATCGACCATGCTGGACTGAGAGCGGCGAGACCGGCCAGCGCCACGCCGGCTGCGATGCCGAGATTGCCCAGCGTGCTGAATCGTTGATTCAATCGGGTGGCGATCCCCGGGACGAACCAGCCTAACAAACCAAGCGCCGCGCCGATGAATCCATAAGTCCATTCCGGCAGTTCAATGAGTCGATAGTAGCTGCTGGTGATGGTGGCGAAGTTCCGGACGATCGAATCGATGGTCAGCCCGATCACCACGACAACCAGGGTTTTCGGATTGGTGAAAACCCAGCGTGCGGTTTCCAAGGTGAGCTTGAATGCGCTTCTAAAAGTGCCGCCGACATCGTGGCTCGCATGGCGTGGTGGTTCGACCATCCGCAAACTGACGGCAAGACAAACCAGCGCTTGGCATAGTACGATGGCGACGGGCAGGCGTTGCGCGAGATCCACGGATAGATGGAGACTTGCCGGCAGCAGTCGGTTCAGCGGAACGGGATCGTATAACAAACCACCGAGCACCATCGCGATCACAAATCCAACCGAACGCCAGCGCATTGTGGTGGCGAGCAGCTTGTCCCATGCGCCTGCCCGCTCGTTTTCCGGCAGGGAGTCGTAGGCCAGCGCCTCGTCCGCGCCGCTGGCACAGGCTTCTGATAGGCCGGAGCAAACCCGGTTGATGACGCACAGGGCGAGGAGCATGGCTCCGCCATTCCTTGGGGCTAACAGTAGGCAGGACATTTCCACCACCATCAATACCGAGGCGGCGACCAGCAGCTTCTTCCTGCCGATGGTGTCTGCCAAGGCTCCAGAAGGAACTTCGAAAAGAAAGATCGTCGCGGCCCAGATCAGGTTGAGCAGGACGAATTGATCCAGCGTCAGCCCGAGGTCGAGGAACAGGATCGCCAAGACCGGATAGTATGCCCGGGCATTGTAGAAAACGGTGAAGAGGATGAAGCGCCGGGGATTGCCTGATAGATCGGTCATGCGCGTGGAT
>JBBECN010000198.1:0-2332 GCA_040881795.1 Akkermansiaceae bacterium
AAGGCATCGCCAACGCCTACGATTGGTTCGTCAAAAACCAATCCACCGCCCGCCAGTAATCCCGCATCAACCCCCTGTCGGTTTTTCCAGGGGGCACAGGCGTCTCGCTTGTGTTGTCTGATCTTTGACGAGTTTCCCTCCGACTCGAGAGGCCAGTGTCCTGAACCACGCACCGCCGAGATCCCCAGCAGTAGACCATTTCTCTTGCCGTTCATATTTTGCCCCCACCCTCGGTATGGGTAACAGCCCAACTCCCATCCGCTCCTCCCTGCGCCCCACCCCCCCCTCATCCCCCTATTGCACCGGGTGGATAATTCGACAATTGGCAAAAAGTCGAATTGTTACCGAGACACGATAACACACGCCTCAAGGAATCAGAATTTTCGCAGCGCTCGGCAGGACGGTTGGCCCTAACCCCGGTATTCTATGCGTGGCCTGGAATATCCGCCCGAAGGACCGATACGGCCTGATGTCAACAGGCCTGCCGGGACTAACCGCGTCGGACAAAATGGAAAAACCACTTTGGTTTTTCCAGTTTTCCCGGCCGGCCGCGCCAAGTTCATTGGCACAAAAAACTTCAACGCGGCGCATATTTCACACCATGAAATATGCGGTCTAAAACCCCGCTCACTTGCAGATCCGTGGCGACGGACAATGACCAAGGCTTTATACCAACGTCCCGATCCGGGGAGATTCCACTTCATAGCAGTTGCGAAAATGCCGCAGCCTCTGGGTGTAACCGCGGCACTCTGTGCCACGTTTTCACTCCCGCGGCACGGTAGCGCCCGCACTGGAGCTCAGTTCACAGGAATGTCATAAAGCAGATCCAGCGAACGGAGCAAGCTGCTCCCCCGTTTCGTCGCACTGTGCAGCACACGGCGTCCCTTCGATTTCTTCTTCACCATCCCCACCTCATGCAAGCGCCGCACGTGTTCGCAGGCGGTCGACGACTCGACTTTGCAGAGTGACGCAATGTCGTCCAAACAAAGATCGGGCTTCTGCCGCAGCAACCGAATGATCTCAATACGCCGATGATTGCCCAAAGCCGCCGCCATCCGAGCTCTGCCCCGTTCGTTGTTGGCCATACGAACACCACATTATCACAATTCGATTTTTTGCCAATTGTCGAATTATTGTTCTGCTCCCCACTTCCTCCGAGGCCACCCCAAAAACGCCACTGGCTCCCCGAGCCGGAGGCCAAGTGTCCTACCAGCGGCATTGCCTCACGGCCTTTCGTCGCGGAAGATGCGTTGTCCGTCCAACCATCGCCGCAAACCGCAGCCGCGCATCATTCACCAATCCATCGCCCGCCGCTCATCCGTCCCATTCCATCAGTCCTATCCGTCCCCCGGCCCCCATCCATCCCATCTCCTCTCCCCCGGCAATCTCCATGACCCAACCACCCGAAGCCACCGGCCTCCGCGCTCACTGGCAGCCTTACCTCGAACTTCTCTCCTACATCAAACCCTACAAGCGCCGCTTCTTCTTCGGCGTCTCCATGGGCGTGCTCTTCGCGCTGGTCAACGGCTCCATCCCGCTCCTCGTCAAATTTGTCGGCGATCGCGTCTTCCCGGGTGGCGCCGATCAGCAGAAAATCGTCGAAGCCGCTACCGGCGGCATAGGCCCCGGGCTTCATTCCGTTCTCTGGGCCTGCCTGCTCGTGCCACTCGTCATGATCCTCCGCGGCTTCTTTTCCTACCTCAACGCCTACCAAATGTCGTGGGTTAGTCTACGCGTCCTCAACGACATCCGGAGCAAACTCTTCGCCAGTATCATCACCCAGAGCCAGGGCTTCTTCGATAAGGCTCAGACTGGGCGCCTCATGTCGCGTATTCTGAGCGACACCGGTGTCGCCCAAAGCACCCTCTCGCAGATCAGCGTCAATCTCTTCAAACAACCCATCGCCTTGGTCGCCGGCATCGCCGCCGTGATGTATATCGACTGGAAGTTTGCGCTCGTGGCGCTCGTCCTCTTCCCCATCTGCATCGTACCCGTGGCCATGTTTGGCCGCAAAATCCGCAAAGCCGGCCGGGCCGAACAAGAATTGGCCGGTGAAATGAACGTCATCCTCCAAGAATCCTTCTCCGGCATCCGCGTGATCAAATCTTTCGCCCGGGAAAACTTCATGACCGGCGCCTTCGACCGCGCTGTGATGAACCAATTCCGCAACTCCATGCGCGTGCGCAAAAACACCGAGATCACCACCCCGCTAGTCGAGGTGGTCGCCGCCCTCGGGGTCGGACTGGCGCTCTTCTATGTGTTTTACGCAGAGCTCTCCGCCGCCAAATTCCTCGCCCTCATGGCCGGCATCTTCCTTCTCTACGAGCCAGTC
>JBBECN010000199.1:0-2306 GCA_040881795.1 Akkermansiaceae bacterium
CAGGTGCGGGGGCTTGTTATCGAGGAACTGAGCGAGGTGCCGAGCAATTGGCGCTCGGAGGAGTCGCTCGATGAGTATCTGCGCCGGCACGGGGTTCCGGGAATTCAGGAGGTCGACACGCGGGCTCTGACCAAACACCTGCGTGAGTTGGGGGCGATGAAGGCCTGTCTCACGACCGAGCCGATGACGCCGGACCAAGCCGTGGCGCGGGCGCAAGACGGTGACGGGGTGGTGGGGATGGACTTCGTGCGCGAAGTGACGCCGAAGGAGGCTTTCGATTGGGATCCGCTGGATGCCGAGAGTCGTCCATGGAAACTGACGCCGACCGTAAGCGCGGCGGGCGACGTGCGGGATCCGCTGGGCAACTACTTCGGTCTGCTGCCGCCGGTGCGGCATCGCGTGGTGGCTTACGATTTCGGGATGAAGCGGAATATTTTACGCGGATTGCGCCAGCGTGGGTTGGCGGTGCGGGTGGTTCCGGCGGACACATCGGCGGAGGACGTGCTGGCCTTGGATCCGGACGGCATTTTCCTTTCCAACGGTCCTGGCGATCCGGGCGCGCTCGATTACATCCACAAGAACGTGCGGGGTCTGCTCGGCAAGAAGCCGATCTTTGGCATTTGTCTCGGCCATCAAATTCTCGGATATGCGCTGGGTGGAAAGACTTTCAAATTGAAATTCGGCCATCGCGGCGGCAACCAACCGGTCAAGGACCTTATGTCGGGCAAGGTCTCCATCACGTCGCAAAATCATGGATTTGCGGTGGACGCGGATTCGTTGCCGTCCGATGTCGAAGTCACGCATATCAACCTCAACGATGGGACGGTCGAGGGTTTGCGCAGCAAGTCGATGCCGGTCTTCAGTGTGCAATACCATCCGGAAGCGGCGCCGGGTCCGCACGATGCGGAATACTTCTTTGATCAATTCGCCAATCTCATTGATGAGACCAAGAGTTGTCGATAAGATCGAACACGTATGCGTTTAACCGTTCATTTCCCGGAAGACAGTCCGACAACCCATGAGGCGGTGGGTGACAAGCTCACCATCGGGCGCTTGGTGGGCAACGATGTCGCTCTCGACGAGGCCTCAGTCTCGAGCCGCCACGCGGAGATCGTGCTGCAAGACGGGGTGGTGATCCTGCGGGATTTGGACTCGACCAATGGCACGTTCCTCAACGGCGAGCAGATGACCGGCGAGCATCCACTCAACCAAGGTGACGAGATTTATTTTGGCGGGGTGCGCAGTGTCTTCATGGAGCCGGCCGGGGTGATGGTGGAATCTGCACCTTTGCCGGCGGCTGAGCCGTCCATGATGATTGACGCGGCCGGGGGTGGACGTCCGGAGAACTTCCGTCGACTCTCGCCTTTCCCGCCGGCGGTCGAGCCGCGGGACCGTTTGGCGCTGGCGGCGTGGGTCTTGCTGGGGGTGGGTGTGGCGGCGGCGCTTTACGGGTTGGTGGTGATCATCGCGGCTTGAGCTGGCTTGCGGTTTAGCGATTCAATCGGAGGTGCAAAGCAGAGGCGGCGGGGACGCCGCTTGGACTACACGTTAAGGGCCAGGGATGGCGCTTCTACTTTTCGGAGCGCGCCTAGTGATCGCGAGGGCTTCACCAAGGCCTCTTTAGAAGGCGAAGGTCAACTGGCTTGCGGTAGTCGGGGCGGGTTTGGCGCGGGCCAGCAGGTTGCGTTTGATCAGGGCGAAGAGATGCGTGCCCAGTTCGTGGGGGAGCGGCTCCTCGTGGCGGTGGCGGGTGAGGTGGTTTGGGTTCTTTTTTGCTTTCATCGCCCGCGAGTTTGCCCGATGGGGTAGGACATCCGCTGTCCCATGCCCAAGAATCCGCCAAAAAAAATATCCAAGCCGCGTCGCACGACGGGGGGCCTGACCCGTCCGCCGATGGAACGTATGTGGCGCATCCATCAGGAGATCTCGGCCGGGGAGTATCCGAACTGCCGTCAGCTGTCCGCCAGGCTGGAGGTTTCGGCGAAAACGGTGATGAGGGACCTCGAATTCATGCGCGACCGTTTGGGGTTGCCGTTGGAATACGACGCAGTGAAGCACGGTTTTTATTACACGGCGCCGGTGCAGGATTTCCCGGTGATGAAAATTTCGCAGGGTGAAGTGGCGGCGTTACTCCTTGCGCAGAAATCGCTGGAGCAATTCCGGGGCACGGCCTTCGAGCGGCCTTTGGCCGGCGCGTTCCGCAAGTTGAGTCAGTCACTGGGCAGCGAGATGGAAGTGGCATGGCACGAGCTGGAGCAGGCGCTTTCGGTGCGCAGCAGCGGGGCGGGTTTGGCCGACATGGAGGT
>JBBECN010000200.1:0-2291 GCA_040881795.1 Akkermansiaceae bacterium
GGTTTTCATCGAGAACGCACGCGCGACGATGGATGCGCGCTGGCCGGTCGAATTCGCAGTGCATGACATGACCGTAGAGCCGTTTGAGGGGAAAAACTTCGACGCGGCTTACGCTTTGGACGTCATCGAGCACATCACGCCGGACAAAGAGGATGCCTTTGTCGGTAATGTTGTGCGGTCCCTGACACCGCATGGTGCTCTGCTTTTGGGGTGCCCGTCGCAGGCGTCGCAGACGCACGCCTCCAAACCGAGTCGCGAAGGGCACGTGAATTGCAAGGACGGCGAGGACATGCGGACGTTGCTTGGGCGGCATTTTCACAACGTTTTTGTTTTCTCGATGAATGACGAGGTGGTGCACACGGGATTTTTCCCTATGGCGCAGTATGTCTTCGGATTGGCTTGCGGACCAAAGGCCGCGGCGGCGTGATTTTGGTCACAGGAGCAAGCGGGCTCATCGGTGGGGCGCTGACGAGGCGGCTGAAGTCCGAGGGGTTTGAGGTCTGGACGCCGGACCGGGGGAGTGATGGCGGGCTTGATTTGCAGAATGTTTCTTCTGCAGTTTTTCCCGAGGGCCTACAAACGGCATTTCTATGCGCTTGGAGCGGTGGCGTGAGCGAAGCGGCGCAGGATCCGGAGGGCATGCGTCGCGTTAACGTGGAGGGCAATCGAGAGCTCATCGAGAGATTGAGGCATAGGGGCACGAACGTGGTATTTCTTTCCACTAGTTTGGTTTTCTCCGGGGCGGATATCTCCGCCTCCGCGCCGCTTTCGCCCTGTTGCGTTTATGGAGCTCAGAAGGCGGCAGTGGAAGCGGAGCTCGACTCCCGGCACGATGTGATTGTGCGCATTACGAAAGTGGGGGAGACGTTGCTGCCGAGGCTTGTGGGATGGGCGAAGATGCTCCGTTCCGGCGAACAGGTAGCCGCGGCCAGCCACTTGCGTGTTGCTCCGATCATGCTGGAGGAAGCTGTCGAAGGTCTGGTCGGGCTGGCGCGGGATTTTCAGCCCGGCGTTTATCAGATGTCTGCCCGACAGGATCACAGCTACTTGGATTTGGCCGAAATTTTGTGCGCACAAGCCGGTGGCACAGTGGCTGATGATCCAGATGCCGGGGTGGGAGTGTTTCACCCTTTGCCGGTGTCTGGACGATTGGAAATCGAGGCTCCGGGACGCCCCGAGGGTTGGCCTCGCGGGCGTGATCATACGCAAAGGCTTGTCCAAAGCGCCCTTTCGTGATGACTTCGCCGACCTCCATGAAGAGCGCCGCTGGGCAAAATTCCATGAAAACGAATTCCTCAAGAACTCCTCTTTGGGCACTGGTGGCCTTCGTGGCGGTTTACACCATCGCCTTGGGCTTCGGATGGCTGCGACAGACGCCTTCGCAGGAGGAGCTTTACGGTGACGTGGGCAGGTTCATCGCCGAGTTCGGTGGAATGTTCGGGAATGGCGGCTTCTCTTGGTGGGGACCGAACTTCCTGCAGGGGCAGAGCAACACGCCCTATTTTCTCAGCGCCTTCCCGCTCTTCTTCGGAACACTCTTTTTCTATCTTTTCGGCGATCCGGAAGGCATCAAGATCGCGGCTTTGGCGGTTATTCCGGCCGCGGCGGCCACCATGTTTGTCTTTGTGCGCCGCCTGACTGGCCATGACTGGACGGCGGTCATCGCCGCCATCCTCTATGTGCTCAGCGCACAGATACTCCTGCGCATCGCGAATTTCGAGCACTGGATGGGGAGCTACTCCTACATATTTCCACCGCTCATTCTCTGGGCGTTTTTGAAGATTGCCGCGGAGGGTTCCTGGCGGGCTTCGGCGTGGATGGCCTTCGCGTGGTCGGCCATGATGCTCTCCTACGCAAAGTTGACCTTCATGTTTGCTCCGATGGCGGCGATGTTTTTTGTCTGGCTGCTGCTGGATCGACCGGAGCGGAGGGTGGCTCTCGTTCGCGGCACGCTGGTTGCGCTGGCTTTGGTCTGCTTGATGGCGGTGATCCTGCTCCTGCCTCTGACCCGGGAATACCAGTGGGTTTCCGCCTTCACCTTCGACAATTTTGCCGGGTGGCAGCAGGCGTTTTCGATGAAGAGTTTCATCTCAGTGCTCGACCGGGCCAATGGACTTCTTGCCCAGATGCGGCCGGACTTTGTGGCGGATCGCGGGCAGTTTTATCTCGGACTGGTCACGCTGTTTGCGGTGGCGGCGGTGTTTTGGTGGTCGCGCAAGCATGCGGAGTGGTTGGCCACGCGGAACGGGGTGCTGCTGCGGTTGTTTGTCGGGATGGCTTTGTTGGCGCTG
>JBBECN010000201.1:0-14761 GCA_040881795.1 Akkermansiaceae bacterium
ATCTTTCGAATATCGCGAACCGCATCAACCATGAAGGCCGATCCGGTCATCGGAAATTTCAAAAATCTTCCCAAAGGCCGCATCCGGCTTATGGTGCGCGCCGATGCTTCAACCTATGAATTTTTTCCAAATCCTGACCCACCCCGGCAGCTCGCATAAGGACGAGTTCCTTGCCTGTTGTCTTTTGCTCGCTGAAAACCCGGTGACCATCGTGCGGCGGGAGCCGGTGACGGAGGATTTGGCGGATCCGTCGATCGCGGTGGTGGATGTGGGCCACGAGCATGCGCCGGAGCGTGGAAATTTCGATCACCATCAATTTCCCAAAGACCACCCGCCGACGTGTTCACTGAGCTTGGTGCTGCAGCATTTGGGGATCTACGACGATGCCCGGGCATTTTGTGACTGGCTGGAGCCGGCGGAATGGTTCGACACGCGCGGGCCTGTGGACACGGCGCGCTGGCTGGGCGTGCCGCGGGAGACGCTTTTCAAGTTGAACTCGCCGATCGATACCACGTTGCTGCGGCGATTTGCCCAAGTCTCCGAATTGCAGCCGGGCGAGCCGCTGTGGGAAGTCATGCGCTGGATCGGCACGGATTTGCTGGATTACGTGAAAACCCTGCGGGCGCGTTTGAATTACATCGGGGAGGTGGGCGAATTTTGGCAAATCGAGGCGGCGGACGGTCCATTCCACGTGCTTTACATGCCGCGCGAGGAACCGCTGGCCGATGATTCGTCGGCGGGCTTGGCACGCTTCATCGATTCGCACCCGACGATGACCGGCGTCGCAGGCCTGGTGTATCCGGACCGACGCGGCAAAGGCTTCGGGCTATCCCGGCACAACGATCATCCGCGCTTGGATTTCACGCGCATCGCGGAATGTGAGGATGTGCATTTCGCGCACGCGCGGGGATTTGTGGCGAAAACCTCGGCCAGCGATCCGGCGCGGCTGCGGGAGCTGCTGAGCCAAGCGTGGGTCTGAAGCCAGAGTGGTGAAAAACAAGCACTTGCGCGGTTTCGATAACCATGGGACTCGTAACCTGTGTCGCGTCTCTCATCCACCCGCCAGCCCAAACTCCCATGAGTGAAACTCTAACGGTCATCGGCTTGCTTGTCCTCGCCTTGGCGCTCCGCTCGGCCCGGGTCAATTTTTTGCGGAAGCTCGGGGCGTTCATCTTTCTCGCTGCGAGTTTTTGTTTGTTTTATTTCGTGACGGGCAGCCTGCTTGGTGGGCTTGCCGGAGCGGTCTTGTGGTTTTTCCTGCCGTGGATCGAGTTGCTCACGCGGGTCCGCGGGATGCGATTGCCCCTCAACAACCGCCTACGCCATCGGGAAGTCCCGAATCCGTCGTTTTTTCCGAATGCCACCGAAGCGGCGGCGGCGATGGAAGAGGCGGGCTTCGAGCATGTCTCGGATTGCGGTTGGGAATGGGCTGGCATGCAGCAGTTTTTCCGGCTGTTCTGGCATCCGGAGGAACGCGCGGTCGCCGCAGTCTGCCTGTGCGAGCAGGGCAACGTGGCCTTCGCTTTCATCTCGATCACCTCCCATGACATCGATGGCAGGATTTGGCGGACCACCAATTTCCCTTTCGCTCCCACGCTGCAATGCCCGCCGAACGTGCGCTGGAATCACGTCCCCTGCGAGCGGAGTTGCTTTCACCAGATTTTAAAGGATCACCAAATCTACCTCTCCCAAGTCAGAGTCCCGAACGATCGCCTGCGGATGCCGGATCCGGAGGAAATCGAAGACGGTGTGGAAACTGAAATGCGCAATCAGGTGGAGCACAACCTGGCGGCGGGGATCATCGAACTCACCGGCGACGGGAATTTTCAATACTCCAAGCGCGGTCTCTTGTTCCTCTGGGGTCAGTTCATCAAGGATATGGTCAGGCTCTGTTAGGCGGTGAAAACCCCGGCAGCCACCAAGCTGCCGATGATCACCCCGAGGCTGATGCGATACCAACCGAAGACCGAAAGGCCATGGCTTTGCAGGTAGCTGACCAGCCACTTCACCGCGATGGCGGCGGAAACCGCAGCCGCAACGATGCCGATGGCCAGTGGCAAGGCACCGTAGGTTTCCCACATCAGTTTGGTGCCGCCGAACCAGACGTCGTAGGAGGCGTCCAGCCCTTCGACTTTCCAAACCGCTTTTTTCGCGGTGGCCGCCGTCAGAGTGAGCACGCCAAGCAAGAATGAATACTCGACCGCCGCCCGCACCGAAAGTCCGACGATCAGGCCGCCGACAATGGTCATCAGACTGCGGCTGGTGCCGGGCCACATCGCCACGCATTGCAGCAGCCCGATGAGCAGCGCCATTTTCAAAGTCAGTTCGAGCAATTCCTTGCCCTCGCCGAGAGCTGGATTTTTTTTCCGCCACCAGGCGGTTGCGAGAATCAGTACGCCGCCGACCACCCACGCGATGATCACCGGCCACATGCCGAACAATTTTTCCTCGATTTTGTCATTCAGAGCCAAGCCGATCACGGCGGCTGGCATGAAGCCCACGATCAGCATGATAGCGAGTTTCAGGCCCTCGGGGTCCTTGCCGAAAACGCCAAGAATCATCTGCAAGACCCGTTTGTAATAGAGTCCGAGCACGGCAAGGATCGCGCCGCCTTGGATGCAGATGGCGAAGGTGTCAGCGGCGGCTTTTTCGGTGGCCGTTTGGGTGCCGATGCCCATCAGGTGCTGCGCGACGAGCAGGTGGCCGGTCGAACTGACGGGGAGGTATTCGGTGATCCCTTCGATCACGCCGAGGATGAATGCTTGCCAAGGTTCCATGTTGAAATTTCAGGGAAGCTGCGGAATCTCATCGCGCGGGGCAAGGCATTTGCAGTTGATTCCGCCGGGCCGCCGGAGAAAGATGGGCAGGTGGTTCACCAATCATGAAAATCCAGTATCTCAGGATAGTTCGACGCGCGTTTCGAGCTTTGCGGCATCGAAGGCTTCGTCATCGGGAGTGGTGGAAGATGGTTTCAAAGCCACTTTTCCAGCGCTGCCTTTGGATCCCATGCCGGGACACGGTGGCCTCGGGCCTGGCGATTGGACTGTTTTTCTCCATGATGCTGATGCCTTTCCAGATGTTGCCGGCGGCCATCATCGCGATGCGGGTCCGGGCCAACGTGCCATTCGCGATGGCAGCTTGCTGGCTCACCAATCCCATCACCGCAGCACCGGTGATGTTCGCGCAGTTCAAGATTGGCCAATGGATGCGGGATGTGCTTTCGGTGCCGATGCCAGGGTTTCTCGCAAAGGTGCATTTCGAGGTCCCCGGCGCGGGCACCTTCAATGCCGCGAGTTACATTCTGGGAATGATTTCCACCGGAGTGATTCTGGCTCTATTGGCGTATCCTATCGTCCATGTTTTTTCGGCGATTCTGCCGCATCATTTGCCGGTTCGCCGTCGCTCTGTTAGGGCTGCCGCCGCCGTGCATCCCCCTGAAACACCCCGTTAAAAATCAGCGCTCCCGTGTGGTGGGTGCTGCGAAACGGCTGCTGGTGACGCTGCTGCCACACGGCGCGCCCAGGCGTTCCGGACGATCCACCACCGGGAATCGAAAGCTACGGACCTGCGTCTTCGTTGAGTGACGGATCAGCCACCCGAGGCCCAGCGCTGTGAGCGCCAGCAGCGTCAGCGCACCAATACCTAACAGGCTGATGCGGAGCGATCGTCCGGCTGGTGGTGCAGAGTCCCGGCGTTTGAAGTAGCCGCGGGTTTCCTCCACCAACTTCAGCATCAGCGCCTCGATGAAGGCTTCGGGGGCCAGCTTCGGGTCGATTCGCTTCATGGCGCGGGTGATCAATTCGGCGGTTTCGTGGGTGGGAATCAGGGGCCCCGGCCCCTTCAGGTCCTCTGGAGCTTCCAAGTTACGGCCGATCCCCACGCTGCGGCTGTCGGTCTCGAATACCACCACCAATCCGTCACCCTCGGGCAACCAGGATTGGCGTAATTCCGAAGCGAGCGTCGGGGCGGTGGTTCCGATCAGGACCGGTTCCACCATCAGGTAAATCTTGTATCCATTCTCAGCCTCGAGATCACGTACCTGCTCGGCGATCCGCTTGGAGGCAGCAGAATCCTTGCTGAAAAAACCGCTGGCATCGCGGATGCGGGATTCCGGTGGCTGTGGTCCGCCTGCTTTGGCCAGCCACTCGGGCAGGGTCTCCCCGTGCCCTGGAATCATCCAAGCCACCCAGCAAAGTAAAATCACGAACACGTGTGCGGATGCTTTCACCGTGCGCGGACCCTTTAACATTTCCGAATCAAAGACAAGGGCGATTGCGGACACCGGATCATTCGACGGGACGATTCAATTCGCTTGGTAATCAAAATCCATAAAGCTAATCTGCCGCCGATGACCGATTGCGATGAGATCGCTTTTTTTGATTTCCAGGCGACGGAGAAGAGTTCTTCCCCGCGGACGCTGGCGAATTACCGCGACGCGCTCGCGGCCTATCAGAAGTGGCGTGGCGATGGATTCACCGGTTGGCGGGCGGCGGTGGCCGATGATTTCCGGGACTATCTTTTCGCGCTGATGAAGCAGGGTTTCAAGCGGGCCACCATTCGTCTGCGGTTTGCCGCGCTGCGGTCGTTTTACAAATACCTGGTGCTGCGCCGCGGTCTTGCCCGCAGCCCGGTGGCCGAGGTGCAATTGCCAAAGCCGGATCGCGGACTGCCGGTGGTTTTGACCTTGGCACAGATTGATGAGCTGTTAGCGATGCCGCTGCGGCTGCTGGTGGATTCCAAATCACCTCCCTGGCTGGGTCTGCGTGATGCGGCCATCCTCGAGCTTTTCTATTCCTGCGGGCTGCGGATTTCCGAACTCCTCTCGCTGGATGTTAGGGATGTCGATTTCATCGGTGATACGGTCAAGGTCACCGGCAAGGGCTCGAAGGAACGCATCGTCCCGATCGGCGGGCCGGCGATCAATGCGATCCAGCGCTACCGGCAGGAGGCGGCGGTGACTTCCGGTCCGTTGTTTTTGAGCAAGCGGCGGACGCGCATCACCCAGCAGGCGGTGGATCAGCTTTTGAAGAAGTATTTGAAACACAGCAGCATCCCGTTTTTGATCAGCCCGCACAAGCTGCGGCACAGCTTCGCTACCCATCTGCTGGATGCCGGGGCGGATTTGCGCAGCGTGCAGGCTTTGTTAGGCCATGCTTCGCTTTCGACCACCCAGATTTACACCCACGTCACCAAGGAGCGCCTCCGCCAAGCCTACGACACTGCCCATCCCAGAGCGTGAAATCCCTTCCTCATTCCATCGTGAAATTTTCCTGCCTCCTCAGTTGGCTAGGCCTCACCGCCTGCTCCACGCCGCACTTGCCACTTCCTGTCAGCGGCGGGACGGGCGCGCGGGATGAACTCGCGGAACAGGTCCGCAGCCGCCGGAAACTCTCGGTGCTGTTCGTGGGCAACAGTTACAGTTTCGGAGTGCCCATGGCGTTCTCAAAATTGGCGGCCCAGCGCGGGAAAACGGTGCGCACCGGCCATTCGACCTACGGCGGTTGGTCGCTAGCCCAGCATGCGGACCATGCCGCCACTCTCGAAAAGATCCGCAGTGACTGGGACATCGTCGTCATCCAGGAGCAAAGCCGGATTCCCTCGTTGCCGCCTGACAAGCGTGATGCGGCGATGTTCCCGCCCTTGCAGACCTTGGTTAGCGAGGTGCGTAAGCGTGGTGCCGTGCCCTTGCTCTATCAGACGTGGGGCCGCCGGGATGGGGATGAGTTTGTCGAAGGCGACAATTTCCATGCGATGAATGCCCGCTTGCGGAGTGGCTATCAGGCGGCGGCCCAAGCCAGCGGGGGAGTCGTCGTCGCCCCGGTGGGTGACGCCTGGGAGAAAGAATTCCAAGCCGGCCGGGGAGCCGGGCTTTTCATGGACGATGGCAGCCACCCGACGGCCGTGGGTGACCAACTCACCGCCGGGGTTTTCTACGAAGTGCTGTTTGGTAAATGACAAAGGCGGTGAGGTGGTGGCCGGGGTTGCGGGAATAGGATGGCTTGGAATTACTTCAGGGTATAATACACCGATTGGAATTTCGGCACATATCCGCTGATTTCAACCTTGAAAAAGCTCAAGGCAACGACAACCGGCTGGCCTTTGGAATTCTTGTAAACCATGCCGGTGTTTGCCTTGGCGGTGCGACCTTTGGCCGGTGGCATGACATAAACGTTGGAGGTGCCGGGATCGGTCTTGAATGGCATTGAGAGCCGTTTGGCGGTTAGTTGAACTTTGTCATCGATGGTGAACTTGATTTTATCACCTTTGGCGTAATTGGGGATCCCCTTGGGTGGGTTCTTGGTTTCAACGACTTTAGTTCTGCTGGTTTTTACCAGGATTCTTTCCTTCACCACAAAGGTGAAGGTCTTGCCAGGAAGTAAGCTTCCGAATTTTTTACTGGCGGGAGCCGCTTGCAATTGGGTGGCAGGGAGGAGTACGCCAGCGACAAGCGCGCCGCTTGGACCGAGTGCCAACTCTGCGACAACGCAGGTTTCCAACCCGGCACCGTCTGTCAGATCCCTGATCAACCTGCCACCTCATCCAGTGGTGCGAAGCTCGATCCAGAGGCAGAGAAGCTCGTGAAACTACTCCCCCGCCACCCACGAAGAACGCCTTGGTCATGTTGGACATGACCAAGGCGTTTTTGAAACTCTCACCGGCAATGGGTATTTGACTTTTAGTTATGAGTCAGTCCCGGATTCCGGTGGGAGTGTTGGGCTACGAATGCAACCTAGTTGACCTTATTGGAGGAAGTTCGGGAACGGGGTGCCTCCTTTGCGGCCGGTGGCGGGCAGCAAGAGGAAGGAATCCACTGCGGCGCCGAATCCGTCATCGGTTACGGTGTTCTCGTTGCCTACGTGACCATTGGGGATGTAGAGAGCCGGGTGGTCGAAGGGAGCCCGGCGGTAGCGGACGCGCTCATCGGTCAGGGCTTTCATGAACTCGACGAGGGCAAGCTTTTCTTTCATGGTTAGACCCAGTCGACCGATATCAGCATCGGCGTCGGCGATGTTATGATCAAAGAAGTCGCCGCCACGGTTGTAGAATCCGACAGTTTCCAGCAGGGTGAGAGTGCCGCCGTTGTGGAAATAGGGAGCGGTCAGCTCGATATTGCGCAGGGTGGGCGTCTTGAAGGCTCCATCGACAGCGACACGCTCGGTGGGACTGACTTCCAGATTGGGCGGGAATCCGATGAGCTTTTTGAAGGAGTCGGGGCCGCGGAGTTTGGCGAGGCGGGACTCAGCGAGCGGGTTGCCAAACGGGTCCTGACCACCAACACCCAGGTCTTCCTTCGTGGGGCGGACGCCAATGTTGTAAAACCCGGAGTCATAGATCGCCTCTTGTTTATTACCCATAATCATTCGCTCGAGTGGGGTCTTGCCGATGTAGGACACGGTTGCATTGGTGAATTCCGGACCGACGTGGCAATTGGCGCACTTCCCTTTATTAAAGAACACGTCCAGGCCGAGTTTTTGTTGCTTGGTCAAGGCATTCTGGGTGCCTTCAGCATAGAGGTCGTAGGGGGTTTGGTCAGAAACCAAGGTCGCTTGGTAAAGTTGCAGCGCCAGACCGAAGTAGAGGGAGAAATTCGCCTCCATGTGACTCCAACCGCGGGCGTTGGCGATGGGTTGTGACAGGACCGGCCCGTTAGCATTCAAAGTCTCCGCCAGCTCGACCAAGCCTGTGGTGGCAAGTGATTGTTCGGCGGCTCCCGGAGCATCCTCTGGGACGATCATTTTGCTATTCCACCATTGACCGTAGAAGGCGCTTTTGATCATTTGCCGATACGTCGACTTCATGCGGCGCGAGACCGGATCGATGTGCCTTGCGAGCACGCTGTCCTCGGGGTGCACGTCTTGAGTTGATAGAGCACGGCGGTCCAACAGCTTGCGGCCGAGTAGAGGGAACCGGCGTCCGGAGGCGGACATCTCAAATGAGCTAAGCGGTGGTCCCACTGCCTGCGAGGCCAAGCTGGAATTGTCCAAAGCTACGCGCACTTCAAGGAGGCCTTTGCGTTCGGATTTCCAAACAAAGGCTTTGTTCGGATCGTTGTCCGACAGCTCGGAGTCGCGTAGACCAAACGGATTGACCCCGTTGAAAATCGCTTGGGCCCGGCCGTCCCAGAAATTGCGCTTGTTGAACACCGCATTGATGACCGTGGGCGTGTTCCGCGGTTCGACCCGGCGGGTATTAAGGCCATTGACCTGGAAGATGGCATCCGGTTTGAGAGTCCGAATTTCCTCATTGGAAGAGTCCAATCCAAGGAAATTTTCGAAGATGACCCCTTGGGAGCTGGAGACATCGTTGGAGCTCCTTAGCACTTCCGACCGGCGGTCATTGACATTTTTTAGTTTATGGAATGGGAAGTCGGATACACGGAGTGTGCAGTTGGGACCGCCCACTTGGAAAGTCGAGTCCAAAGGGTGGTCCAACAATCCTGGGCTGACTTGGTTCTTGGACCGGTTGTCGGCCCCAGCATGGAAGTGGCAGGTGGCACAGGCGGTTACGCCGTCGCTGCCAACCTGCGAATCCCAGAACAGCGCTTTGCCCAAGGCAATAGCCGCATTCCGGTTTCGGACAAAGTCGCCCAAGTTCGATGGTTCAGGCACAACCTGGAACCGCAGGGACTCCAGGACGGGTGGGGCTTCTACCTCCTCCAAGACGGGTGGGGCTACTACCTCCTGTGCGAACAGACGAGGCAGACAGATAAGAGCCAAGGCGGCTCCAGCGGTTAGTATGACGGGGGGGCGGCGAGACGCCGTTACGGTATTTTTCATAGGGGGGTGTATAGTTATTATGGGGGAGTGGGGGGGGTCGATAAGCATGTTGGCTTACAACGACAGTCGGTGTTTAAGATGGAACACCAAATTTGCAAGGGAATTTTTTAAAAAATTCGATATCTATTTTTTTGGGGGGTGACCGAGACAGCTTTAGGGCCGAGCCGGAGTGGGGAGTTAGGGGGGGGATTTGCGGAAGGGAGGACCTACCTACAGCAATGAGGATGCCGGAAAACGGCCATAGCTCAATAACGTGATCGCGTAGTATCGATCCGTTGATCTTAAGGAAGTAAATCCGTGTAGGTCCCCGGGTCGCTGCCTGGGATCTCAATGGCACCACAGGTTTGTGCGTAAAACGCCTTTGGGCCTACGCCTCCAATGATGGCGTAGGCGTGGCCAAGCTCGCGGAGGCCTTCGAGCGATTTGAAAAGCAATGCCTTGCCCACTCCCAAGCCGCGCGCCACTTCCGAGACGCCGGTAGGCCCGAAAAATCCGCGCAGCGTGGTGTCGTAGCAGGCGAAGCCGAGGATCTGCTTGTCGCGGGTGGCGATGAAGCAGGTGGCCGGCTGACGGGTGAGCGCGACTTCCACCTCGCTGACCCATTTTTCTGAGAAGTGTTCCCGGGCGAAGGCCGCCACCGTGTGCTTCTCAAAGGCCCGGGCGCGGCGCAGGGTGATGCCCTTTTCCACCACTTCTTGATAGAGTGCCGTGACGTCCGGCAAATCATACAAACGCACGAGCATGTCGATCATGCGCCGATTAGAACCGCGGCCCCTACCGCGGGAAAGCTCATTTCTCGCCAAATCCTGCACATGGGTAAATCTGGCAAAATCGGGCTTCCCCGCGAATTTGCCCGGAGCCTTGAACCGCTCACTCGGCGAAAGCGGGCGAATTTTTCACCATGTTCCATGAGCCCGTGCTCAGAACAATGCGCCCACCGGCAAAGATGCGGACGAATTGCCAATTCTCCGTCGCCTCAAGGACGACCCTGTCGCGGTTCGCCGCCGATCGGCTGCCTTTGCTGTGATCGTCAAGGTCGAACTTGAACGGAGGAAGTGAGAACGGCCCGACTTGTTGTGCGCCGGGGTTGCGGGGCGCGGTTGGATGTGTAGCATCGCCTCGTGGCGGATTTTTCGATGACTTTTTTGGGGACGGGGACGTCAGTGGGCGTGCCGGTGATTGGTTGTGATTGTGCGGTTTGCACCTCGCATGATCCGAGAAACCAGCGCTTCCGTTCGTCGGTTTTCGTGAGGGCGGGGGATACCACCGTGCTGGTGGACTCGGGGCCGGATTTGCGGATGCAGGCATTGCGTCAGGGGCTGCGGGAAATCGATGCGGTGATTTATACGCACTCGCATTTGGATCATGTGGCGGGCTTTGACGAGCTGCGGGCATTTTGTTGGAAGAAGCACGAGCCGCTGCCGCTGCATGCGACGGAGGAGTGCATGAATACGCTGATCCAGATGTTCGGTTGGGCGTTTTCTCCGGAGAATCTGATTCGTGGTTATGTCAGACCGGATGCGCGGATCATCGATGGGCCGTTTTACCATGGGGATTTGAAAATCACGCCGCTGCCAGTGCACCACGCAGCGGTGGAGACGATCGGATTTTTGTTTCAATATCCGGGTGCCCGGAAGGTGGCCTATATTTCCGACGTGAAACAGATTCCGGAAGATACCATGAAGCTGATTCGTGGCGTCGATGTGCTGGTCGTGGATTCGCTGCGGGTGGATGACCACCCGACGCATTTTTCGTTGTCCGAGTCCTTGGCGGCGATCGAGGAGGCGGAGGCGGGGGAGGCGTGGCTGACGCATTTGTCGCACGAATTCGATTTCGAAACTTTGGAGGCGGAGCTGCCTGCGCAGGTGCACGTTGCTTGGGACGGTCTGCGGATTTCGCTCTGATCCAATCGTCGGTCTTGCATGATGAGGGCTTCCGGGCATGCTTGCGCCGATGAGATTTTTCGCTCTGCTTTACCTCGTTCTGGTGGGATTGCCGCCGGTTTGGGGGGCTGCGCCGTCGCCCGCTACGGTGGCGGTGTTGTACAATTCCGCGTTGCCGGAATCCAAGCAACTGGCGGAAATTTACCGCGACGCGCGGGGGATCCCGCCGGAGAATCTGATCGCCCTGGATTTGCCGAAAACCGCCGATATTTCCCGCGATGACTTCGAGCGGTTTTTGCTCAACCCGCTGCGCAATCAATTCGAGTTCCGCGCATGGTGGACGCGGCAACTGGATGCGAGCGGCGTGAAGCTGCCGGTGGAAAATAAAATCCGGGTGTTGGTTTTGATACGTGGGGTGCCCTTGCGTATTCAGCCCACGCCCAAGCCTCCGTCGAAACCGGAGGCCACGCCGCAGGATCCGATCGCCGGCCGGGATGAGGCGTCGGTGGATTCCGAGTTGGCAATGTTCGGCGTGGAAGGCCTGCCGAAAGACGGCGTGTTGGTGAATAAATTCCACCAGAGTGTGAAATCGATCGTCGATGCCAAGTTGCCGTTTCTCGTTCTAACCGCAAGGATCGATGCAGCGAGTCTCGCAACCTGTGAACGCATGATCCGGGACGCGGTGGAAGCTGAAAGGACCGGCCTCTGGGGCAGGGCTTATGTGGACGTTGCGAATAAATTTCCGCAGGGCGATCAATGGCTGGAGGAGATTGTAAAGTCCAATGGTCCGGTGGGCATTCCGACCGTGGTGGATCGGTTCAACGATACCTTGCCGAAAAACTATCCGATGACGGACGCCGCGCTCTATCATGGTTGGTATGACTGGAATGTCAGTGGGCCGTTTTTGAATCCGGTTTTTCGCTTCCGCAAGGGGGCCGTCGCGATGCATCTTCATTCATTCAGCGCCGAGCAGATCGCCGATCCTAACAAAAACTGGAGTGCGCCGCTTCTGGAGCGTGGAGCGGCGGTCACGATTGGAAATGTTTACGAACCTTACCTGCACCTCACCCACGATTTCAGCATGCTGCACAAGCGTCTTCTCGCCGGACACAGTTGGGTGGAAGCCTGTTGGATGGCGATGCCGGTGACCTCCTGGCAAGGTGTGGTCCTCGGCGATCCGCTATACCGCCCCTTCCGCCACCTCAGCGGCACAGGTGAGAAACAAGAGTCGGATATTCCCTACCGTGCCCTCAGGGCCGCGGCCTTGGAGTGGGGGAGTGACCCGGTGGAACGCCGGCAGCAACTGGAAAAAGCCTCGGAGCGGATGAATAGTGGTGTGCTCAGGGAGGCGGTGGGACTGGAACTGCTGCATCGCGGTGATACTCCCGCAGCGGCTCTCGCATTTCGCAAGGCACAGGAGTGGTATGTGAAACCCGAGGATCAACTGCGCCAGGATTTCCATTTGATCACCATCGATCGCGCCGCCGACCGCAAGAATCTCGCCATCCAAGCTTTGCGCGCCGGTCAAGCCCGCTACGGCCTGATTCCTGAAAGCGAAGCGTTGCAGGGCTGGCTTGACATCCTCGATCCGCCACCACCGCCACCCGCCGATCCGACTAAAACTCCGCCGGTGCCGACACCTTGACGCGGGATCCCATTTCAACATGACTTACGGATATTTGTTAGAATTGATTTGGCACCCGCCGCTTGCATTTGCCGAGACCTCGGACAGCGTGCTGCCGCCGGAACTCGAGCTGCAGGCCTTGTGGTTTTCGGGAGCGTTCGGCAAGGAGTTCCGGACCACCACCGGCAAGCGGATCCGTATTGTCCAGTTTGGTGAATGGAATCGTGGGGCGGGTCCGGATTTCCATCAGGCGGCCATCGAGATCGACGGCGAGCTCAAGACCGGCCCTTTGGAGTTGGATCCCGAATCCAACGATTGGGAGGCGCACGGGCACGCCACGAATCCGGCGTTTCAGGAGGTGATCCTTCACGTGGTTTTCCGATCCGACGCCAGGCGCATCTACACCCGGACGCTGGATCATCGCGAGGTGCCTCAGGTTGTGATTACCGAGATGCAGGTTGCCGATGCGTTGAACCGTCCGCAGCGTGAAGTGGCCATCGCTCATCCCGGGCGCTGTGTCTATCCGTTGAAGGGGATGCCGGTCAGTGCGATCGAGCGACTTCTAACGGAGGCCGCCGTGCTTCGTGCGAGCACCAAAACCCAGAGATTTTTGAGAACGGCGGATGCGCACGGGCGTGATGCCGCCTTGTTTCAAGCCACCGCCGAAACCCTCGGCTATCGGGGTAATTCGCTTGCGATGCGGTTGTTGGCACAACGGGCGCCACTCGGATTGCTCAAGGCGGAACCCGAGTCTACCGAGGCAATTCTCTTCGGAACCGCAGGATTTCTAACATCAAAAATGCACGAGCTGGTGCCGGATGACACCCGCGACTATCTCCGGGTAATGTGGGAAACCTGGTGGAAAAACCGCGCCCGCTTCGAGGTGGCGGTGGACCGAGCGATTCCGTGGCAGACCCATGGCCAGCGCCCGGCGAATCATCCCCACCGCCGGGTCGGCGCGCTTACCGCCTTGGTCAAAGTCTGGCCGCAATACCGCCGCCTCGCTCTCGCCCGGCCTTTCAACGCCAAACCTGTGATCGATTTCCTCCAGGAACTCGAGCACCCGTTCTGGCTTCACCACCACACCCTCACCTCGTCGGCATCGGCGCAACGCGTGGCGCTGTTCGGCCGCGCGCAGGCGTTGGAACTGATCGCCAATCATCTCGCGCCGCTGGCCATGCATGAGAACGGCATGAGTTTTGCCTCCTACTTCAAGCTGCGCAATTCCGCACCTAACGATAAAGTGAAGCGTTGTTCGCTGCGGCTTTTCGGTTCCTCCAAAGCCGCCCAGCCATGGGTGCGCCGCGTCTGCCATCATCAGGCGCTGCTTCAGGTCTATCAGGATTTTTGCCTGGAGGATTTCTCGGATTGCCAGGACTGCCCGTTCCCGGAACAACTCGCCCAGTGGCGGTGAATCAATCGATCATGAAAATTCTGCTCAATGGCCAGTCTCACGAAATCGGCAATCCGATGAACATCGCGGACCTGTTGGAAAGTCTCGGCTTCGGCGGCAGACCGGTGGTGGTGGAGTTGGATGAGGTCGCCGTCTTTCCACGCGACTATGCGGCCACGCAGGTGGGCGATGGTGCGCGGGTGGAAATCGTGGCGCTCGCCGCCGGTGGATGATCAGGTCTTTTTCCGGCGCTTCAAGCATCGCAAACTCATGGCCGATGCAAAAACGTGGTCGGAGGCCGAAGGGAAGATTCATGCAGCTCGCGAGTGTGACGAACGCCGCCCGGGGCCAATATTCCGGATCCACCGAGAAATCATTCTCGCGCAAAAGCCGCCGCCAGTCGCCCGCTGTGATTCCCGCCGGGTAATTGTTCCCTAGGTTCCAGCGATGTTTCAATGTTCCACCCATGGCGAGGAAGCGAAGCTGCCAGAAGCGCCCGGAGTGCGCAACCCCGCGCCTCATCCGTTTGAAATCCATCGGCTTGTGCCTTTTTCCATGCGTGTGGTATTTTTGCCTTGCCACAAGCGGGGCGGGAATCCCATCGTCCGCCCGCGTCCGAAAGGAGCAAAAATCCGGCGTAGCTCAGCGGCAGAGCGGGTGACTGTTAATCACTAGGTCCTAGGTTCGATCCCTAGCGCCGGAGCCATTTAGAATCAATAATCTCTGGCTTTATTTATCGAACGAGAAAATTCGACCGTGCCCGAATGTCGCCCGAATCGGACGAAAATGTTGATACGGCATGACGAAGTGCCTGGTAATAGCCACAGTCCCCCGGCACGCTATATCCGCCACACCATCCGAGAATCCGCCCAACGATCTGCAAACCGCAGAGGAGATCGCCACCTTTTTGAAGGTCGATCCGAAGACCGTGTTCAACTGGGCGAAGACCGGGATTATCCCGGAAGCGTTCCGCGTCGGCAAGACCGTCAGGTTCTCGCTTGAGGCGGTGAAGGCCAGCTTGGAAATAAACCTCTAATCCGCAGTTGGGGTTGAGGATGAGGGGCGCAAGTGCTTATGGTTTCGG
>JBBECN010000202.1:0-2270 GCA_040881795.1 Akkermansiaceae bacterium
GGTGAGCAATTCCGAGTTTACCTGGAAGCCTGCAAACTCGGTTTCCTTGTCCTTTTGATCCTCCTGACCCATGGAGAGCCAGACATCGGTGTTGATGACGTCGGCACCTGCCGCCGCGGTTTCCGGATTGGTGGTGACCGAGACATTCGGTGCATCAAGACGTGTTAGGAATTCGGCGGGTGGCTGGCATGAGGCGGGCGAGGCGATCGCCAGCTCGAAGCCGAGATGTTTGGCCGCCCACATCCAGGAAATGGTCATGTTGGAAAAACCATCGCCGATGAAAGCGACTTTTCTGCCTTCCCAGCCGCCGAGTTTTTCCCGGACGGTCAGGAGGTCGGCGAGGATTTGGCAGGGGTGTTCGTCGTCTGTTAGGGCGTTGATGGTGGGGATGCCGGAATAGCCGGCGAAGTCCACCACGTCCTGCTGGGCGAAGGTGCGGATGATGGCGCCGTGGACCATGCGGCCAAGGACGCGGGCGGTGTCCTTGATGGGTTCGCCGCGGCCGAGCTGGATGTCGTTTTTCGAGAGAAACATCGGGAAGCCGCCGAGCTCGCGAATGCCGACCTCGAAGGAAACGCGGGTGCGGGTGGAGGACTTGGTGAAAATGAGCGCCCACGTCTGCCCGGCAAGCGGCTGGCCTTCGCGGCCGCGCTGCAGTTTGAGGTGGGCGGCGCTGTCCAGCAGGCGTTCGATTTCCCTGGCGTTGAGTTCCTGGATGGAAAGAAGGTGCTTCATGAGGGTGTTAGAATTCGGCGAGGACAGAGTGGATGACGACGAGCGCCTCATCGATTTCCGATTCGGTGACGTTGAGCGGAGGAAGCAGGCGGAGGGTGTTAGGGCCTGCGGGGGGCGCGAGCAGGCCGCGTTCCATCAGTTTGTCCACCACCACGAGGGCGGCGGTCTTGCCATCCGGAGTCGGGATCAATGCGGGGTCCAAGCCGATGCCTAACAATAGCCCGTTGCCACGGATTTCGGTGACCACCGGGAGGTTCCACGCCTTCACGGTTTCGCGGATGCGGACTTCTTGGAGGATGGCATTCATGGCGAGCTCCTTTTCGCGGATTTCCTGGAGCACGGCGAGTGAAGCGGCGCAGACGAGAGGGTTTCCGCCGTAGGTGGAGCCGTGGGAACCGGGGCCCATCAGCGAGGAAAGGGCGACTCCGCTGTCATCGACCGCGCGGTCGCTGAGCCAGAAGGCGCCGATGGGTACGCCACCGCCCATGCCCTTGGCCCACGAGATGCCGTCCGGCTTGATTTCCGGAGCGATCATGCGCCAGGCCATCGCATCGCCACAACGGCCGAAGCCCGCTTGGACTTCATCGAAGAAGAGCAGCAGGTCGTGTTTTTTGCAAAGATCGGCGACCGCGCGCAGGAATTCGGGCGTGGCCGGATTGACGCCGCCCTCACCTTGGATCGGTTCTAGCAGGATGGCGGCGGTTTCCGGGCGGACCGCATTTTCCAGCGCCGCGATATCATTGAAAGGAAGATGGCGGAAACCGGGCAGTAACGGATCGAAGCCTTCTTGGATTTTTGTTTGGCCGGTGGCCGACATCGAGCCGAGCGTGCGGCCGTGGAACGATTGCAGGAACGTGACCACTTCATAGCGCTGGCTGCCATCCGCCTGCGGGCGTTTGCGGCCGAAGCGGCGCGCGGATTTGATCAGGCCGTCGTTGGCCTCCGCACCCGAGTTGGAAAAGAAAACTTTCCCCGGGATGCGGACGTGGTGGACGTTGATTTCCTCGGCAAGTTCCGCCTGTAACGGTATCTGATAGAGATTGGAAACATGCAGCAGCTCGCCCGCTTGATGGCGGATCGCCTCGACCAGGCGCGGGTGGCAGTGGCCGAGGGAACAAACGGCGATGCCCATGCAGAAATCGAGGTAGCTTTTCCCGGTTTCGTCCCAGAGGCGGGCGCCGACTCCTCGCACCGGGACGAGCGGAAACCGCCCGTAAGTGGGAAGGACATGTTGCGCGAGCTTTTCGGAAGTGGTCATGGAGTCGTGGGGAAGGGGCGGAGGCTAGCTGGAATCGGAGAAATGGCAAACCGAGAATAATTGGTTGCCGGTTTCAGGGGATCAACGCGGCCGGCAACTCGATGACCTGATCGCGGAGTGCGACGAACACACGGTCGGCAGGGGTGGAAGCGATGACCGCGCCGCCGGTGAAGCTGCCGAAAGCAGGTAGAACCAGCGTGTTTTCCCGGAGCAGGAAACAAGGCAGACGCAACGAGGTGCGCTTGCCGTCGGGGATTTTCACGACCGGATGCCAGTG
>JBBECN010000203.1:0-14591 GCA_040881795.1 Akkermansiaceae bacterium
CATCCCCGCCTCTGCCCATCTAACTTTTATTCCCTAACAAACTGAATCCGCCGCCTCCTGTTCAAAATCTTAAAGAAAGGAAAGAGAAGGTCGAAGGTCGGGAGAGAGGATTGACCGCGAAGGCGCAAAGGTGTCGGTGCTCCTTAAGGAGGAGTGTCAGGAAACGGGCGGCTGCTCGGTTCTTGCCGTGGGAATTAAGACCTTGTTAATCATAGGCAGACGAAGTGAGACGAGTCCTCAATGAACGATGAATGCTGCCCTTAAGAATGCCCGCAAGGTCGCGGCTTGCTTTTTGTTGGTCTGGTTCTCGGCGCTTCACCCAGCCCGCGCGGGTCTGGAAATCGGCGATGGCGCGCTGCCGCCCACCGAGGTTTTCCCTCATCTCTCGGTCTTGCTTGATCCAACGGCGGCGCTGGGGATCGGGGAGGTGCTGGCGGGTGAGGGTAGCGGTTTCAAGCACGACCTGAGCCGTGCCCCGTCCTTCGGAGTCACTCGCGCGGCGGTTTGGCTAAAGTTCGACCTCCGCTCGGTGGCAGACCGGGAGCGGACGGTTCGGGTGGAGGTGGAAACGGCGCGGATGAGCGAGTTCACTTGGTATGTGGTGGCAAATGGCAGCGTGCAGCAAACACAGGATTCCGGGGCGGCCGCAGCGGATAGGCCTGCCTCGCGGCTGCCGCGGATCGAGCTGCGCATCCCGCCCGGGGAAACCCGCAGCCTCTACGCCCGGGCCAGCTCGGATACGTCGTTATGGCTGCCTCTGCGGGCCGGCTCTCCCGAGGCGATGGAGCGCAGGGGTCTCCTCCATGCGGGCTTGGAGGTCCTGAGGATTGGCATCGCAGGCGCTCTTGCCTTCAGCTGCGTCCTGTTGGGCGCACTGCACCGGCAGAAACTTTATTTTCACCTCGCTGCGTTGGTGACTTCCTATGCGGTTTACCAGGCGATTTTCAACGGGTATGTCAGGATGATCTGGCCGGAGGTGCCAATGTGGGTCGAGCGTGAAGGCTTCGGGGTCAACAGCGCGCTCGGGGTGTATTTTTTAATGGCCTTCAACCAGTCCTTTTTACTCATGAAACAAGCGGCGCGGTCCGCCCGCGTGCCGCAAAGGATGGCGGAGGCGCTCTGCCTGCTTGCTGCCGCCGCCTTCCTCATGCTGGACTATTACGATTCAGTCCGGTTGTTCCATTTGCTGCTGATCAGCGCCGTTGTCTTGTCGTGTGTGGCCGTTGTGCTGCGGGTCTTTCAAATGCGGACGGCGGTGGAATTCTGGTATTTGGTCGCCTGGTTGCTTTTCGGACTACCGTTGGCGCTGTTTGGCTTGCAATTCAGTGGCGTACTGCTAGTGACCCTCTCTTTTTCCCGGATCCAGGGGGTGATGATCCCGGCGATTCTGATGGGCTTTTTCCTCGCGGTGCTCACGCGCCAGAAGAAATTGCAGGGGCTCGAGCTGAGCCTGGCCGAGGCGCAACAAGCCGAGTCTGACGCGCAGTTCAACGCGCTCCGCTATCAGATCAATCCGCACTTTTTGTTCAACACGCTCAACTCGATCGACGCGCTCTCGCGGACGGCACCACAGCTCGTCCCCAACTTGGTTTCGAAGCTGGCGACCTTTCTGCGCCTGCGCTTGGCTCCTTCGCCAAACCGGCTCGCTTCATTCGGCCAGGAGCTCGAGACCGTGCGGTCGTATCTTGACATCGAGCGCGTCCGCTTCGGCGAAGCGCTGGTGGCGACTTATGACATCCACCCTGAGTCGTTGCACTGTCTGGTCCCCGAGTTCCTGCTCCAACCCCTGGCGGAAAACGCGGTGAAGTATGGCTTTGAAAACGATCGCGACGTCCAGCTCCACCTCGAGGCCCACGTGGCGGCTAACAAAATAGTGATCACCATCACTAACCGTGGTTCGCTCGCGGCCCCCCCCGGTGCTCATGCTGCGGGCCTCGGCTTGGGCACGGAAAACATCCGTCAGCGGCTGGCCCTGCACTACGGCGCAGGGGCGAATTTACAAATTTCCGAGGAGGGTGAATCTGTGGTGGCGCGCCTCGAAATCCCAATAGAAGAAAGTAAAACATGAAGCCTCTCACCTGTTTGTTAGTTGATGATGAGCCGCTCGCTCGCGAGCAGTTGAAGGCGCTTCTCGCAGACGAGCCTGGAATCGAGGTCGTGGGTGAGGCGGGTAGGAAGGAGGAAGCCTTGGCGGCGATCGCGGCCGTGCAGCCCCAGTTGCTATTCCTCGACATACGCATGCGCGGGGGCGGGGGCTTCGAGATCCTCGCGGCGCTGGAGCATCCGCCGGCAGTGGTCTTCGTCACCGCGTACGATCAGTATGCCCTGCGGGCCTTTGAGGTGAATGCGATGGATTATCTGTTGAAGCCAGTATCTCCCACCCGCCTGCGGTCTGCGTTGGCGCGGGTCCAGCGCGGTGGGGCTGTGGTTGTCCCGGCACTGCCTTTTACTGAAGAGGATACAGCCCTGCTGCCCTTGGGGGATTCCGGGCATTTTGTGAGTCTGCGGGATATCCTGTTCATTGAGGCAAACGGGCATCACTCGCAAGTCACGACCGATGGGGGAAGAAGCTACATCGTCCGTCAGGCGTTTCACATTTGGCTGGAGCGCTTGCCGACTTCCATGTTTTCCCAGCTTGGGCGGGGCTTGATCCTCAACCACAGCCGGATCGCTAGCTGCACACTGACCTTGCGCGGGGGCGATCTCCTCTTGGGGAGCACATCCATTTCTCTGGTGTTAGGATCCTCTGCGGCCAGAAGGCTGCGCGAGATTCTTTCCGGATCCACGCCTCCGGACGCTTCTTACCAATGAACCGAAAAGCCGATGCCGAGGACCCTTGGCATGCTCGGGCTGCCTTGGATCCGGGTGCCGGTGCCGCCATAGTCTCTGCGGACGAGCGCGAAATCCCGGTCGAGCAGGTTGGTCCCGAACAAATAACACTCGGCGCTGCGCCAGCGGTAACCGATGCGGGCGGATAGCTCCAGCCGTTCCTCTAGGTGGGTGGTCTCGGCCGAGCCGAATTGGGCGTAGGTGCTGTCCTGCCAGATCAGGGCGCTTTCACCAAACCAGCCGGTGGCAGGCTTCCATGCGGCGATGAAGCCGGCGTTCCATTCCGGGGCATTGGGAAATGCCGTGCCCGCGCGGCCGAGGCCGTATTCGTCGAGTTCCTTGAACTCGGTAGAAAGCCAGCCACCGTGGACGCGCGTTTGAAAAGCACCGGGGCCCTGCCAACTCCATTCCACTTCCGTGCCGGAGCGGCTGGTTGCTCCGGCATTGATGATCCATTGGTCGAGAAACCGGACGCCGCCGGGCACATAGATTGGCAGTTGCTGTCCGTCGACGCGGGCATGGAAGACGCGCGCGGAGAGCCGCGTGGCATCCCACTCCATCTCGCCGTGGCACTGGATTTCCCAACCTCTCTCGGCATCGTAGGGCTCGGTCTCGCCCAAGGTGAAGGCGTAAGCAACGCCTGCCGGCCGATAGGCGCGGCTGATCCGGAGGCCCGCCTTGATCCGCTCCCCGCTCCACTCGATGCCGAGCTCCGGCAAGAACTCGACCGAGCTCACCCGCTCTTGCTGACTCGCCTTTCCGGTGGCGGGGTAGTCGGAATCCATGCGCACCGTGCGCTGCTGGGTGTCGAGCCTGACGCCGCCGTAGCTGCGGATTCCCCCGCCGCACTGGATCTCCCCGCGGAAATAGAGGGCCGCCATCTCCACCGTTTCATCCAAGAGACTCCTGAACGGCAAGCCCGTGGCGTCGCTGGAAAATCCCTCGCCATAGAGATCGACTTGGTAGTCCGCCTGGTCGGCATAGAACCCGATGAGGGAAGAGAATAGCTCGCCGTCTTGATGAAGGCGGAAACCGCCATTTGCGCGCTCTTCGTCCACGTCAGCGCGAGACCACCAATTGTAAAACGGTGTCGAATCGAAATCCACCAATTGGTAGCCGTTGGTGCGCTGCAGGGTGCTCCACGCCTCAAGCCGCCAGGAAGGATCCAGCTGCGTTTTCAGAGAGAGTGAGAGGCCGAGGTGGTCGGCGGGCACCTGCTCGGAAGTGTTCAGGTTCACCTTGCGGTCGAAAAGCTCGAAGTCAGGCCGCATCCCAGCCAGATCCAAAGGATTGCCGCGCGTGCGGGTGGTCTCCATCAGCGCATCGACCACCGAGCTGTCATCCCCGGCCGGGCGCCAGCGCGCTTGGCTGCGAAGCAGGAGCCGGTCGACCGCGGCGAAACGGTCGTCTTCATCATAGACGTTGGTGATCCCGCCATCATTGCCATCCGCCAGCAGGTTGAAGCGCAGCGCCAGGCGATCTGGAATCCACACCGTGTTTGAGGTGACCCCGCTGCGATAGGTCCCTTGGCCGCCGATTTCCGCCAGCAATTTTCCCTCTTGGTAAAACTCGGGTGCCCGGGGTTCGAGGCGCAGCTCACCGCCGGGAGCGGCCGGCCCCTTGCTGAACAGGCTGGGACCGTAGCTAACGCTAAGCTCCTGCATGTCCCAGCTCGGCGCGCCAAAAGCCCACAGGCTGTTGGTCGAGCGCGGAAAGTCTCCCGCGAGCACCGTCAAGCCGACGTTCGTCCGGTTGCCCGGAGCCAGGGTTCCCTCCTGGCCGATGCCGCGGACCGTGAAGAGGCTTCCCGGCGCTCCTCCGGCTTGTGCGTTCGGTTGAAACTGCAGCAAGTTCCGCAGGTCCCCGCCACCTGCCAAATTTGCAAGCGACTCTTGATCAAGCTCCTGATCACGCTGGGCGACGACGACCAGCGGTGCGAGCAGGTCCTGCCCCCGCGCCGAAAACTCGGCCAAGGCCGCGCTGCACAAGAGAAAATAGCGGGTGATTGGCTTCAAGATCCAGAGGAATGGACCTGCACGGGCATCCCACGCGGTTAGGAAATATTGCATGGGATTTTATGAATTCTATACGGCTCTCCCGTAAGCAACACTCAAAAAAATGTCCAATGGATTTTTGAGATCGGGTGCCTCCCCATGCAATCATGAATCCCGTTGCCCGTATGCAGGGGCTTCGATGGGTCTGGGAACATGTAACGACGCCCTGCTCGCGCCCGGTGGGAGGCTCGCCACGATGAGGGGTGGGGACGTATGGCACGTAGTTAAGCCGATCATCGGCGCATCGTGGCTGGAGCGTCTCGCTCCAGACCGTTGTCGGAGCATCTTGCTCCGAGTCTGACTCTTAGGAATTGGCCTTAACGACGTGCCATTCGAGTGGGGACCTTATGGTCCCCCTCTTGAGAGCTGCCTCAGTTCCTTCTGCGGCGCAGCAACGGAACCAACCCGAGCAGGGCGAGCAGGACGAGTCAGGAATGCGCGCCTTGACGCAAGACCAACGAGCTTACTCGACAAATGGGTGGATGACACAACCACCCGCATAACTCGGTCCGTGATTCCAGTCTTCCGAATAGACGGTCTGGCATCCAAGTTCCACAGCCGCTGCAATGATCGCGGAGTCCCAATAGGAAAGCTTGTAGCGGTTCTTGATCTGGAGGGCCGCCCAGAACACGGCCTCGGTGACTGCCAGAACCGGGTAGGTTGCACACTGACCCCTTTTTCGCACTGACCCGTTTTTCGAATGAGGAGGGTGGAAACTTCTGTCCGCCTGTCATCCTCTTTGCCAACTGCGGATTCTAGAATGAAGACGAATCATAAAACCGCTGATGAACAGGATGGACACAGATGCAGTAGAGGACGGAAGACGGGGGGGCAAAGACGGGAGGGAAATGTCTCTCGATCTATTCTTCATCCGTGTTCTGCATCTGCGTCTATCCTATTCATCTGCGCTTGGACCTTTCCGAAAATGGACCTTGAATCTGTTATTCAAAATCCTAGGCAAACTTATAATCCAACGAGTTGAGAATGGCGAAACGTGACGAGAGCCATCAGAAGAGGCGTAGGGATGTAGGAATTGTGCATCGGAGGTTTGATATTTTTGCTCATGGTAAAATCGGTCAATGGTGAGGGCGTGAGCGTTTTTTCGTTAGGAACGAAACCCAAGGCGATGTTGCAATTACGACGGGCGCGCGCGGCGGCAATCCAAAAGATCATTGCCTCGTCGAATCGGCGATATTTACGACGAAACGTCGCAGCGTGGGGGGATTTCCTGGAAAAAGTCAGGTTTGTTGAGGTGTGGGATTTCCTCGCGGTTGCCGTTTGGCAAACTCAAGGGTAGGCGGGAGGTGAGATGCTGAAATGCTGAAATGTTGAAATGTTGAAATGTTGAAGAAGAGAAAGGGGAGGTAGCGCGGCCTGGCCGCAGGCCGCATGTGAAAGCGGGGCGAAAGCTGGATGCCAAGGAGAGCAGGACAAGCCGTGCATGGGCTGACCTTTCGCAATCCTTTGGCCTGCGCTCCCGGCGGTAGTGCGCTCCCTTTCATGCCGGCTCGCGGCACTGGCTCGCGGAATTGGAACTGGAATACGGGTTCGATGGGTAAAGGGGTCTTGCGCTATTCTTCAATTGAGGTTCATTTGTGGCATGGCTTCAGTTGAAAAAAACACCTCCATCAAGAAGGCGGCCGCGCTTCTCGTGCGCCAATTGCCGGACACTGCTAGTTGGGATGACTTGATGTATGAAATCCTGGTGCGCCAAAAGATCGAAGCCGGTCTATCCGATTTACGAAACGGTCACACTCATGACCACGGAGCCATCCGCAGCGAGTTTGGTGCGGCATGAGCATCACATGGTCAGGGCAGGAGCGGGGCGATCTGTAGGCCGTCCGGGACTTCATTGCCCGCGATTCGGAGCACTATGCGCGATTGCAGGTCGAGCGGCTGATCGCCCGCGTCGAACGTGCTTCCGCGATGTCTTCCCGTGGGCATCCCGTTCACGAATTCAGCGGGTCTGGCCTGCGCGAAGTGCATGAAGGCTCTTACCGCATCATCTACGATGTGCGCGGCGATGAGTTTCAAGTAGTCACCATTGTCCACATGAGACAGCGCGTCACGCGCCGCCGCCTGCGCTGAGAGGCGTAGTGACACCGCCACGGCTCTTGATCCAGCCTCCCACCATGCGGCCGCATTCATTGAGGGCGCGGGTGCTGAACTCGAATTTCGCGGGAGTGAAGAGCTTGCGGTCCTTGGCCATTCGCACCGTCCAGCGCAGCACTCCTAGCTTGCGGTTCGCGGCGGCCTAGGCTTCGGGCTCGAGAAAGCGCTTCGCGGCGGCGCGGCCGAGGTCGAGGTCGAGTTCCTGCGGTGAATTGCGGAACTTGAGCAGCAGGCCGACTTCAAGCCGGGCATCCGCGCGAGCAACATGCGGAGGTTGAGCGCATCCTCGCGAGTGTGGTTCGGGAGGGTGCCGAATAGATGTAAAAACTCCAGATTTCCTCAGAGCCTAACAGCTGACTGATCAGGCTGCGGAAGTCACGCCGGTCACCACTTTTGAAGAGGTGTTCGGGAGTGGTAATGAGCGGGCGCAATTCACCAAGAGCCTCACGGAAACGATCCATCAACTCCCAATCTGGCGTGCAACCGGGGAAGGGAGCACAAGACGTGCCATTCATTCATAACATCTTTGCGAGGCGGCAGGGCAGTGCTTGGGACCGCCAACGTCCTCGTCGGCATGCGAAAGAAATGTCAACGAAGAGTCGCGACGGCCTTTCCGCGGGTATTCCATTCGCATGCCGACGAGGACGTCGGCGGTCCCGGGGCGGAGGCCAAATACAGGCTCGCCAGAATTTCCAGAACCGACCATCCTACCCCACCCATGTGCTTTTCCTCGCTCGGTCTGTCTCCCGTTTTCCTGAAGACTCTGCAAGCGGAAGGCTATGCCGGCCCCACTCCCATCCAACAGCAGGCCATCCCGGCGGTGATCGCCAAAAAGGATGTCTTGGGAATCGCCAAAACCGGCTCGGGCAAAACGGCGGGCTACGTGTTGCCGATTCTGCACCAGATCCAGCAAGCGACGGTTTCCCACTATCGAGAGCCCACCGTGCTGGTGCTGGTGCCGACGCGCGAACTGGCGGATCAGGTCCAACAGGTTTTTCAGACCTTCATCCCGGCACTCACCGAGCGGCTCAACTGTCAGGCGGTGTATGGAGGGGTCTCGATCAACCCTCAAATGCAAGCCATCGGCAAGGCGCATATCGTGGTGGCCACTCCCGGGCGGTTGTTGGAATTGGTGGAGAAAAATGCCGTGCGGCTGTCGTCCATCGCCACTCTGGTGCTCGATGAGGCGGATAAAATTCTCAATCTCGGCTTCAAGGATGAAGTGGACCGCATTCTCGCCTTGCTGCCGCCGAAGCGCCAGAACCTGTTATTTTCCGCAACGCTCAGTGACGATCTCAGCCTAGTTCAAAGGGTGATTTTGAAGGACCCACAGGTGATCGAAATCCGGGCGAAAACAGACGAAATCGAATTGATCCACCAGCTTGCCTATCTGGTTTCTGAAGAAAAAAAGGGCCCCTTGCTGCGCCACCTGATCAAGCATGGGGATTTGAAACAAGTTTTGGTCTTCGCGTCGTCCACCCTCAAGGCGGATGCCATCGTCAACAAGCTGCTCAAAAACGGAATCCACGCCGCCGCCGTCCATTCGAAGCTCGGCCAACAAGCCAGACGGTTCACGTTGCAGCAATTCAAGGCCGGTCAGCTGCACGTGCTCGTCGCCACCGACTTGCTCGCCCGCGGGATCGATATCGAATTTTTACCCTGCGTCATCAATTACGAGCTCCCCCGCTCGCCCAAGGACTACATTCACCGGATCGGTCGCACCGGCCGTGCGGAGTCCCCCGGCGACGCCATTTCCCTCGTCAGCCCGGAAGAAATGGACCATTTCAAATTGATCCAGAAAAAGATGGGGAAACGCGTCAAGACCCTCAGCGGCGACGAAATCAACGTGCAGGGGTATTAATCGACAAAAAACACCCCGGGATCTTACGATCCCAGGGTGCTTCAAATGATGGATAGCGCCTGAATGAATCAGGCGGTATGAGCGGCGGCCATGCGGCTGAACTCACGCATCAGACTGCGGGTTTCGTCCTGCCACTGGTTGAGCTTGTCACGGGAAAGCTGGACCCGGTCGGAAACCGCCTTCTCCAATTCGTGATAATTGGCGGAGAGCTGTTCGACGAGTTCGTGAAGCGCATCGGCCGCACGGTGGCCGGCACCGTGGCCCTCGCGGATTTCGGCGAGCTGCTTTTGCGCCTTGCGGCGGGCTTCGCCCATTTCAGAGAGCAGAATCCGGCTGGCAGGCACGCGGCGCAAGCCATCGACCAGGCCGAGTTTTGAAAGCGTCCAGATCGTCCACTTGCTCGGGTCCCACTGCCATGGCTTCACGCCATTGCGGTAGTCGTGCTGGAATTCGTGGTGATAGTTGTGATAGCCCTCGCCAAAGGTCAGGAAGGCCATGACCGCACTGTCACGGGCGCTGTGGCTCGTGGAATAAGGTTGGCGACCCACCGTGTGGCAGAGCGAGTTGATGAAGAACGTGCAATGCTGAGCGACGACGATCCGGGCAACACCGGCAATGAGGAAGCCACCAAGCGCACCGGTCCATGGGTCCAGCCCCATCGCGAAGTTCCAGCCGTAGCCGAGCGCGGTGGGAATGATCAAACCAACGACGAGGCCGATCCAGTGCACGTATTGGTGCTGCCAGATGACCCACTTGTCCTTGCGGAGATCCGCGACGTTGTCCATCGGCGGCTCGGGGTTGAGCTTGAAGAGCAACCAGCCGATGTGCGCCCAGAAAAACCCTTTGGAAATATCGTAGGGATCTTCATCGTGATCGACGTGTTTGTGATGGCGGCGATGGTCCGACGCCCAATTCAAACAGGAATTTTCAAACGCGCAGGCGCCGAAAATGAGGGTGAACAGCTTGACCGGCAATTTGGCTTTGAACGACAAATGCGAGAACAGGCGGTGATATCCCACGGTGATGCTCATCATGGTGGCGGTGACGTAAAAGAAAAACATGGCGAACTGAAACCAGTCGATGCCGACTTTCACGAGGTAGATGGGAACTCCAATCAGAGCGATCAGAGCGGTGCCAATAAGGAATGAACTGGTGATCCAGTTCACCCGGTCGAAGGGAATACGATACATTAGGTGATGGTTTTACTCCCTCGGACTGCCGGATGTTTAACCGAACGGTTGGCACAAACGCGTGCCAATAGCCCGAGGACGAGGCTCTATAAGCGACCGCGGGCGTGGAAGCAAGCGCCCGTTTTTTCCTATTTTTTCAAATTCCCGTCGGGTTCTGTCTTGACAAGTCGTGGCCGATCACGCATCTACCGCGCCCCGACAAACCTGCGGAACCAACAACAACCAACAAACCATCATCGCATGCGTGGAGTGACCATGAAGAAAGGAGAGCCCGTTGACCGTGCTCTCAAGCGCCTCAAAACCAAACTTGATGCCGAGGGTATCCTCGAAGAAATGCGCCGCCGCCGCGCGTTTGAGACTCCGACCGAGCGCAAGCAACGCAAGCTGCGTTCCGCCTCCAAGCGCAATAAAATCCGCTGGCGCTACTCGAACGCTCCAGCACCGGAACGCTCCGAGACCGCTGAGTGATCTTTCCGGTTCCGCAATCAGGGAAAATCGACGGGTGCCAAACGGCATCCGTTTTTTTGTGCCCGGATGCCGGAGCCCAGTGCAGCCGCCCATCTCACACAATCTTGAGCCGCGCCAAGTCCTGCGTGTCGATCAGCCCCACCGGTCTATCGTTTTCATCCATCACCACGATGTCGTCGATCCGGTTTGCACCGATGGTTTTCAAAACCTCCACCGCCAACGAATCCGCATGCACTGCGATGGGGTTGCGCGTCATCAGCTCCGCCACCGGTTTTTCGCCCAGTTGGGGATCACTTCGGAAACTTCGGGCAAAGTCACCATGGGTGAAAATCCCCGCGAGAGCGCCGTTCGATTTCAAAATCAAACAGGCGCCGGCACGGACCCGGTTCATGGCATCCAACGCGGAAAATACATTTGCCTCCTCCGTGACCGTCGGCAGCTTGGCGTCAGAACGCATGATGTCGGAAACCCGCGTGAGCAAGGCCCGGCCAAGCGAACCGCCAGGATGGAAACGCGCGAAGTCGGCCTCCGTGAAGCCCCGCGACTCCAGCAAAACCATCGCCAGCGCATCGCCCATCACCAACATCGCCGTGGACGATGAAGTCGGTGCCAAATTGAGCGGACATGCCTCGCGGGCCACCGAGGTGTCCAGCGTAACCTCACCCAACCGGGCCAGGGTGGAATCCGGCTTGCCGGTGATGGCGATGAGCTTGACGTCGAAGCGTTTGATAAATGGCATCAGATCGAGCAGCTCACGGGTCTCCCCCGAGTAGGAAAGCACGATCACGGCATCGCCATCCGAGAGCAGCCCCAAGTCGCCGTGAAGCGCGTTCTGCGAATTCAACACCACGGCCGTTGCTCCGGTGGAGTTCAGCGTGGCGGCAATCTTGTGGCCGATGTTGCCGGATTTCCCAATGCCCACCACCACCAGTTTCCCTCGGTGATCGAGCGTGTGGCGGAGGATTTTAACCGCTTCGACGAAATTGCCATCCAGCCGCTGGGACATCCTTTGCAAACCGTCGGTTTCAATCTCAATCACGGAGCGCGCACGGGCCAAATAATCCATGGCCAATGACAAACCCAGATCCCGGCGGATGGCAAGCGCGGCGAAGCCCGACGATCGTCTTTCGACTCGCCAAGCCCCACAACCTGCGCCAGAATACCACCTATGAAAATTTTGACAGCGGCACTATTTCTCATCGCCCTCCACCTCGTTGTGGCGTCCGCTTCGACGATCATGGTGGTGCCCATCTACGAGCCACTCAGCCTGCATGGCACCGACGGCGACGAAGCGATCTCCGATGTCGGCGACGCCCTGCAAGCCTCGGTCATGCCCCGCCCGATGGCGCTGACCGGCGCGTTTCCCGAGGTTTTGATCGATGCCATACGAAGCCCCCATGCGATTCCCACCAACCATCCGAATTACAAGGTCATCGAGGTGAACCTACTGGTGCTCTGCAATATCAGTATCAGCGGTGAAATGACGGAAGCCGGCCTCGCCGTCCGCCTCGACGTCACCAACCTGGCGATCCCCGCCGACGTCGATCTCACCAGCCGCCAGATCCTCAAACTCGCGATCATCGCCATCCGCAAAACCCTCGAAGATTACCAACGCCCGCAACCCCAGCCGCTCAATGTCACACTTACCATCGACGGCGCCGACGAAGCCAAAGCGAGTTTGCGGGACCTCAGCACCACTTTTGTCCTCGGTGCCGAGCCGGTGGCGAATTGATTCCGCGTTTTCCCTTTTCAATCCCGGGGGGATTCCGCTTTCATCTGCCAACCACTCGTAAGCATGACACTTTCAACCAAAGACCCACGCCCTTTCAAACGCGCCATTCTCAAACTCAGCGGCGAAGCCCTTCGCGGCCCCGGATCCCGTGACAATATTTCGCCGGAAATCGTGGACCGCATCGCCTTGGAAATCCGCGAGGCGGTCGAGGGTGGCCTGCAACTCGGGATCGTCGTGGGCGGCGGGAATTTTTGGCGTGGTGCCAGCGCCTCCGCCCGCGGAATGGACCGCGCGACCGCCGATTACGTCGGCATGCTCGCCACCGTGATGAATGCCCTCGCGCTCGAAGGCGCACTCGAACATCACGGCGTCACCTGCGTGGTGCAATCCGCCATCGAGATGAAAAACGTGGCCGAAACCTTCATCCGCCGCAAGGCCGAGCGCCAGTTGGACGAAGGCAAAGTTGTCATTTTCGCCGCCGGCACCGGCAACCCGTTTTTCTCCACCGACACCACCGCCGCCCTCCGCGCCAGCGAAATGGGCGCGGATGTCATCCTCAAGGCCACCCAAGTGGACGGCGTTTACGATTCTGACCCACGTCACAATCCCGACGCCGTGCGCTACGAAACGGTCACCTTCCATGAGTGCCTTTCGCAGCGCCTCAACGTGATGGACGCCACCGCCTTCAGCCTCTGCATGGACAATCACGTGCCCATCATCGTATTCGATCTCGGCCCCCACGGCAATCTCTCCCACGCGCTTCGCGGCCTACCGATCGGCACCTTGGTCCACGGCGAGTGAACCCCAAATCTCAAATTTCAATTCCCCACCATCATGGACCCTGAAGAAGCTATTTTTGAAGTCGAAGACGCGATGACCAAATGCGTCGATTACCTCATCCACGAATTCGCCGGGGTTCGCACCGGCAAGGCCAGCCCGGCCTTGATCGAGAACCTCGACGTGCATGTCCACGCCTACGGTGCGGTGTCGAAGCTCAAGAGCCTCGCCGTGATCAACTCCCCCGAACCCCGGATGCTGGTGGTCCAACCTTTCGATCCCGCCACCACCCGTGACATCGAGCGCGCCATCCGCGAGTGCAAACTCGGGCTCAACCCCGCCGCTGCCGACCGCTCGATCCGCGTACCGATCCCGGAGCTTTCCGAAGAGCGCCGTCGCGACATGGTGAAAATGATCAAACAACTCGCCGAAGAAGCCAAAGTGAGACTCCGCGCCGCCCGCAAGGAGGGCATGGACTCGGCCAAAAAAATGAAAGCCGACAACTTCATCACCGAAGACGGCCAGAAGGATTTCGAAAAGGAAGTGCAGGAACTTACTAACAAGTTCACCAAAAAGATCGAGGAACACGCCGTCGCCAAAGAAGCCGACCTGATGAAAGTCTGATAGAACTGCAATCAGGAGGAGGGACGAATGGCACGCAGTTAAGCCGATCATCGGCGCATCGTGGCTGGAGCGTCTCGCTCCAGACCGTTGTCGGAGCATCTTGCTCCGAGTCTAACTCTTCGGAATTGGCCTTAACTACGTGCCATTCGAGCAGGGACCTTACTGTCCCTCTCTTCCTCCAATTCTCCCGACAAATACGGGTCGCTATTCACGCCTGGCATGCGAGGTTGTGGGGTGATTGCAGGCGACTCTCGCCCGCGATCCACCAACCAAAACCATCCGAAACATGAAATTATCTCTATTGATGTCGTTGTGCCTCCTGCCCGTTGCGGCATCCCTGGTCTCCTGCAAACCCAAAGGCCCTGCTGAAAAGGCCGGCGAAAGCGTGGACAAGGTGATCGAAGACGTGAAGGACGCCGTGGACCCGAAGGGCCCGATCGAAAAAGCCGGCGAGAAAGTGGACGACGCCTTGGGCAAATGAGCCTGCCACGCCGGTTGGAGAGAACCACTCTCCAACCGGTGCCTGAATCCGGTCTGGTCGTCGGGCGGCAGGCCTTATAGCGTGCGCCGCCTCATGCAGCACCTTCTCCAATCCGCCGTCACGAAACGCGCCAGCCTGCTCGATTCGGAAACCAACGCCGTGCGCCTCATCGATGGCAGCGGCGACGACCTGCCTGGATTGATTTTGGAGACTTTTGACGAGCGGTGGCTGGTCTCCACGCCCCACGATCACATCGCGCCGCAAGTCCGCGAGTGGCTCCGCGACCAAGGGCATTCCTGCTATTGGAAACGGCTCGACCAGCATCAGAAAGAATCGCCGGTCTATCTATCAGGACCGCAGACACCCGCGCCATTTCTGATTCGGGAAAACGGGGTGAGTTTTGAAATCTCATTCCAATCCGGCTACTCGCAGGGGATTTTCCTCGATCAACGCGACAACCGTG